>NZ_JBHUPC010000009.1:0-668 GCF_042686145.1 Flavobacterium chuncheonense | reverse complement strand
TTTGATTATAAAGCACTTACAAATCGAAATATTTTTACGCTTAACACCTAAATAAGCCTTCTTTACACCATAAGCAGGTTTTAAAACTTTAAAAATATAAAACAAGAATTCCTTTTTAGCCTTAAAATAAGTAAAAACTCCCCTCTTTTCTATTTGAAAATTTTAAACAAAGTTGTGTTAGTCGAAGCGAATAGCTCGAACTGGAGATATTTTAGTAATAATACAAGAGGAAACAAGCAAAATCAATAAACAAACTAAAATCTAATTTAACTCTAAAGCACACTATAAATGGAACCAACTACAACTAGAACCACTATTGTAATCACAATATTAAATCTATCTACATTTTAAAAAGTCATTTTTAAAACTTTATAATGCAATGTATTTCCTCTCCTATTCTTCTCCATTAAAATTTCATCTTATTATCTCATTCAGTTTACCCTGGACATCATCTCTTAAGCAATCCTTCCAACACAACATTTCGTTTTAAAATTGCATGTAATCAAAAAAAGTTCTTTACCAGTTGTAAAAGATTCCTTTCTAATTAAGTTTACCATTATGCTATATCCCCAAAACAAAAAAACCTATCCGATTTGGATAGGGTTTCTAAAAGACTCGATAACTATGCTCAACTGAGCATTTAATCGTAAGAGGAGGAAGTCCGGTAG
>NZ_JBHUPC010000008.1:0-35388 GCF_042686145.1 Flavobacterium chuncheonense | reverse complement strand
CTCGGGGATATTTGGGGAAATACTATTGTTATCAAAAAAAGTGAACTAGACATCATTATAAGTGAATAAAAACGTATGGTAACATCGGTTATAAGTAATGGCTACGTCTCTGACTGCTCGGAAAATTCTCCGAATTTTCCTAAAATAGTCTATATTTGTTAAGGCTTGGTTTTGGCTCCGCGCCACTACTTATAGCCGCGGACCGTTATGCATTATTTAGAAAAAATGAATGAATCAAACAAAAGTGTTTTATTGAAATCTCTGAACGTTATTTCTAACTTTCCTGAAAACGTACATCTAGTGAATTCTCCTACTGAATTTTTAGAAATTCATAATAGAAATTTGAAAATGTTGTCTGAATTAGGTTTCGAAAGAAAATCTGATTTTATCCAAAAATTAATTAACAAATATCCGAACTTAAGTGTCTTAGAATTGGAATTGTATATTTCTAATCAAAAAAAAGAAAAAAGTTTACTTAGTATTGTAGCAGGTGGATTAATTGATTCTATTATAAATTTAATTAAGAACAAAGGAATTAGCTTTACTCAAATAAAGAACAAATTAAACGAAACCAAACTTCTAAATGACAAAATGAGTAAAATAATTGAGGATCCTATTTTTGAGGAATTATATAAAAACAATGCATAACAGCAGTTATAAGTAATGGCGAGTTATGGAATATTCCGAAAATTCTCCGAATTTTCTAAAATAAGTTTATATTTGAAATGGCTTGGTTTTGGTTTGACGCCACTACTTATAGCCGCGGACCGTTAACGGCAAGCTTGACAGAACGTTATGTATAAAAAAAGATGAGAAAAATAATATTCGCACTTGGAATTACGGGACTAATTTTTATTGGTGCCTTTTATATTAAACAAAAGTTTTCTAACTCTAAATATAATCTTGAAAAAGCTAAAACAGAAGTAAAAAAACTGGTCGAAAACAACGAAATTAAAAACGGAGATCTTATTTTTCAAACTTCCCTTTCCGGACAAAGCAAAGCCATTCAACTTGCTACAAACTCAAAGTATTCTCATTGTGGAATAATTTATAAAGAAAACGGAAAATTTTATGTTTTCGAAGCAATTCAACCTGTAAAAACTACACCACTTGACAAATGGATTTCAAGAGGAAAAGATGGTCATTATGTAATAAAAAGGTTGAAAAATGCTGAGGAAATTTTGACAAACGAAACTCTTCAAAAAATGAAAAATGAAGGCGAAAAATTTAAAGGCAAAAATTACGATTTAACCTTTGAGTGGAGTGACGATAAAATTTATTGTTCTGAATTAATTTGGAAAATCTACAAACGCTCGACAGGAATTGAAATTGGAAAGCTGGAAAAATTGAGTGACTTTGACTTGTCAAATGAAACTGTTAAGAAAAAGATGAAAGAAAGATATGGTGATAATATTCCAATGGAAGAATTGGTTATTTCCCCAAAAGCAATTTTTGAAAGCAATCTTTTAATTACAGTAAATCAATAAGAAAGCCAGCCGTTAACAGCGGTTTTGTGAAAGCGGGGTTTGGGTGTGTATCGGGAAGAGCCGGTGTATGCACTTCTCTCCTATTTTTGAGCTTTTTTCTTTCAAAATTTGCGGTATATTTGTAAGCATCAGTAACAAAAATCCCCGCCTTCACAAAGCCGGCAGGACGTTGTAGCCAATTTGAAAAAATGACTATCCGAGAAATATTAAATACCACAAAACACAGACCTTGGGAAATTCCGACTGATAATTGGAAATTTTACCAAGAGTGGAATAATGCAATATTTCTTCATTATCAAGTCGAATTGACTGAATTGGAAAAATTCGTTCCGAAAGAATTGAAAATCGACCTTTTTGAGGGAAAACCTTGGATTTCAGTTGTTGCCTTTACAATGGAAAAGATAAGACCGAAAAACTTACCTTCCTTTTCGCCAATATCGGATTTTGACGAAATAAATATTCGGACTTATGTAAAGTCAAACAATAAAACTGGAGTTTACTTCTTGAGTATTGAAGGCGGGAAAAATTTATCTTGTAAAGTCGCAAAAGGAATTTCAGAACTTCCATATAGATTTTCCAACATAAACCGGAGTGACAAAATATATAAATCTAAAAATTCGGAATTTAATGACAAATTAAATATCGAGTTTAAAATTGGAAACGAACTGACCGAGAAAACGGAATTGGACAAATGGTTAACGGAAAGATACGCTCTTTTTCAAGACACAGACGATTCGATAAACGAATTTGAAATTCATCATTTGGAATGGCCAATTAACGAAATTGACATACAAAAATTGGAATTGAATTATCCGAGATTTGAAAAATTAATAAACGAACGACCAAGCAAAATTCATTATTCGAAAGGAGTAAAAGTTTTGGCTTGGGGAAAAATTAAAAACAAAAAAACTGGCTACAACAATGGCTATAAGTAATTGCTTGTTCTCGCCTACTTCTGAAAATCCTCGCGGATTTTCAGGTTGGTGTGTACTTGCAAAGTTAAGTGCTAACCCACGCAACTACTCATAGCCGAGACCGTTACAAGCAACCGTAAGTCAACCGTTAAACAAATAACTAAATTGAAATGGAGCATTCGTCAAAAGCAGAAAACATATTAATCCAGTTAAATGACAAGTCTAAACTTGGCGACATAAAGAAACTTGCAATTGCTATAAAAAAAGACCACGAATTAGCGCTGGAACTGTGGTCTACGGGAAAACATTTTGCCAGACTTTTGGCTGTTCTTATTATGGACAAAAAGTATCTATCTCAAGAGTTCATAGACAAATTAGCCAACGACATTAAAGGGCAAAAAGAAGACGAAAGAAGTCAATTGATTGACTGGTTAATGGCAAATCAACTTTCGAAGGACAAAAAGACTATTGCCTTGATGGATTCTTGGGAAAATAGTTCATCATCTCTCCAAAGAAGGATTTTTTGGTATTATCAAGCTCGATTAAGATGGATGGGACAAGAACCACCAACAAATAATGAGGAATTGTTATCTAAAATAGAAACGCAAATAGAAAAAGAAGAGCCAGAAGTTCAATGGGCAATGAACTTTTTAGCGGGCTGGATTGGAGTTTATGATAAGAAGAACCGTAAACGTTGCGTGGCACTTGGCGAAAAAACAGGGCTTTACAGAGGACAAAGTGTTTCAAAGGGTTGTACTCCTGACTATTTACCAGAGTTCATAACGATTGAGAGCAACAAAAGAAATTTATAATATTGATAACAACACGACAGATAAAAACGGTAGCTTGTAACATTGGTATTACGTCAGGCAAACCAACGTGCTAACTTGGAGTTTTGTACTTCTATTAAACTTTAGTAATAAATTGAAACTTTGTGCTCCGAAACCCGCCCGAACGCAAAGCCTTAAACCGTTAGTATTAATGCGCCAATTTTGCGTAATAATCTAAATAGAAATTAGAATGGACATCCGTAAATAAGAAAAAATGCTTCGTATTTATTTTATTGCAAAGAGTATTATTTCTTAAAAATTAAGTCTTCAGATCCTGAAAGTCGAAAAACTAAAGAATATCAAAATCTTGTAGAAATCGCTAAACTTTATTTTGAAAATAATTTACAATCTGAATTTGCTAGTTACTTAATGGAATATCAATATATTGTTCAATTATGACAGCACATTTGATATTAGAATATGGAAATCCTGATAGCGAATTAATTAAAGATTGCTTGGCCGAGATTGAAAATTATAGTACTACTCCAATTGATATAGAACTTGCAATACAAGAAAAAAATTGGTTGGAAAATTATTATTTAAAGCATAAGAAGTAAGCATTTCTGCTAACATAGGTTATAAGTAATACCTAGATTTTTTGACTACTGGGAAAATTGTTTCACTAGTTCGCACTTTGTGCTCGTGTCTTCGAATTTCCTAAAGTAGTTTTTTTTATTCAGGCTTAGTTATGTTACAACGGGTTCTGTCCTCTGACGGAATACGCCTCTCCATTTAGCGAATAGGCATAGAACAGATTCCAATATCGCAATTTTCAGCACTATTACTGAACATCTTCAATGTTAAAGGATTGATAACATAACGCCTATTTTCTCTCGTTTTTTATAAGTTTACATTTTAAAATTGACTTCAATATTCATGATACCCTATTCTTTTTTAGATTTAGCATTGGTATGCGACAACAATACCATAACACAAACGTTTGAGAATTCTGTAAAAACAGCGCAATTAGCAGACCAATCGGGTTATAGTCGTTATTGGTTTGCCGAACATCATAATATGAAAAGTGTTGCAAGTTCGGCAACTTCTGTCTTAATTGGTCATATTGCAGGACAAACTGAAACTATTCGAGTTGGTTCAGGGGGTATTATGTTACCCAATCATTCACCCTTAGTCATTGCAGAACATTTTGGAACATTGGCTTCGTTATACCCAAATCGTATTGATTTAGGATTAGGACGTGCTCCTGGAACGGATCAATTAACGGCGCAAGCATTACATCCAAACTTTTTTGAAAATGCCCAACAATTCCCTCTGAATGTTGCACGATTACAACAGTATTTTTCATCGGATAACAGCACTTCAAAAGTTAGAGCATTTCCGGGAGAAGGCGTTGATGTGCCGCTTTGGATACTGGGTTCTAGTACCGACTCTGCTCATTTAGCTTCCTCACTTGGCTTACCGTATGCATTTGCCAGTCATTTTGCACCCGCACAAATGGAACGCGCTTTTGAAATTTACCATCAAAATTTTAATGGTGATACAAGTGGTTTAAAACCTAAAACATTAGCTTGTGTCAATGTTATTATTGCCGATACTGTTGCTGAAGCCGAGCGTTTGGCTACTTCTTTTTACAGAATGTATCTGGGCATTATTCGAAATGAACGCAATTATATGGAGCCACCTGTTGCATCGATGGAAGGGCAATGGAACGAAATGGAAGAAGCACATGTAAAACAAATGACAGCTTGTTCATTCATTGGTACCCAAGCAACAGTAAAGCAAGAGATTGAGGAATTTATACATTATTTCAAAATTGACGAAATCATGATTACCTCACCTGTTTACGAGCTTTCAGCCAAACTAAAAAGCATCGAGGCATTCGCTGAAATTATGCAATAAACACCCAACCCTTTTAGCTATAAAGGGTTTTATTTTTAGTTCAATTTATAAACACTTGAAATAAATATTTCATAAAATTTACATTTCCTTTACTTCTTAATTTTAACAAAACAATTCCGTAATCTTTTCAAAATAAATTGATAATTTTCATATAACCTCAACCTATAATCTTGACAGTAAGTTTGTTGAAACAAAAATAAACTTATATGAAAATCAATTTTACTTTACTTTTTTACTTGTTTACCTTTTATATTCAAGCACAAGTTACAACGACAAGCGCTATTGCTTTTGCAACCGAAACAACAATTGTAAATGAAAATGACGGGACAATTCCGCTTACCCTTACCCTTTCCTCTCCTTCAACTTCCGTTGTTACAGTTGACGTTGCTGTAGCTTCTAATTTGGGAACCGCTACAAATGGAAATGCGTATAGCTATACCAATGAAACGGTTACTTTCCCTGCCAATTCAACAACACAAACTATCAATGTTACTTTGAATAATGATGCCGTTTTTACAGGTGATCAATATTTTACTTTAGCGCTTTCGAATGCTACTAACGCGGTATTGAATGGAATAACACGAAATACCGTTTATATTTTAGACGATGAAACTGAAGCGCCCATAGCATCGAATGCTTTAAACATAGCATTTTTGAATAGCTATGTTGTGGACTCAAATGGCTCTGCTGAAATTGTAGCACACGACCCAACAACACAACGCTTGTTTGTCATGAATTCTACAAGTTCTAAAATAGAAATTTTAAACTTTTCAAATCCAGCAGCTATCACCACTATTCAATCGGTTGATTTATCGACTTATGGCATTGGAGGGACTAGTATTGCCGTAAAAAACGGTATTGTAGCTGCAACTGTCGAAGGAGCAAACTTTGGAAATGGAAAAGTAATTTTCATGGATACTAACGGAACTATCGGTTCAATTGTTGAAGCGGGTGTATTACCTGATATGCTTACTTTTACTCCAGACAGTACTAAAGTAATAACAGCTAATGAAGGGCAACCAAGTGACGATTATACTATTGATCCAGAAGGTAGTATTTCAATTATTAACGTTTCAGGTGGTTTTAACAACGTTCAACAAGCTGATGTTACCACTTTAAACTTCAATGCTTTTGATAGTCAATTGGCAACACTTAAAGCAAATGGATTAAGAGTTTTCGGTATCAACGCTACCGTATCAAAAGATGTTGAACCCGAATACATCACTGTTGCAGATGATGGTTTAACGGCTTGGGTAACTTTACAAGAAAACAATGCAATTGCTACAATCAACTTGTCCACTAACCAAATTGCAGCTATCACTCCACTTGGATTAAAAGATTTCAATTTAGCTTCCAACACTTTAGACGTTTCCGATCAATTTGGTGAAATTTTTATGAGCAATTGGCCGATAAAAGGTATGTATATGCCAGATGCAATTGCACAGTATACTGCTGGAGGAACAACATACTTGGTTACAGCAAACGAAGGTGATGCTAGAGATTATAGTGCTTTATCAGAAGAAGTCCGTGTGGGTAACAGCAGTTACGTTCTTGATCCAACCGTTTTCCCAAATGCTGATTTTCTAAAAAAGAATGTAAACTTAGGTCGATTAACCGTTACAAATGCATCAGGTGATATCGATAACGATGGTGATTTTGACGAGATTCATGTTTTTGGAACACGTTCTTTCAGTATTTGGAATGCTACAACAGGACAATTGGTTTACGATAGTGGTGATGATTTCGAAAGAATTATTGCAAATGACCCTACGTATTCCGTATTATTCAATGCAAGTAACGACAACAACAACTTAAAAAACAGAAGTGATAATAAAGGTCCAGAGCCAGAAGGTATAACAATTGGTCAAATCAATGGCGCTACTTATGCTTTTATCACTTTGGAAAGAATTGGAGGCGTTATTACGTACGATATTACCAATCCTTTAGCACCTGCATTTGTTTCGTATAACAACAACAGAACTACAACTGGTTTAGGTGGCGATTTAGGTCCAGAAGGTATTATCTACATCAATCCTACAGATAGTCCAAATTCAACGGGGTTAATCGTGATGGCAAATGAAGTAAGTGCAACTATTAGTGTGTATCAAATCATGAATAACACATTGAACAGTACTGATTTCAGTAGGACTACCAACCAATTTGTTGCTTATCCAAATCCTGTGAAAAACGGAGTAGTTTACTTCAACACTACAACTTCTGTAAGTTTATTTGATAGCACCGGACGAAAAATTACAGCAAAAGAAAATGTTTCAAGCTTGGAAATGAACTACCCAGCTGGAATCTATTTGTTAAAAACAAAAGATGGATTTGTTCAAAAAATTATCGTTGAATAACAATTCTTATCAATCAACAAAAAAGCCTTTCAAAATTGAAAGGCTTTTTTTATTGGAATAATCTATTTTGATTACATGTTACGTCTGTACTGACCTCCTACTTCAAATAAACCTGAAGTAATTTGACCTAATGAACAATATTTAGTTGCGTTCATTAACAACTCGAAAATATTCTGATTTTTGATTGCTGCTTCTTGTAATAAAGCAATTTGTTCTTTAACCATTTCAGCATTCCCTTTTTGAAGATTTTCCAATGTTTTAATTTGGAATTGTTTCTCCTCTTCCGTTGCACGGATAACCTCTGCAGGGATAACTGTTGGAGAACCTTTAGAACTCAAGAACGTATTCACACCAATGATTGGGAATTCACCCGTATGTTTCAAGGTTTCGTAATACAACGATTCTTCTTGAATTTTACTTCTTTGGTACATGGTTTCCATTGCTCCAAGAACACCTCCTCTTTCGGTAATTCTATCAAACTCTGCTAAAACTGCTTCTTCTACTAAATCAGTCAATTCCTCAATAATGAACGAACCTTGAATTGGGTTTTCGTTTTTCGCTAAACCTAATTCTTTATTGATAATTAACTGAATTGCCATTGCTCTACGCACCGATTCTTCTGTTGGTGTCGTAATCGCCTCATCGTACGCATTTGTATGTAATGAATTACAGTTATCGTAAATAGCGTATAATGCTTGTAAGGTAGTACGGATGTCGTTAAAATCAATTTCTTGAGCGTGTAATGAACGACCCGATGTTTGAATATGGTATTTCAACATTTGCGCTCTCTCGTTTGCACCGTATTTTAATTTTAACGCTTTCGCCCAAATTTTACGTGCTACACGACCAATAACTGCGTATTCTGGATCAATTCCATTAGAGAAGAAGAACGACAAGTTCGGTCCGAAAGCATTGATATCCATACCTCTACTCAAATAGTATTCCACATACGTGAATCCATTTGCTAAAGTAAACGCCAATTGCGTGATAGGGTTTGCACCCGCTTCTGCAATATGGTAACCTGAAATCGAAACCGAATAGAAGTTACGCACGTTGTTTTGAATGAAATATTCCTGAACGTCCCCCATTAAACGCAAAGCAAACTCCGTTGAGAAAATACAAGTATTTTGTGCTTGGTCTTCTTTTAAAATATCCGCTTGTACCGTACCACGAACTTGCGCTAATGTTTTTATTTTAATGTCTAAATATACATCCGCTGGTAAAACCTGATCTCCAGTAACCCCCAAAAGCATTAATCCTAAACCATCATTACCTTCTGGTAAAGCACCATTATAAGTTGGTCTTTCCGTTCCTTTAGCAGCATAAATCGCTTTGATTTTTGCTTCAACTTCTGCTTCTAAACCATTTTCTTTAATATACTTCTCACAATTTTGATCAATTGCTGCATTCATAAAGAAACCTAACAACATAGGCGCTGGACCATTGATCGTCATTGAAACGGATGTCGCTGGGTGACTCAAATCAAAACCAGAATATAATTTTTTCGCATCATCCAAACAACAGATTGAAACCCCTGCATTACCAATTTTTCCGTAAATATCTGGTCGGTGGTCTGGATCATTTCCATAAAGCGTTACCGAGTCAAAAGCTGTTGACAAACGTTTTGCTGGCATACCTAAACTTACATAGTGGAAACGACGGTTGGTACGCTCTGGTCCTCCTTCACCTGCAAACATACGTGTTGGATCCTCTCCTTCACGTTTGAATGGATACAATCCTGATGCAAATGGGAATTCACCCGGTACGTTTTCTTGTAAATTCCATCTTAGAATATCACCCCAAGCTTGGTATTTTGGTAATGCAATTTTAGGAATTTGTGTATGCGATAACGACTCACTGTGTGTTTTAATTTCAATTACCTTATCCCTTACTTTAAATGAGTAAATAGGATTTTTGTATTTGTTTACTTTTTCATCCCAAGTTTGAATCACTTCCCAATTGTAAGGATCTAAATTCATTTTAACTCGGTCAAATTCTTTCAATAAAAGCGAAACGAAATCTTTGTTTGAATCGTTAATTTGTAATGATGATTCAACGATTCCTGCTTTATCAATTTGAGGGAAATTTCCATTTACCGATTCAATCGTTTTGAAAATTCCGTATAATTTTTGAGCCACTTCAACTTGCGTTAAAACCGTCTCATCATATTTACGATTGTTTTCAGCAATCTCTGATAAATAACGTGTTCTATGTGGCGGAATTACGAATATTTTCTCACTCATCTCTTTTGTGATTTCAAAAGTAGAGTGTAAATCAATTCCTGTTTTGTCAACAATTTTATCCATAATCGCTTTGTAAAGCGAGTTCATTCCTGGATCGTTAAATTGTGAAGCAATTGTTCCAAAAACTGGCATATCATCAGGACTTGCATCCCAAAGATTATGATTGCGTTGGTATTGTTTCTTTACATCACGGATAGCATCTAAAGCACCTCTTTTGTCAAATTTATTTAAGGCTACTAAATCCGCGAAATCTAGCATATCAATTTTTTCCAATTGAGTCGCTGCACCAAATTCTGGAGTCATTACATACAATGAAACGTCAGAGTGGTCCATAATTTCAGTATCTGATTGTCCAATACCTGAAGTTTCCAATACAATTAAATCGTATTTCGCCGCTTTTAATACTTGGATCGCTTCCGCTACGTATTTTGATAAGGCTAAATTGGATTGACGTGTAGCCAACGAACGCATGTACACTCTAGGATTATTGATCGCATTCATACGAATTCTATCTCCCAATAAAGCGCCACCTGTTTTACGTTTTGATGGGTCAACTGAAATTAAACCAATTGTTTTTTCTGGAAAATCAATTAAAAAACGACGTACTAATTCGTCTACTAAAGACGATTTACCAGCACCACCTGTACCAGTGATTCCTAAAACTGGCGTTGTTGACGTTTCGTTCTCTTGATGTATTTTATCTAAAGTCGCTTTTGCAATTTCTGGGAAATTTTCCGCAGCTGAAATTACACGCGCAATTTCACGTGGGTTTTTATTCGCCAAATGATCTGCTTCACCATTTAATACATCTCCGATAGCAAAATCAGAACGTTTCACTAAATCGTTGATCATACCTTGAAGTCCCATTGCACGTCCATCATCTGGAGAATAGATTTTTTCAATCCCGTATGCATGTAGTTCCTCAATTTCAGTAGGAAGAATAACGCCTCCACCTCCAGCGAAAATTTTAATATGACCTGCTCCTTTTTCATTCAGCAAATCAAACATATATTTTAAATACTCCGTATGTCCTCCTTGATAAGAAGTCATTGCGATAGCATTAGCATCCTCTTGAATAGCAGTATTTACTACTTCTTCCACACTTCTATCATGACCTAAATGAATTACCTCACAACCTGTTGCTTGAATAATTCTTCTCATTATGTTTATGGCTGCATCATGACCATCAAAAAGCGATGCTGCAGTAACAATTCTTACTTTATTATTAGGAATATAAGGCTGTTGTTGTTCCATGTGTAATTATATGTATTTTTAAAGGCTGCAATTTACGAATTTAATAAATTTTAAAAGGCTTTATTTTAATATTTTATCGTGGTTTCAAAAAAGGCATTATATTTGATTTCCCAAATGAAATTAAATAAATATTATGAAGAAAATTGTACTGAGTTTAGCAGCTTTCACCCTACTAAGTTGTGCCGAAATGCAACAAGTTATTGACCAACTTCCACAAGGAACCGGAATCGGTATCACGCAGTATGATATCGCCAATGGTTTAAAAGAAGCTTTGGACAACGGAATTGACAAACAAGTTACTAAACTTACCGCAACTGATGGCTTTTACAGAAATGAAGCTGTTAAAATATTATTACCAGAAGAATTACAAAAAGTAGATAAAGGATTACGTGACATTGGCATGTCTAGTTTAGCAGACGAAGGATTAAAACTTTTAAACCGTGCTGCTGAAGATGCTGTAAAAGAAGCTACTCCTATTTTTGTTAATGCTGTGAAACAAATGACATTTACCGATGCCAAAAACATTTTAATGGGTAACAATACCGCTGCGACGACTTATTTGCAAAATACTACCACAACAGACTTGTATTCAAAATTCAACCCTGTAATCAAAAATTCCTTTTCAAAAGTGGGTGCTGATAAAGTTTGGGCAAACATTATAACGAAATATAACAGTATTCCTTTAGTTAAAAAAGTAAACCCGGATTTAACAGATTATACCACTAATAAAGCAATGGATGGTGTTTTCAAAATGATTGCTGTTGAGGAACAAAACATTAGAACAGACTTTAATTCTAGATCTTCTGATTTACTTAAAAAAGTCTTTGCTTTACAAGACGGAAAATAGAAGGTAAAATTTTAATAATCAATAACATATAAATAACATATCCTTAACACAGAAACTTCAAAAAAAGACGGACATTTGCAGAGTAATAAATGAATATCTCATTTTGGTTAGGGTTAGTTAAAAAAGAAATGTCCTGTTGCAAAACAGGACTTTTTTTATGGTATTAATTGATCTTCTGATGTAAGATTTTGAAATAATCAAATGCTTTAACCAGTCGTGAACCGTACCAGGAGAACATTTCCCCATCTACAAAAACCGTTTTTGCATGATGTGTAAAACGTCCAATTTCGAAAGCATGCTCGTCTTTAAAAGGATAGGGTTCTGAGGATAAAAACACAAAATCAGGATCACCTTCAAGTCGCATTTTTTTCAATTCAACCTCTGGATATCGTCCGTTTTTATCTTCATATATGTTTGCGAAATGATTTAATTTTAACATTTCATTTATAAACGTATTCCCTCCAGCAACCATATAAGGATTTGCCCAAATAAAATATGCCGCTTTCTTAACAGGTTTATCAGCAACGAACTTTTCAAACTCACCTAGTGCGAAATTAATTTTATCCACCCATTTTGTGGCATTCGTTCTTTTATTGAAGATTGCTCCAAAATCCTCAATCATCCGATTGTTGTCTTCGATATTGTAAATATCGGTAACCCAAACTGGGCATATTTCACTCAATTGTTCAACAATCTCTTGGGTATTTTCCTCTTTATTTGCGATAATAATATCAGGCTGTAATGCCTTTATTTTGTCAAACTTCACATTTTTAGTACCACCTACAACTGTCTTGGTAGCTTTAAAATGTACTGGGTGTACGCAAAACTTAGTAATTCCGACAATACTATCTTCCAAACCTAAATCATATAGCAATTCCGTTTGAGAAGGTACAAGCGAAACAATTCGTTTTGGAACCGCTTCAAATTTATGTTCAAAACCAAGTTGATCCGTTAAAACTTTCACCCGAATTATATAGATTTATTCGATAAAATAGCTTCCATTTCCGTTTGCAATTTCAAAGCCTCTTCTCTAGCCTTAACTGCAAAATCTTCTCCGTTTGATGCATATATAATACCTCGAGAAGAATTTATCAACAAGCCTATATTTTCACTCATTCCGTATTTACAAACTTCAGACAAACTACCTCCTTGTGCACCTACTCCAGGTACTAAAAGAAAACTATCCGGAACAATTTTTCGAATCTCCGTAAAATATTCTGCTTTAGTTGCACCAACTACATACATTAAATTGTGAGCGTTATTCCATCCTTTTGACGTTTCCAAAACGGTTTTATACAACTCTTTAGCTCCACTCAATTCGCCTTCGCCTTGTGAACCTTCAACATTTTTAGTTTGAAAATCAAAAGCTCCTTGGTTTGAGGTTAAAGCCAACATAATAGTATGCTTGTTTTCAAAAGCTAAGAAAGGCTCTACAGAATCTTTACCCATATAAGGCGCCACTGTAACCGAATCAAAACTTAAATCTTCAAAAAATGCTTTGGCATACATTGATGAAGTATTTCCAATATCGCCACGTTTTGCATCAGCAATTGTAAAAATATCAGGGTAATTTGCATTGATATATTGTATCGTTTTTTCCAAAGACTGCCAACCTTTAATTCCATACGCTTCATAAAAAGCAGTGTTCGGTTTGTAAGAAACACATAAGTCATGCGTTGCATCAATAATCGCTTTGTTGAACTCAAAAATTGGGTCTTCTGTTGCTAATAAATATTGTGGAATTTTATTCAAATCCACGTCTAAACCAATACATAGAAATGATTTTTTTACTTTAATCTGATTGACAAGTTCTGCTGTAGTCATTTGTATATTTTTGTGCGAGTTCTTAAAAAAAAATTATAAAAAAACCCCATTTTAAGGGGTTTAAATAGGTATTTAGAAAACTTCTGATTCTTTCAGTTTCTCTGTATTAGCCACTAATTGTAATTCATCAATCATTTTATGAAGGTTTCCATTCATAAAACCATCCAAATCAAAAATACTCAAACCAATTCGGTGGTCGGTAATTCTACCTTGAGCGTAATTGTACGTTCTAATTTTAGCCGAACGGTCACCCGAACTTACTTGCGAATTACGCTTTGTTGCATCTTCCGCTTGTTTTTTAGCCAATTCTTGTTCGTACAAACGTGAACGTAATACTTCTAATGCTTTGTCTTTGTTTTTATGTTGCGATTTCTGATCCTGACATTGTGCCACCAATCCTGTTGGTACGTGCGTTAAACGAACTGCCGATTTTGTTGTGTTTACCGATTGTCCTCCAGGTCCTGATGAACAGAAATAATCAATACGAACATCGTTCATATCAATTTGCACATCAAATTCTTCCGCTTCTGGTAACACCATTACTGTTGCAGCTGATGTATGTACACGACCTTGAGTTTCCGTTTGCGGCACACGTTGTACACGGTGCACTCCAGCTTCGTATTTTAAAGTACCGTAAACATCTTCTCCTGAAACTTCAAAAACCACCTCTTTAAAACCTCCAGAAGTACCTTCACTTACATCAACAACAGATGTTCTCCAACCTTTGCTATCACAATATTTTGTATACATACGGTACAAATCACCTGCAAAAATTGAAGCTTCATCCCCACCAGTTCCAGCGCGAATCTCCACCATTACGTTTTTAGCGTCTTCTGGATCTTTAGGGATTAACATGAACTTAATCTCCTCCTCCAATTGTGGTAAACGTTCTTGAGCTTCTTCTAATTGCATTTTGGCCATCTCCACCATTTCGGCATCTGATCCATCTGCTAAAATTTCTTTTGCTTCCTTAATGTTACCATCAAGGTTAATATATTCCTCACGCTTTTCCACTAAAGCTTTAAGGTCTTTGTATTCTTTATTTAATTGCACATAGCGTTTTTGATCTGCAATAACATCAGGCTGAATAATCAAATCTGATATTTCATCAAAACGTTGTTTTACATATTGTAATCTATCTAACATAGCTGTTATTTATTTTGGAGTGCAAAGTTAGCAAAAAAACTAATCCCTTCATACATTCAGCCCACACCTTTTTTTTTACTGATTATCAAAAAGTTAAAAACTTTATTTAAAATTAATCTAAATAAATATTGCGTATTTAAAAACCCTAATTTACTTTTGCTGTGTTATTTTAATTAAATCTAAATAAAATGAATAAAAAAATCCTAACCCTACTTCTAGGTGCTAGTGCAATCTACCTACAAGGTCAAGAAATAAAAAAACAAGAAAAAGACACAATTAAGCAACTTAAAGAAGTCGTGATAGATGGAAAACTTGAAAAAAAATACGATAAAATTTCAAGTGAAACCGTATCCAAAATGCCCTTAAAAAATATTGAAAATCCACAAGTTTACAATTCAGTAACCTCTCGCCTAATGAAAGAGCAGGTAGTTACAACCTTCAATGATGCCATAAAAAATGCTACTGGAGTAACCCGTTTGTGGGAATCTACTGGTCGCGGAGGAGATGGTGGTGAATATTATTCCATGCGAGGATTTTCAGTGCAACCTACACTTATCAACTCACTTCCTGCATTGAACAACGGTATAATTGATCCCATAAACATCGAAACTGTAGAAGTTGTAAAAGGACCTTCTGGTACTTTATTTGGTAGTAGCGTGATTTCATATGGTGGTTTAATTAATACGATTACCAAAAGACCCCATTCAAAATTTGGTGGTGAAATAAGTTACAATGCCGGTTCTTATGGAATGGATCGTGTAACTGCAGATGTCAATATTCCTGTTAACACCGATTTAGCTGTTCGTGTAACGTCAGCTTACCAAAAACAAAATATCTTTCAAGATGCAGGATTTAACCGTTCTTTTTTTATAGCACCTTCACTTAGTTATCAGGTTAATAACAGGGTTTCATTCCTTGTAAACACTGAGTTTTCAAATAACAACTCGGCAAATGCACCTATGATTTTCTTAAACAGAAATGCTCCACTTTCGTATAACTCCATAACACCATTTGAAAACCAGTATAAAAAATCATTTACTTCAAATGATTTAGCCATTGAAAATCCTACTTTCAATTTACAGGCTCAGATGTTTGTTAAACTATCCGATAACTGGACTTCTCAAACAGCTCTTTCTAGAGGTAATACAAAAGCTAACGGTTACTATTCTTATTTATGGGATGCCACCAATGGTAGTGATTTTACACGTTTTATTTCAAAAAGAAATGGAGAAACCTATACCACTAATATTCAACAGAATTTCATAGGTGATTTTTCAATTGGAAAATTAAGAAACCGTATGGTAGTAGGCTTGGATTACTTTAAATCAAATATTTTAAACAGCAGCTCAGGATGGGTTGGTAATGGAGTAGTGAATATCTTAGATGGTTCGGACACTGGTGATTTAACTCAAGCAGGAGTTGATGCTTTACTAGTAGGTACTTTCGAGGGTAATTCAGATGCTCAAAACGAAATTTACAGTGCTTATATTTCCGACGTTATCAATATTTTACCCAATTTGAATGTAATGGCTAGTTTACGTATTGATCATTTTGCTATTCAAGCAAATGATGAAGATGTAAACGATGGACAAGTGGCCATTTCACCAAAATTCGGAATTGTGTACCAACCCATTTTAAACAAGTTATCGGTTTTCGCTAATTATATGAATGGCTTTAAAAATGTTGCTCCTATTCAAGTTTCAGATGCAGATGGTACCAATCAACGATTCAAAACATTCGACCCAGAACAAGCCAATCAATTAGAATTTGGTGTAAAAACAAACCTCATTAATGATAAACTTTCCCTTACTGCAAGTTATTACAACATTACAGTTTCTGATAGAGTAATTACCGATCCTAACAATAACAACAACTCTATTCAAGGTGGTGAAGTGGTTAGTAAAGGAATTGAAATTAGTGCTATCGCAAACCCAATTGCTGGTCTTAACATAATTGCTGGTTATAGTCATAATAATGCTGAAGTTACCAAAGACAACCCGGAAAGCGGTTATCTAGGCTTACGCCCTGAAAGTGCTGGACCGGAAAACTTAATTAACTTCTGGACCAATTACAAAATACAAAACGGATCGTTGAAAGGATTTGGTGTTGGATTTGGTGGAAATTATGCTAGTAAATATTTAACCTTGAATAGAGCTACAACAGGAAGTTTCGCTTTACCAAGTTATACTGTTATTAATAGTGCACTTTCATATGATAATGACAAATTTGGCATTACACTTAAGTTAAATAATGCTTTGAATGAAAAATACTTCTCAGGTTGGTCCACTATTACACCTCAACAATTAAGAAGTCTAATTGCGGGATTAACTTATAAATTTTAAGAGTCGGTTTAATATAGTTATGGTTGTGAAGAGCTCCTCAGTTATTTGGGGAGTTTTTCTAATCAAAAAAAAATATCATGAAATTTAAAAAAGTTATACGCCAAATACACCTTTGGTTAGGTCTTATTACGGGTAGCATAGTATTCATCGTTGCCATTACAGGATGTTTGTACGCTTTTCAAACTGAAATATCCGATTACGTTGAAGAATATCGTTTTGTAGCACCACAAGAACAAGAATTCCTACCACCTTCGGTTTTAAAAGAAATCGGTCAAAAAGTATTACCCCATAAGCACATTCATGCGATTCAGTATAAAAGTAAAGGAGAGGCCGCTGAAGTAATTTTCTATCATGAAGATCCTTTGTACTATGATATTTGCTATATCAATCCTTACAATGGAGCAATCCACAAAACGGTGAACGAATTCACTGGATTTTTTAGGTTTATTTTAAGAGCTCACTTCTATCTTTGGCTGCCTGATGAAATTGGGCAAACCGTAATTGCTTGGGCAACACTTTTATTCATAATCATGATTATTAGCGGGTTTATTCTTTGGTATCCCAAAAACAGAAAAGCAGCCCAACAGCGTTTCTGGTTTCGATGGAAAGAAGGAATGAAATGGAAACGCAAAAATTACGATTTGCACAACATAACCGGTTTTTACACCCTATCGATTGCTTTACTATTTGCAATAACTGGTTTAGTATGGGGTTTTCCTTGGTTTGCATACGGCTATTATAAACTTATGGGTGGAGAAAAAGAATTAATCTATAGTGAACCTACATCGGTACAAATAACTGATAAGCCTGTATCAGACCCTTTGGATAAAGTTTGGAATTTTATGCAACAAGAATATCCCAATGCTAGTTCCATTGAAGTGCATCCTATTGAAAATAGTAGTTCTCCAATTGCGGCCAATGCCAATATGGGAGACGGTACTTACTGGCAAACTGATTATCGCTACTTTAACCAATACACCTTAGAAGAGCTTGATGTAACAACTATTTATGGCAGAACTAAAAACGCTAAAATAGCAGATAACCTACTCCGCATGAATTATGACATCCATACTGGGGCTATATTGGGTTTTGCAGGAAAAGTTTTTGCCTTTCTTATAAGTCTTTTAATAGCTTCTTTACCTATAACAGGATTCCTTATTTGGTGGGGACGGAAGAATAAAGCAAAAAAAGGCAAGAAATAAAAACAAGAAAATATTTAAAATTAAAATAATAAATGAATATTCATATCCCTACCCTAGCGTTGATTTTGACTTCAACTTTTGTTTTAGTCAAGAAAACTTCACCAAACAAACTGAATTAACAATCGAAAACTATACGGTTAAAGTAAAAAAGTTCAATTTAAATGAAGTTACTATTCAAGGGCAAAAACCCGATAAAAAATATACAGCACAAAAGCTAATATTACCCCTATAGCCTTACCACAGGCTACTTCTGTTGTAACGGAAAAAGCGTTACAACAACAAGCAAATTCTATGAATGACATTCTAAAAAATGCAAATGGAGTTTACATATCAGGTAATACAGGCGGGTATCAAAAAGAAATTGCATCCCATGGATTCTCTTTGGGTAGTAACAATACCTTTAAAAATGGAGTACGTTACTACAATGGGATGCTAACTGAAACTTCAGTATTAGAGCTAAATTAAGCAATATACTCAATAAAATGAATTATAATACTCATGACGATAACAGTTTAAACCCAATTGCTCCAAGAAACTATTCAGTAGCTATAACATACAAATTTTAAACGATGAAAAAAATTAACGCAAGAACACTTCACCGCGATTTAGGATACTTTTACTTAGGTCTAATCTTATCATTTGCTTTTTCAGGTATTTTAATGAATCACCGTGAGAATTGGCATCCCGATAAATACACCTTAAATGTAAAAGCAATTGAAGTACAACTTCCGGATGAAAAAGACATCAACGATGAATTTGCTGAAAATTTAGCCAAATCATTACAAATTGAAGATAAAATAAAACGTCATATGGTACGTAAAGGCAAGTTCAAAATGATGTTTGAAAACACTGAAGTTGAAATTGATACCAAAACTGGTAAAGGTGAAATTTTGGAATTTGTAAAAACTCCATTTATTAGCCAAACTATGAAATTGCACAAAAACACTTCGGCTTGGTGGATTTACTTTTCCGATATTTTTGGTATCTCCTTAATCTTTATAGCCGTTACGGGTGCTATGATGGTAAAACATGGTAAACACACATTTAAACGACGTGGTTGGAAGTTAACTGCAATTGGTTTAATTTTTCCCATATTGTTTTTGTTATTTTTTTAAAGTTAGTAAATCCCGATTTTTTCGGGATTTTTTTTAATTTTAACTTTCATAAGTTTGAAAAACAACACTTTAAATCAATAAAATGAAAACAAAGTTCATACTCTACGCTTTTTTAATAGTCCTATTTACAGCATGTAATGATGATGATGACAATCCTTGTAGCGATACTGTAGTTACTACCGCAAGTTTGGAAACCGAATACGGTTGTACCGAAACAAAATACCAAATGGAAATTGATTTGACTGATGATTTTACAGTAATAACCAATCAAACCGATTTTAATACTTTAGTAACAGGTGACTGCCAACCTAATATTGATTTTGCTAATTACGATTTGGTTATCGGTAAAAAAGGATTATTCTCTGGGAATACATCCATCAATTATGAGATGATTAAAGATTGCGAAACAAACAATCTTACCTTAACGGTTACATTTGTTCAAAATGCAGCTTCAGAAGCACCAAATCTTACCTATCATGCCTTAATTCCAAAGCTAACAAGTGGACAATCTGTTATGGTAGAAATCGAATTGACATATTAAAAAGAACCGATAAACCGAAAAATAGGTCTTAAATACAGCTTTTTTGGATAAAAATACAGCTTTTTGTAACTTTTTATAGCTAAACCTTAACAACTTATATAGGTTATGAAAACTACAGAAAGATTTGATTTGGCTATAAAAAAGTTATACACTGCATTTCACAACAACACACTTAACCCTGAGTGTTGCAAGTATTGTGCGGTTGGGAATATTCTGGACAACAATGATTTTTGGAAGTTTTTTTCCGATGCACACGGTTCTGTACAACTGAACTACCTTGGATTAGTAATTCAAAATTTAGGCAGAAGATTTAATGGATATACCCCAGCCGAGTTATTACAAATTGAAGCTACATTTTTAGAAGCATGTGGTTATAAACTTCCTTTACGCCAATTATATCACAAAAAAGCTATCGATAAGAACAAGCTTTTTGATGGCCTAGAATCGGTACTCACACTACTTTGCAAATTAGATCATATTGATAATATAATGGATTGCTATACTATTTTTAATTTTGAAAAAGAATCCATTGTATTACCCAAAAAGCCTCGTTCATAACAAACGATTTTTATTTAAATTGATATAAAAAACATATCATTTATATTCTTATATTTACTTATAAATCATTTTTTTACAAACAAGAACACACTATTGGTCTGACTAAATATCTAAGCCATTTTTAATCACTTAAAAATTAAAGGGTATGCGAAAAATGTCCATTTTAAAAGTTGTTTTACTACTTTTATACTTTAGCTTTTCGTTAAAAGGTTTTTCACAACACACCGATTTGGTTGATGAAACTCAAACACAAATCCTAGCCGACACTACAAAAAACTATTTCATTCCCGATGCAACGCATAAAAACATGAAATGGACCAAAACTAAAAACAAATGGTTCTCACTTAATTTAGGCTTTGCTCCTATTTTGGATTATAATGCTAACATACAAAATAATGATAGTGAAAGACAAGTAGGTGAACAAGAAAGTAGATTTGATATTCGAAGTGCTAGAATTATGTTTAGAGGTGATATAAATTTTAAGAGAGCTTGGAAATATCTGATTAGTGTCGAATACAAGGGACTAGATAAACCACCTGAATCCAATGATATTGGATTTACTGATATTAAACTTGTTATCCCAATATCTGATAATAGCGAAATTGTTTTAGGTAAAATAAAAGAGACATTTGTATATGAGATGGTAGGTGACGCAGCCAATCTACCCCATTTTGAAAGACTCTTAAACCCTTTTTTCAACAGCAGAAACAATGGTGTGATTTACCGTCACTTCTTTTACAACAATAGACTAACTGCTTCTGGAGGAATTTTTAAAAAATGGCCCGACAGTGATAAAAGTTTTGCAAACACTAACACCACAATGACCGCAAGAATTACAGCACTTCCCATTTGGAACAATGAAGGTAAACAATTCATACATTCTGCTGTGGGTATTCGATATGTAGATGCAAAAAATGATATTATCCGACTTAAGAACAAGAATGAATCCAATATAACGACCAATTATGTTGATACCGGTGACATGAATGCCTCCCATCAATTCAATTTAAGTATGGAACAACTTTGGAGCTTACAGAATTTCTCAATATTAATGGAATACGTACACAATTGGACTTCCACTACCGAATTTGGTCTACAGCAATTTAACGGATATTATGTAACAGCTAGCTATGTTGCGAGTGGAGAACAAAGACCATATGATCAAAAAGCAGCCTACGCAAGAAGAATAAAACCAACTGGAAAGTATGGAGCCTGGGAACTTTTTACACGAGTAGGTCGCAACAATTTAGAAACCAAACATATCCATGGAGGCATCAATAACCGATATAACTTAGGATTAAATTGGTGGGCAACACAGTATTGGAAAGCGGGTCTCATTTACGGAGTAAGTAATCTTGAAAAAGATGAAACTATTGGCGTGACAAACAATGTCCAATTCCGAATCCAATGGATTTATTAGTTTTCAGCGCAGTATTTTATTTTCAATACTATACTGCGCCTCTAACTCAATTACTTATTTAACAGGTATATTTTTTAATATCTCCAATACAAAATTCCAATATTTTTGAGCAGAAGAAATACTTGCTCTTTCATCTGGACTGTGTGCTCCTTTGATTGTTGGTCCAAAAGAAATCATATCCATTTCTGGGTAATTTGTTCCTAAGATACCACATTCTAATCCTGCATGACACGCAACAACATGAGCCTTTTTACCATTCTGTTTTTCATAAAGTGCACTTAAAACATCTAAGATTTCCGATTTTGGATTTGGTGTCCAACCTGGATAACTTCCAGAAAAAGTTACTTCACAACCCATTAATTCAAAAGCAGAACGCAATGCATTTGCCAAATCAAATTTAGCCGATTCAACTGAAGAACGTGTCAAACACTGAATGTTTAAGTTTCCACCACCAACAGTTACTTTTGCAATATTGTTTGATGTTTCTACCAAATTGTCAAAATCAGCACTCATACGGTAAACTCCATTATGAGCCGTATACAATGCGCGTACTAAAAAGTACTGCGCCATAGGAGGCATAACTTTTTTAGGCGTAGTTTCAGATTTTTCGATAACCACTTCTAAGTTTGGTTCTGTTGTTTTGAATTCCGCTTTTATCTCATTGATAATACCTTGCATGTCAAAAACAAAAGCTTCATCATACACATTCGCAATAACAACCTCAGCAACACTTTCTCTTGGAATGGCATTACGTAAACTACCACCTTTGATTGTAGCGATTTGTAATCCAAAATCATCAAAACCATCAAATAGCAAACGGTTCATAATTTTATTAGCATTACCTAGACCTTCGTGTATTTGCATACCAGAATGTCCACCGTTTAAACCTTTTACAGTAATCGTATACCCTACAGATCCTTCAGGAGCATCTTCTTCATCATACTCAGCTACTGCGGTTACATCTACTCCACCTGCACATCCTATATCAATTTCATCATCCTCTTCCGTATCCAAATTCAATAAAATTTGCCCTTCAAGCAAACCGCCTTTTAATCCCATTGCACCTGTCATTCCTGTTTCTTCATCAATGGTAAACAAAGCTTCAATTGCAGGGTGAGGAATATCCTTACTTTCCAGAATCGCCATAATTGTAGCAACTCCTAATCCGTTATCTGCTCCTAGGGTAGTTCCTTTTGCACGAACCCAATCACCATCTACATACATTTCAATTCCTTGCGTATCGAAATCAAAAACGGTATCATTATTTTTTTGGTGCACCATATCCAAATGCGACTGCATCACAATTGTCTTACGGTTTTCCATTCCTGCAGTAGCAGGTTTTTTAATGATTACGTTTCCTACCTCATCTTTAATGGTTTCTAACCCTAATGTTTTTCCAAAATCCATCATAAAAGCAATAACACGCTCTTCTTTTTTCGACGGACGTGGTACCGCATTTAAATCGGCAAATTTATTCCAAAGCGCTTTCGGCTCTAAGTTTCTTACTTCTTGACTCATTATAATTTAGTTTGAAAGTTCAAAGTCGCAAAGTTACAAAGTATATTCCCGTTGAAATTATATTTCTAATTATATTTACGTTTAAATTGAAAATCTTGAAACCGAAATACCTACTTCCAATATTTTTACTTGTACAGATCGTAATTGTCAAAACATTAGCACTATTCCCTGAATTTATTGAGAACTATTACAGTAAAGGTTTATACCCCAAAATTGCACATTTAAATCGTACTCTTTTTGGCGCAATTCCCTTTTCCATTGGTGATGTCATTTACGTGATTCTTATATTTTTGCTACTGAGATGGATATGGAAAAACAGAATTGATTTCTGGAAAAATTGGAAAACTAATGGACTCGCAGTCTTAAGTTGGTTGTCGGTATTCTATTTCTTTTTCCATTTGTTGTGGGCGATGAACTATTACCGCGTTTCAATTGAACAAAAACTAAACATTGAAAAAGAATACAGTATGGCAGAATTGGAAGCTTTTACGTTGACAATGATTGCCAAAACCAATTCGCTACAACACCAAATTACGAATAACGATACTACAGCAGTTGTAATACCCTATACAGACCCACAAATTTTTGAAAAAGCCAAAAACGGTTATAATAACCTACCTACTCCTCTAAAAGATTTCCAATACGAAAACAATAGTATTAAACCTTCGCTTTTAAGATATTTGCTGAGTTATATGGGATTTGGTGGTTACTTGAATCCGTTTACTAATGAGGCACAAATCAACACTTTAAAACCTAAATTTTCGATACCAATGACCACTTGCCATGAGATGGCACACCAAACGGGAATAGGAAGTGAAAGTGAATGTAATTTTATTGGCTTTATTGCTGCTACAAAAAATGACGACGTCTATTTTCAATATTCAGCATATAGCTTTATAACACGATATTGTTTGCGCAATCTGGACCGAATGGAAGAAGGTAAATCGGAACATTTTCTAGAAAAACTAAACAAAGGAGTGCTCAAAAATTACGACGAACATGACATTTTTTGGGAATATTACCAAACTCCCATTGATACTTTTTTTGAGTTTTTCTATGACAACTTTTTAAAAATCAACCAACAAGAAGGTATGATTAGTTACAGTCGATTTGTAGGATTAATGATAGGTTATGAGAAAGTTGATAGTGTTCAGTAATTAGTTTTCAGTTTATTGGATAACTGCCATAAAAACTTTTTTGCATTCTATTTTATCCGTGTTAATATATTTTTCAAAATCAGGGTTAATCAAAACAAAAGAACTAATAACCCAAACAAGAATTGGATGTAAAAAACTTCTTGCAGTTAGTCTTGAACTTATAAATCAGTAAAGTGCTATTCACTAATTACTAATCACTCTTAACTAAATTATATCTCATCAGTAGTAAAACTTGTCATTTGCTTCTTCTTATACGGACGAATAATCAAACGTGCTTCTCTATCGAAACGAATGTAATTATACACCCAATTCAAAAACACTACCGCTTTATTTTTAAATCCAATAAGCGAAAACAAATGCACAAACATCCATACAAACCAAGCAAAAACACCACTAAACTTATAATGCGGTAAATCAACAACTGCCTTATTTCGTCCTATGGTAGCCATTGAACCTTTATCGTTATATTCAAAAGGTTTCAGCTCCTTTTTAGTTATCAATTTGATGAGGTTTTCAGCAAGGTGACGTCCTTGTTGCATGGCGGGTTGCGCCATCATAGGATGCCCTTGCGGATATTCGTCACTCACCATTAAGGCAATATCACCAATAGCAAAAATATTATCATAACCTTCTACTTGATTAAATGCATTCACTTTTATACGTTCTGCTCTTGCTACCAATGCATCTGCAGCTAACCCATTGATTAAATTCCCTTGTACGCCAGCTGTCCAAATAACGGTAGCACTATCAAATGACAAATCGGAATTGGTACTTACAATTCTTCCATCATAACCGGTAACCCTTATGTTTTTCCAAACACTAACACCAAGCTCAATCAAAAACTTCTCCGCTTTTGTAGAAGCATTTTCACTCATGGTGTTCAATATGCGATCGCCACTTTGAATTAGATTGATTTCCATTTTTCGGACATCCAAATCGGGATAATCCTTTGGTAAAATGGCTTTTTTCATTTCTGCTAGAGCTCCTGCTAATTCCACCCCCGTTGGTCCTCCTCCTACCAGCACAAAATTCATTAAACTATGACGTTCATCAATATCATTCGTTAATAAAGCTTGTTCAAAATTTTCTAATATTAAACTTCGAATGTTCAACGATTGCGGTATCGTTTTCATGGCCATACAATTGCGTTCCATTTCTTTGTTTCCAAAAAAATTTGTTTTAGAACCAGTAGCCAATACCAAATAATCGTATTTCAACTCCCCTATATCGGCAATAACTTTGTTGTTTTTGGTATCAATTTCTTTGACATCAGCCAAGCGAAAATAAAAGTTATCAAATGTTTGCACTACTTTTCGAATAGGATAGGCAATAGAATCGGGTTCCAAGCCACCAGTAGCTACTTGGTACATCAAAGGTTGGAAATTATGATAATTGTGTTTGTCTAGCAGAACAACCTGAATGTTTTTATTTTTAAGTTTTTTGGCTAATGATATTCCTGCAAAACCACCCCCAATGATAACGATTCTAGGGAAACTGCACCTTGGTATATTCATAGTAAAAGAGTCGCTTTTTTTTAAAGTATATCAAAGATACAGTTATTTCATTACTTGTATAATTCTTTCGTTGTGAAATTTATACTAAAGTTTTATTAGTAAAGAATCAAAAATTAATGTAGTATTGTAACAACCTATTAATAAATGCTACTTATAGCATATGAGTACACCTTCAGAAGAATTTTTTGTAAAACAATTACAAGAAAACCAGAATATCATCCACAAGATTTGTCGGTTGTATACTACTGATGAAGATGCGCATAAAGATTTATTCCAAGAAATAACCATCCAACTTTGGAAAGCATATCCAAATTTCAGGGGTGATTCAAAATTTACTACTTGGGCATATCGTGTAGGGTTAAACACTGCTATTACATTATATCGCAAAAAGAAAAGGTCAATTGATACTATTGAATTCGACAGTACATTTCATCGTGTAAAAGAAGAAGATTACAACTATGAAGAAGAAGAACAACTCAAGTTATTATATAGTGCTGTTAATGAATTAAATGATATTGAAAAAGCTTTAGTTTTTTTATATTTAGAAGATAAAGATTATACTGAAATATCAGAAACTTTAGGGATTAGTGAAGTGAATGCTCGAGTAAAAATGAACCGAGTGAAAGGGAAGTTGAAAAAAATATTAAATCCGTAATCGATGGATGAATTAGAATTATTAAAACGCGATTGGAAGAAAAATGAAAATTCATTCAATCAAATTTCTGAAAAGGAAATATATGCTATGTTGCACAAACGCTCATCATCTATTGTGAAATGGATTTTGATAATTAGTATATTGGAAATTATTTTTTGGGTAGCTTTAGGCTTCATTGTTGATGATCAAGAGACATCAAAAACCCTAGAGTTGTATCATCTGAAGACCACAACATTAATCCTATCTATTATCAATTACACTGTGATTGTTTGTTTTATCTTTTTATTCTACAAAAATTATAAAACTATAAATACAACGGACAGTATAAAAAAATTAATGAATTCTATCCTTAAAACCAGAAAAACAGTACAATATTATGTTTGGTATAATTTAGGAATGACATTTTTTTCCTTCTTACTGATTTTCTTTTTCCAATTCAAATACGATCCAAATATTAAACTTTTAATTGATAAGATATCTGAAAGTATCAATCCAAATACTTTTTACTTTTTAGCATTTGCTTTTTATCTCTTAATCGCGTTAACGATGATTGTTATAATATGGCTATTCTATAAACTTTTGTATGGTATCCTTTTAAAACGATTGAATCAAAACTACCAAGAATTAAAAAAACTCGATTTATAAAAATGAAACGTATTATATTGTTTTTTATATTGAGATTTAAAAAACTAGAATAACTGTTTTAAAAAAAAAGACCTGCAAATGCAGGTCTTTTTTTAATAACGCCATTGACGTTCTTTATTTAATTTTACTTGTTCTTCAATTTCTTCAGCTGGAATAACTTTTAAAAATGAAGGATGTTGTTCAATTGCATATTCAATTTTTTCAACTACATCTTCAACCGAATCATTTTCATAATCAATTTTCAAGGGTTCTTTAATTACAAAGGATTGCAAAATTCCTTTCTTTTTAATTCTTAATCCTTTTCGATCAAACGAACGCCTAAACCCATCGATAACGATAGGTACAACTATAGGCTTGTGCTGTAAAATGATGTGAGCTGTACCTTTTCTAACAGGTTTAAAAGAACGTGTAGTTCCTTGTGGAAAAGTAATTACCCAACCATCATTAAGTGCAACTTTTATATTTTCAGTATCATTTGGATTCACATTACGCTTTACATCCTCCCCTTTTGAACGCCAAGTACGCTCTACCGTAATAGCACCAGCATATGAGAGAACCTTAGGCAATAATCCCTCAGTCATCGTTTCTTTAGCAGCCACATAATACAAATTTAACTTAGGTTCCCATAGATAGCCAACATTTTTAATGTTATCTTCCCTACCTTTCAAACTCGCATTAAAAACGTGAAACATCGCCACAACATCAGCAAAATAGGTTTGATGATTGGAAATAAACAATACGTTTGTATCCGGTAAATTTCTTATAATTTCAGACCCCTCAATGTGCATTTTATTAAAGCCACGATAGCGTCTGTGCGTCATTCCTCCTGCAATTCGTATCAACCACTTCTTAAGAAACAATATATGTCCAAAAGGATTTCGTTTCAATAACCCCATATCTATATTTTTTACGAAGCTGCAAATGTAACAAAAGCAGTCTTTTTATAAAATTTTAGACCCTTCATTTTGATAGACAACATTTTTAATGACTTCCTTAAGCTCACTCATCATCATAGCAGTTGCTCCCCAAACCACGTATTTACCTACCATAAAAGCAGGTACTTCTAAATCATTGGCATAAGAAGTTGTCATTTTAACGTTGGTTATAGAGTTATCGTCTAAAAAAAGAGAAAGTGGAAACTCTAAAACGCGTTTTACTTCTTCCAAATCAGGAATAAAATTAAGCTCAAACTCAGAAGTTCCCATAAAAGGGTAAACCAAAAAATTACTTGGCGGAATATAGATGGTACTAAAAGGTTTTATGATTTCTACCTTATCAGCAGACACCCCTATTTCTTCGTGGGTCTCTCTAAGTGCCGTGGCTGCTAAATTTTCATCCTCCAGCTCTACCTTTCCTCCAGGAAAACCAATTTGAGAAGAATGTACACCTGGATATGAATTCCGAACAATTAATGCCAAATGGGTTACTCCATTTTTGGGATAAAACAGCATTAAAACAGCTGCCTTTCTTGGATTTTTATTACTATAACTTTCCTCTTTAAGAAAAGAAATTCTCTCCAATGGTGCCATTTTTGCATGCGCATCTGTAGCCATTAGCTTTTCTTTTTCTATTTTTGGAATATATTTAATAAAATCCTGAAATAACATACTTTTTTGTTTTTGTCAACTTATAAAGTTACTCCAATTTTTAGGAATAATCAATTATTAGCAATAAAATGTTTAGTAAAGAAGAAGCCCAACGTATAAAGAAAGATTTTTGGATTGCCTTTGCAGATGCATATCCAAGAAAATGGTTGTTGTACAACACAAAAATTAAAGATTTTACCTTTAAATTTTACGCAGATAATAAGAAAGCTCAAGTATTACTTGACATAGAACCTAAGTCTGATGCCAATAGAATCATTTATTTTGAGAAGGTTGAATCTTTAAGAAACATCCTTATAGACGATTTTCTGGAAGATGCCATTTTTGAAAGGGATTTTCATCTTGATACCGGTAAAATAATCAGTCGAATATGGGTAGAAAAAACTGGAATAAGTATCAATAATAAAAATACATGGGACGATATTTTCGATTTTTTCTTTGAAAAAATGGATGCTTTTGAACGCTTTTTTTATGAATACGAAGAATATTTAAAAGATTTAGAGATCAATACATAATAAAATAAAGAAAGGCCTTACGCATATGTAAAGCCTTTTTTATTAAATCATTCATTAAATTAATATCTGATGTATTCTATTTAGGGAATAATAATGTCACTTGAACTCTCAATTGCCAATCAGCATCCGAGGGATGTTCTACATATTTATACATTCCTATTTGTGAATTTATTGGTAATTTACCTAATGCAAACAATTTACCAAAACCTGCCCCTAAAGGCACTGTCCACCTTTGATCCGAATTGGCTTCCCAATTAGCCGTAATAATAGGTGCTGTATTGATATACCAACCCTTACTTAAATTTTTTGTAATAAAAATTTGAGAGTAAAAAAGATTAATATCACCGGCATCACTTGGTCCTGCAACATCAAAAAAGTTTTGAAAAATACCGCCATAAGTCATTCCATTTGCTTGATAAATCATTGCAAATGTAGGCGCAAGTCCTAATTTGTCGTATCCTAAATTTTCTTTAACAGTAGGAAACATAAACGATGGTCCTACAGCCCATATGAAACTACTTGGTTTTGATGGAGTAAACAAAGCACTAAGGGTAATATTACCAATACCTGTAACATTGTTATCATGAATAGTAGGAGCGCTCATAATAGGCACAATAGTACGTGTAACTAAATTCCAACTTTCACTTATTTTAAAAGGCAAAACAGGTTGAATATTCAAAGTATTGGTATTGTCATCACCAAAATCGGTATTATTTTGAAAAGGCAATGAAATTAAATCCGCAACAGGATTTTGAATTTTATTTGCTAAATCTTGTGCACCTTCTTCTTGCGCACTCATAAATGAAAAAGCAAACAGTCCGATAATAGAAGCTAAATAATTTTTTCTCATTTTTATTAAATTTGATTGATAAAATAGATCATATAATTTTTGTAACTAATTTATAACCAATTAAATTTAAACTAAATTTACTACAAAAAAAACTTAAAATCAATATTTATTTTTATTCCAATAATAAAATGATTGAAATAAAAATAAGATTCTGTTATCCAACTAACACTTATGTTAGTAATGATTCATTAGATTTGTTATACTAAAAAATTGAAATCATGAAAAGTTTTAATGATACAAAATGGCTAATTCTATTTTTTTGTTCATTTTTCTTACTTTCGTGTCAATCACAAAACAAAAAGGCAATGAAATTTGATGTTAACAAAACAGAAGCCGAATGGAAAGCTTCACTTTCTGATGTAGAATACAAAGTTTTAAGAGAAAAAGGAACAGAGCGTGCCTTTACAGGAGAATATTGGAATACTTTTGAAAAGGGAAAATATGTTTGTGCTGCATGTAGGAACGAACTTTTCACTTCAGATACAAAGTTCGATTCACATTGCGGATGGCCTTCTTTTGACCAAGCCATTAAAGGTTCAGTAGTTTATGAAAGAGATTTAAGTTTTGGAATGGTTCGTACCGAAGTAATGTGTGCAAAGTGTGGTGGACATCTTGGTCATGTATTTGATGATGGTCCTGAAGAAACAACGGGTAAACGATATTGCACCAATTCTGTTTCAATAAAGTTTATTCCGGAAAAATAAAAATGTCACGGGCTAAAATAAAATATTGGCTTTTACGTATAGTGCCCGCAATTATAATGCTGCAAACACTGCATTTCAAGTTTACTGCAGCTCCAGAAAGTATCTCTATTTTTGAACCTATAAAATTAGAGCCACACGGCCGAATTGCAACAGGAATTTTTGAATTAATTGCAGCTATATTGTTACTAATCCCAACAATAAGTATCTATGGTGCTGTATTAGGGTTATTAATAATGATAGGAGCTATACTATCGCATCTATTTATTTTAGAAATCGAAATCCTGAATGATAACGGAAGCTTATTTATGCTAGCATGTTTAACTTTTATATGTTGCAGTGCTATTCTTTTTGCAGAACGTAATAAAATTAGTATTTTCAAAAAATAAAATATTCCAAATGCTGATACATACGATTAAAGAAAATTTTGCAGAGATTAATTCACTCTTAAAACAATTAACTAATGACGAGTATTGTTTAAAACATCAAAACTTAAGCTTTGCAACCATTGGGGAACACATACGACATATTATAGAAATGTATGAGGTTGTTTTGAATTCGTATGAAAATGGCATTGTAAATTATGACTTACGATCTAGAGATATTTTGATTCAAACTGATGTAGCATCAGCCATAAAAAAAATTGAGACTATAAGTAGATTAATTGATTTAGAAAATAAAGAGTTAGTTTTACAACAAGGTAAGACTTCCGTTAATTTGAATATCCACACAAATTTTCACAGAGAGTTACTTTACAATTTGGAACATAGTATCCATCATCAAGCATTGATTAAAGTTGCATTATTACAATTTCCAAATGTCAAAGTCTCTGAAGATTTTGGTGTCGCAAAATCAACAATTGAATACCGATCACAATGTGTACAGTAAGCTTTATAAAAACAGATACTGGCTTTTGCATCACTTCAAATAGAGATGAAAAAATAACCCGAGAAAAAGCAATTCCTCCCAAAGCTTATCTTTACCAAGAAAAGCAAATTACATATCCTAAAGATCCAAAAGCTGGAGGAACTTGGTTTGCACACGATTCCAAAAATGTAATGGTTTTACTTAATGGGGCAAATGAAAAGCACGTTCCCAAACCGAGTTACAGAAAAAGTAGAGGAATTATACTGTTAGACTTAATAGCTAGCGTGCAACCACTTGAAGAATGGAAAAAAATAGACTTGAATGAAATTGAACCTTTTACTATTGTATTTTTTTCAGGTGAGCAATTATTTGAATTACAATGGGATGAAAAAGAAAAGAGGATTACCAAATTGGATATCAACCTACCACATATTTGGTCATCGGCTACTTTGTACAATCAAGCGATTCGAATTGAAAGAAAAAAATGGTTCAATGAATTCATTGAAAATCATGCTATTCTATCACCACAAAACTTATTAGCTTTTCATCAATTCACCGAAAGTTCAAATAAAGATTTTGGATTACAAATCAATAGGAATAACCTATTAAAGACTATTAGTATAACGCAAACCGTTATTCAAAACGATTCAATCTCCATTCAATATATTGATTTATACGATTCATGAAAAATGTAAAATTATTTTTTCATAAGCTAACCAATTGGGAATACTGGCCATATCAAGTTGTGTATTTTCCAGTGTATTTCCAATACTTGTTTTTTGCAGCAAGAGCAAAATCGTTTTTCTTTTTTAATGCTGCAAATCCAAGTATTAAAAATGGTGGTTTTTTTATGGAATCGAAAAAAGAAATTTACGATTTAATCCCACAAAAATACTATCCTAAAACAATACTAATTCCGCAAGCAACACCCACAAATGAAATTGTATCCAAAATTTCGGATTCACATATTCAGTTTCCAGTAATAGCAAAACCTGATGTTGGCTTAAGAGGAACAGCAGTAAAAAAACTTTACAATGAAAAGGATATTGAAAGCTATGCTTCAAAAGCAAAATTTAATTTTTTAATTCAGGATACTATACCCTACGATAAAGAGATTGGTCTTTTTTATGTTAAACTACCCAATTCAAAACATGGCACAATTACTGGAATTGTAGAAAAAGAATTTCTGATTGTTACTGGAAACGGACAAAATACTATTCGAGAGATTTTAAATACAGACCCTCGTTATCAGTTCCAAATAAAAGCTTTAGAAAAGGAGTATGGTGCTCAAATTGATAAAATTTTGCCTTTAAATGAAAGCATCAACTTAGTACCGTATGGTAATCATTGTAGAGGTACCAAATTTATTGATGCAAGTATCAAAATTACCCCAAAGATGATTACTACTTTCAATGCTATTTGCAGTGAAATAGAAGGTTTTTATTATGGAAGAATGGACATCATGTTCTCCAATTATGAAGATTTAGAAAACGGTAAAAATTTTCAAATTGTTGAAATAAACGGCGCAATAAGTGAGCCCACTCACATTTACGACCCAAAACATTCCATTATTTTTGGTTGGAAAGAACTTTTAAAACATTACAACTATCTTTACCAAATAAGCATTCAAAACAATCACAAAGGACACCCTTATTTGAGTTTTAAAGAAGGTATTTCCGAATTCAAAAAGCACAACAATTATTACAATACTATTTTAGATTTTTGAATAAAAAAAGGGGCAACCCAGTATTGCCCCTTTTTAAAATTTAATGAATTGTTTATTTATTAGTAGAGATTATTTTCTTGATACTTACACCTGTTTTTGTAATTAATTTTACAAAGAACATTTCTCCTTTACCATGGCTAAATGATAATCTCAATTTAATTTCTTTGTTAAAATAAGCTTCAGGATCTTTCTCTGTCATCACTAGTGCCCCTTTAGCATCAAATATTTGAATTTCTACTGGTGAACTATATTTAAACAGATACTGAATTGTAATATCATTATTAAACGGAACTGGATAAATATTAAAGTCTGCACTAGCTATATTCAGAGGTTCTGGCTCTGGATCAACTGGTACGGCAACTTTAATTCTACAAGCGTCGTATCCTCTATTGATTGCATCTACTGCTGCATTAATATCGGAGTGCGATAAGCCACCTATATTATTACCTGCTAAGGCTTCATTTGCTAAAAGATACAGATTACCAACCGTTGCCCCTCCGTTATTATTCAAATAGTCAATCACACTTTGAGGAATATTGAATATTTGAGTGGTATCAGGAATTACTACGTCGGATCCACAATTAACATCAGCAGTAGCGAAAACGGGCTCTAAATCAATAAGTGCTAAATCACTTGCAATATCCATATTAAAGAACAATGTCATAGTTTGACTCAACAAGTTATTATTAATAGCTCCTATTTTCTTACCTGATGCATACAATGGATCATTATCAGACCAAGTCGCAAAAATATCATATGTTGCATAATCTATCAACGCTCTTGGGGTTCCGCCACCTGGCAACATTTTAAATATGTTGTTTTGTCCTGGTGTTGGGTTTCCATTGATGTCTGATAATTTCAACTCAAAATAGTTTCCTGAAATCATACTACCAAAATAGACAACTCCTCCTGCATTAGTTAAAGCATTAATCATAATACCTTGGGCACTTGTAGTTGTTCCATCTGGTAAACAAGCTGTACCACCTACATTACCATAGAATCCTTGTGTATATGTACATTGTGGTGCTCCACAAGAACGAACAATTACCGTAAACTCACACTCATCTGCAGCATTACCACATTGATCTTGTGCAGTTAATGTAACCGTTACAACTTGATCTATTGGGAATGGATCAGATAATGCTAAACCATCAGAACGAACAGCCACAACTTCAACATTTGCATCACAATTATCGTCTGCGATAGGCAACTCTATATTTGGTAAACCATCACACTCAAATACATCAATGTCAGAAGGGCAATCAAATGTAGGCACTGTCATGTCGTACTCTCTCGATACGCGTGTGGTTTCAGTATCACTGTTTCCACAATCATCTGTTATCGTAAAGGTGTACAATCTATATTGGATACAACCATCAGCACTCACTCCATCATCAACTCCGCCATCTGATTGAATTCCAACTCCTCCAGCAGAACAGTTATCTGTCCAATCTGTCGTGATAAACGCTGGCCAATCATCATTACAATTCGCTAATTGATAATCTGGTACGTCAACAATCTCTGGTGCTGTCATGTCGTACTCTCTCGATACGCGTGTGGTTTCAGTATCACTGTTTCCACAATCATCTGTTATCGTAAAGGTGTACAATCTATATTGGATACAACCATCTGCACTCGCTCCATCATCAACTCCGCCATCTGATTGAATTCCTAATCCTCCAGCAGAACAGTTATCTGT
>NZ_JBHUPC010000007.1:0-4421 GCF_042686145.1 Flavobacterium chuncheonense | reverse complement strand
GTCAGTACTATTCCGAAAATTCTTCCAATTTTCTAAAATAAGTCTATATTTGTTTTGGCTTGGTATTGGCTCAGCGCCACTACTTATAGCCGCGAACCGTTAGCACCAAGCCTATGACTATAACAGAGATAAAACAAATAATCGAAAGAAATAGAAATGACATTGCCTTTGTAGTTGGTAATGGCATAAATCGTTATCCAAACAATCCAAATGCTTTATCTTGGGACGATTTACTAATTCAACTTTGGGACAAGGTTTCTCTTCAAACTTTGACCAGACGACCAAATGGAATTTCTTTGACTGAGTTTTATGACATTCTTGAACTCGAAAATACTCAAGACATAAATTTACAAAGAGAAGTAACGGAATTAATGACAAATTGGGAACCTCTTAACCACCACAGAATTATTACAGACAGAATAAAAGCATTGAACGCTCCCATTTTAACAACAAACTTTGAAGAAACTTTTGCAAAGACATTTGAATTATAGATTACTTAGGACAGAGCAAGAAGGGTTTACAGACTTTTATCCTTGGACAACATATCACGGAGAAAATCAACTAGAACTACCAACAGACGGATTTGGAGTTTGGTATATAAACGGAATGATAAATTATCATAGGAGTATAAGACTTGGACTTAGCCACTATATGGGAAGCGTTGAAAGAGCAAGAAATCTATTGCACAAAGGCAATGAAGAAAGACTTTTTTCAGGTAAAAATGTAAATAATTGGAAAGGCTACAAGACTTGGCTTCACATTGTTTTTAATAAATCACTTTTTGTCTTCGGACTTGGACTTGAAGAAAACGAAACTTTTTTAAGATGGCTTTTAATCGAAAGAATTAAATACTTCAAACGCTTCCCAGAAAGAAAACATAAAGGTTGGTATATAAACAAAAGAAGTGACAACGGGACAGACCAAGGGAAGAAATTCTTTTTAGAACGTGTGGGTTTTGAAGTTATTGAAGTGGATGACTATGCAGACATTTACGAAAATATTTGGAGATAGAGAAATAAGGCCAGGTGCTAACAGCCGTTTTGCAAAAGCGGGGGTTTCGTGCTTCTATGACAGTGAAGTGCTAAATTCAAACTTTGTGCATCTAATGAAGTTTAGTGCTGAAAATCCCCGCCTTCGCAAAGCGGCAAACCGTTAGGCAACATTTGAAAAATGAACGTAAACCAACAAAAATCCGACAAACAATATGCTGCTTATTTAGCAAGAAAGTTTTTCAGTGGACAAATTTCAAAGCGGGAAATTTTAGACCAGTTCCCTGAATTTGACAAGGATTTTAAAATCAGACTTTTGTTTGACCGAATTACTAAAAAACCAAGGCAAAGTTGGTTGTTCGGAATTTCAAAAAAGGCCTATCAAAAATTCTTGACTGAAACCTATGAAATAATTGAGGACTTAGAAACTGGAAAGCTGAGATTTAATACAATGAAAAGGCTATTCCAAGAATTGTGGCTTCATTCCGATAATTGTGCTAAACCAATTGAACATATTTCAATTTTACTTTTAGAAGTTGCCAAATCAACGACTAACTCAAAGGAAGAAATAAGAAAATATTTGAATTTATTGATTGACAAAAAGATTTTAAAAAGAATATCGGAAAAACAATTAATTTATGAATTCACAGAAAGCGGTAAGAAAATCAAAACGGATTCTGAAATTGAAAAAATAATAAAAACGTTGCCTAACACCGTATAAAAATAATGCTTAGTTTAGTTCTTAATCAAAAGTTCGTGCGTCTTTGGACACTCTGATTTTCCTTCGGAAAATCCACGGACACAAAACCGCACTATTCTTATACAAACACGTTATATGTCACCACTTAACCGAATTAAAACAAAATTGTACTTTAATCGAAATCATGCGATATGAAAAAACGAACCCTGAAAAATAAGTATGCTATTTTAAATTTAATTCTATCCGTTTTTTTAATTGTTTGTAGTTGCAAAACAAAAGAAGAAAACAAAACCGATGAAACAATTGAAGAAATTCAGAAAAATTCATCAATTGAAGTAAATAAGAAACCAGATAATAATCCCATAAGCGAGCTTAACAATGCGATAATTTTCAAACAAGACAAATGTGATTATAATTCAAAAATAGACACTACAGTGCTCTTTAAATCTTGGGCTATGGATTTAAACGATCCAAGCGCAAGCTTTGAAATAACTAAAGATTCATTTTATGCTGTAGATTTTGATGGTATAGGCGTTAGAAGTTATATACTAAAAGGTAGAAACATTAAAATTTCAGACGAAAACTATACTGATGAAGGTGAAATAACTAAACTTACTCAAGATAGTCTTCATGTAAAATGGAAAGCAACTCAAATCACAATGAAATATATTAAATGGATAGATAATTAATGTGGCGTCATATAACAGCCGTTTGTAGCAATTGCTAGGCTTGGCATGTGTTCGGAGTTTTCTTCGAAAATTCCACAAGGAGTTTTGTACTTGTAATCTTTTGGCTTAAATTTACGCAACTGCTACAAGCGGCAAAACGTTGTAGGTAATCTTTTAAAAATGCATAAAAATGATATTGAAGACGATTGGTCTGATAAGAAAAGACAATTTCGAACTGGCCTTTTAGGAGCAATTCTTATGAGTTTTCTGTTCTTAATCTTTCCTGGATATAAAGGAGTCAATTTAGAAAAAAAATTTTCTCAAGAGAAGAAAATTTTATCTGAATTACCAATATTTAAAAAATCACAACACGGAAAAGGTAAAACAAATTACTATGTAGAATTACATTTTATAGAGGATTCTAACGTATACCGAATTGAAGATATTAATTATAATTTCTTGAAACATCATGAATTTATTGAAAACATTAAATCTGGCGACACTATAACAATTAAAAGACATCAATTATCTATACACTCTTTCGTAAAGAATGGTAAAGAATATTTAAACTATAGAAAAGCAGAAAACAATCGAGCAAATGTAATTAAAGCTTTAGGCTTATTGTTTTTACCTCAAATTATAATTTGCATATTCGCACTTTTACAAAAAAAACATCCAGAGTTTAGTTATAATGGTAAAAGACATAAAATCAATTTCCCTCTTATTGTAATAGGTGTATTTATTATAACCTTTTTGATATTGATTTTTAACATTGATTTTCATATAATAACAAACGGGAAATTTGTAGATTATTAAGACTACCTACAACAGCAGTTAGCCTCAATGGCTTGGGTTTGGTTTTTCCTTCGGAAAAACCGCAGGTAGCCAAAATAATTTTATATTTGTTACAGTTAGTCTTGAATCGCAGCCACTTAGGCTAGCTGCAAACCGTTGTAGGTAATTTTAATTAAGAAATGAGAATAATAATTTACATTTTGACTTTTCTACTTTTTGTAAGTTGCAAAACAACTCAAACTAAATTAGAGTTCCTCGAAAAAAACATTGCAACCGAATACTATGACAGTGGAGAAATAAAAAGTGTAGGAACTATAGAAGACTTTCACAAAGAATATAATAACTATCGCATTGGATTTTGGAGAGAATTCTACAGAGATGGAATGTTAAAGGAGTCGGGAAACTATAAATTAGACACTTACACACAATGCTGCACAGGTGGTATTTGTGATGGATTTTATAGTTATAAATTTGGCGAATGGAGTTACTATCACCAAAATGGAAAATTAAAAGCAAAAGGTAAATACAGTATTGGAAAAAAATATATAAAAACTAGTTGTGAAGGCGGAGACGAAATAAATTTTGGATTTGTTAGCGATAGTTGGAAATTTTATGATGAAAACGGAAATGAAATTAAACCTACTAAAAATGATATTGCCGAAATTGAAAAAACTAGCATTCTTGACGAATGGAATATGACAAAAAAATAAAAACTAACTACAACATTGGTTAGCTGTTATTGTGGCTGCTCTCCTACTTCCGAATTTTGCTGCGCCAGTTCGCACATAGTGCTCGAATCTCCGAAAATTCCACGAGGAGTTTTGTACTTGTTATCTTTTACTATAAATTTACGCAACTGCTACAAGCGGCGGGCCGTTGTACATAATTATCCGAAATCAAATGAAAAGAATATTAATAATTGTAATTTTAACTCTTGTAGGTTGTTCTGATAAAGTAAGTGAAGAAAAATTAATGTCTTTAAATATCGATAAACTTTACATAAGTGATCAAGAAGATCGAAAAAATAACGAAACAAATAATTGGTCAATTGTTGCGAAAAGGGATGAAATTAGAAGAAAACGTGTAGGTCAGTTGATAGACTCTAATAAAATAATATCTGCTAAGGATTATGCCAAAGCTGCAATGATTTTTCAACATGGTGTAGATTCTTCCGATTATTTAAAAGCAGTAGAATTTATGAAAAAAGCAATGAAAATTGATTCAACAATTAATAAATCATTATTTGCAGCAGCGACTGATAGATATTTG
>NZ_JBHUPC010000006.1:114837-310205 GCF_042686145.1 Flavobacterium chuncheonense | reverse complement strand
ACCACAATCATCCGTAGCGGTAAAGGTTACAGTAGCTGAACCAGTAGCACCACATAGATCTGAAAGCGTAGTAAAGTCGTTAGACCAAGTCACAGCCGAACAATTATCTGAAGAGGAAGCACCACCATTAGCTGCTAACCACGCATTAAGATCGGCAATGTTACCATTACCATCACATTCTACGGTTTGGTTTACAGCTTGTGTAATTAAAGTTGGCGCAGTAGTATCTTGAATAGTGAAAGTAGCCGAAGTAGTCGAGCTGTTTCCACAATCATCAGTAGCGGTAAAGGTTACAGTAGCCGAACCAGTAGCACCACATAGATCTGAAAGCGTAGTAAAGTCGTTAGACCAAGTCACAGCCGAACAATCATCTGAAGAGGAAGCACCACCATTAGCTGCTAACCACGCATTAAGATCGGCAATGTTACCATTACCATCACATTCTACGGTTTGGTTTACCGCTTGTGTAATTAAAGTTGGCGCAGTAGTATCTTGAATGGTGAATGTAGCTGTAGTAGCTGTATTGTTGAAGCAATCGTCAATTGCACTAAATTGTACTGTATATTGAATAGCTCCAGGACAAGGATTACTAGTATTTAAAACAACCCATGACCAAGAGACATCGCTATCACAATTATCGATTGCAGTAGCTCCTGCATGAGATTGTAACCATGTATTATAAGCGACAGTATTTCCGTTTCCATCACATTCCACAGTGCTATTGCTAGCTTGAGTTGTAATTGAAGGTGGAGTAGTATCTTGAATAGTAAATGTAGCAGTCGTTTCGCTAAAGTTACCACAGTCATCTGTAGCTCTAAACGTTACAGTGGCAGTACCTGTAGTACCACACTCATTGGAAATAGTATCACCAACTCTGGTCCATGTTACATTTCCACAAACATCAGAAGCGACAGCGCCACCGTTATTGTTCAACCAAGTATTGAATTCAGTTACATTTGAGGCACTACATTCCACAGTGTTATTGCTAGCTTGAGTTGTAATTGAAGGAGGAGTAGTGTCTTGAATAGTGAAAGTAGCCGTCGTTTCGCTAAAGTTACCACAGTCATCGGTAGCTCTGAAAGTTACTACAGCAGTACCAGTTGATGCACAGTCATCGGAAATAGAAGCACCAACTCTGGTCCATGTTACATTTCCACAAGCATCAGAAGCAACAGCGCCACCATTGTTGTTCAACCAAGTGTTGAATTCTGTTCCGTTAGAAACACTACATTCCACAGTGCTATTACTAGCTTGAGTTGTAATTGAGGGTGGAGTAGTATCATGTATCAAAATCGTTTGATTACACACTACTGTATTTAAGATTGTATTTTCTCCCACATCACGAACACCGTTGTCATTCACATCGTCATATTCTGTGATGGTATAGGTACGAATTACATTTGCATTACAACCAGGGTCAGCTCCATTGGTCGCAACAATTTCAATAACACCACATGGGTTATCACCAATAACTCCATCACCGTTACCTAAACTTTCAAATACAGCTTCAGTAATTATACCTTCTGCAGGCAGTAAGTCATAACATTGAAAACTAGTAGCTGGAAATGTGGGACATGTTGCTAAAAATTCGCAACAAGTAACTGCTGAAATAGTAGTGGAGTAATTTTTGGTACATCCTGCACTATCTGTAACAACTACGCTGTAAGTACCTATACCTAGATTTGAAAGATCTTCAGTCGTAGCACCGGTATTCCACAAATAGGTGTAGGGAGGAGTTCCTCCCGAAATCGTCAAGTCTATTGATGCGGTTGAACCTGGGGTACAAGTAAGACCTTGAACAACAGGTGATATAATCAATTCTGTTGGAAAATTTATTGGAAGTGTATAAGTATTTGAGAGGTTATTGGAATCGGTTACTGTAAGCGTTACTGAAGTAGGACTACCTGTATTGAATACATAGGTTGGGTTTTCAACAGTAGAAACTGTTGGACCATTTGTGCCTAAACTCCAAGCATAAGTATAAGGAGGAGTTCCTCCATTTGTTGTAGATTCAAAATTAATGGTGGAAGAAGTTCCTACAGTACAACCGCTATATTCAAATTGTACAGCTAATGGAGCTGTAACAACAATTGCATCAGGTGTTCCACATTGAGACTTTCCAAATGTATTACAATCATATAAAAGATTTGGATTTCCACTATTACTAGTTTTCCAAACGAGTAATATTCTTGTTAAATCGATTTCTTGACCACAAACCCAGTTGAAAGGACCGTAGAGTTGTCTTTGACCCGCTCCTGGAGTAATGGTTCCTAATTCAACATTAAGTTGAATGGTTACTCCATCTATAATCAAATCAGCAAACAATCTAGCAAAGTACACGGAACTATTAGAGTTTGAAGTGTAATTAAGCATGATGTACAAAGGTGCTGTAGCACCTGGAGTACAAGTGAAGTCGTTTAAGGGTTGACCATTTACATTCGTCAAACTCAAAAATACATCATCAATGGTATAATTGTTCGAAGTACAATTGTAATAATCTTCATAATAATTGGGAGGATTTCCACAAAGTCTTAAATCAGGTTGCTGCGCATTAAACTGCGCATAAGACACGTTGAAACCCATTGCTATAAATAGCAAGAGTAGTGTAATTTTTGTTCTCATAACCTCTACTTTTAATTAAACAAAATTCTAGCCAATGAAGGCTCAATAAATGGGTTAGGTAAGTTTGTTGTTACTTGGGGGTAAAAACTTAGGTCAATAAAAAAAATGGGGAAATTTTTTTAATTGAAGCTTTAAAAAAGCTTCTTTAAAATCCTTTTACATCGGAGTGTAAATTATGTTCATAAGGGGGCTTTGTTATTAATAGCTGGGACTAAATTAGTTAATATGAAAGGCTATTCTTGAATTAAGGGATCATTTTTCGATGAAGTGTTTTATAAATCCTATGAACTAACATTTTTTTTATTCTTTGAGGTTCGATTTTTTAGTTTTTTTTTAGTTACTTTATAATACAAAACCACAGGCATATGAAAAATTTAATCTTAATTAGACACTCCAAATCAAGTTGGGAAACCCCTTCAAAGGATATTGATAGACCATTATCCAAAAGAGGTATTCATAATGCACATTTAATTTCTGAAAAAATTAACGTAATACTCCCTAAGACTTATGTTGTTTGGTCTAGTATTGCAAAAAGGGCTAAAGAAACGGCTATGATATTTTCTCAAAATCTCATGATTCCTTATGAAAACATCATATTAAGAGATGATTTATACACTTTTGAAGAGAAAAAATTAGAAGAGTCTATAAAAAATTGTGAAAATAGATATGATAATTTAATTCTTTTTGGACATAATGGGGCTATTACGAATTTTGTTAATAAATTTGGGGACCTTTTAATCGAAAATGTACCAACATCTGGTGTTGTTTCAATGAAGTTTGATATTGATGCGTGGTCCAATTTACAAAAAGGTCAAATCATTAAAACCGTTTTCCCAAGTCACTTTAAGCATGAACAGTACAAATCTGAATCAGTACATAGATAGAGAAAAAAGCTGGTTAACTTTTAACGCAAGAGTATTACAAGAAGCTGCAGATGAGTCTGTCCCATTGTTGGATAGGCTTCGTTTTTTAGGAATATTTTCAAATAATTTAGATGAATTTTTCAGAGTGCGTTATGCAGCCATTCGCAGAATGCGTTTCGAAAATATAGACACTGAAAAAATCTTAGGAGGTATTTCAGCTGAAAAACTATTGAAAGAAATTACCGAAGTAGTAATTGAGCATCAATCAGAAAGTTTACGTATTTTAAGTGAAATTGAATCGAAACTCGAGAGAGAAAATATTTACATTATTACTGAGAATGAAATTTCGAAAGAACATGAAAATTTTATTAAAGATTATTTCATTCAAAAAGTAAGTCCTGCGGTTGTAACCATCATGTTAAATGATTTGGATACCTTCCCATTGTTAAAAGACACTTCGGGATATTTGGCGGTGAAATTAGTAATGAATACTAGTTCGAATAAACATTCAAATGTTGGTGGAAAGTTACATACAGAAGAAGATGAAGAAATCCGTTATGCTATAGTAGAAATACCAAGTACAATCAACCGTTTTGTGGTTTTACCTTCGAATAATGAAAAGCAATATATCATCTTGTTAGATGATGTAATTCGTTACAATTTGAATTATATCTTCAATATATTCGATTATAAGAGTATTGAAGCCCATATGATTAAAATTACACGTGATGCGGAATTGGAATTTGATAGTGATTTGAGTAAAAGTTTTATTGAAAAGATATCTGACAGTGTAAAAGAAAGACGTGTAGGAGAAACGGTTCGTTTTATCTACGATCAGGGTATTGGAAAAGATACTTTGTCGTTTCTATTGGATAGAATGAAAATTGATAGCTCAGATAGTATAATTCCCGGTGGACGTTACCATAACCGACGCGATTACATGAATTTTCCAAATTTAGGGCGCTATGATTTGTTGTACAAAGAAAATTCTCCTTTACCTATTCCTGGATTGAATCTGGAAGGAAGTATTTTAGGTAAAATTCGCCAAAGAGATTATTTATTAAATGCACCTTATCAGTCTTTTTCATACATCATCAAATTTTTGCGTGAAGCAGCTTTGGATCCAAAAGTAGTTTCAATCAAGATAACGTTATACCGTTTAGCAAAAAATTCGCAAATTGTAAGTAGCTTGATTAATGCTGCCAAAAATGGAAAGAAAGTAACCGTTCAAATAGAATTACAAGCTCGTTTTGATGAAGCGAGTAATATATCATATGCCGAACAAATGCAAACCGAAGGGATTGATTTGATTTTTGGTGTAAAAGGTTTAAAAGTACACAGTAAGATTTGTGTAATTGAACGATTGGAAAACAATAAAGTGAAACGTTATGGTTTTATTTCAACTGGAAATTTCAACGAAAATTCAGCAAAAGTTTATACCGATGTTACGTTATTTACAGCAAATCCTAGAATTTTAAAGGATACGGCACATGTTTTTGATTTCTTTGAAATTAATTATAAAGTACACCGATACAAGCATTTAATTGTATCGCCACATTATACACGTTTAAAATTTAATAAATTGATTGAACGTGAGATGCAAAATGCACTCTTAGGTAAAGAAGCATTTATTAAACTAAAAATGAACAGCTTATCGGATTTTAGAATGATTGATAAGTTATACGATGCAAGTCGTGCAGGAGTTAAAATTCAATTGATTATTCGTGGTATTTGTTGTTTGATTCCCGGAGTTCCGGGTATGAGTGAAAATATTGAAGCTATAAGTATAGTGGACCATTATCTAGAACATTCTCGCATTTATGTTTTTGGTAATGGAGGTAATCCAGATGTATTTATTTCTTCTGCCGATTTTATGACGCGTAATATTGATGCTAGGGTAGAAGTAACGTGTCCGATATATGATGAAGAAATTAAAAATGAATTAATTGAAACTTTTGACATAGGTTGGAAAGCCAATGTAAAAGCCCGTTTGCAATCAAAAGATTTAAAAAATTCGTATCGTAAAAGAGGTGAAGAAAAACCATTCCGAGCACAATTGGAAATGTACAATTATTACCGTAACAAGTTAGAAGTTATTACAGAAAAGATCTAAAGGAAAGCACAAGAGAATGATTACTTTAAAAAAATATGCAGCAATAGACATTGGTTCTAACGCCATGCGACTTTTAATAACCAATATTGTTGAACAAAAAGGGCAACCTACTCAGTTCAATAAGAGTTCATTAGTGCGTGTTCCGATTCGTTTGGGGCAAGATGCTTTTACTGTTGGAGACATTTCTGAAGATAATATAACCCGCATGGTAGATGCTATGAAAGCTTTCAATTTATTGATGAAAGTACACAAGGTTGAAAAATACAAAGCATGTGCTACTTCGGCAATGCGAGAAGCTAACAACGGTGTTGATGTGGTTAACTTAATCAAGAAAAAAGCCGATATTAAGATTGATATTATCGATGGAAAAAAAGAGGCTTCTATAATAGCAACTTCCGATTTAAAACAATTTATAAATTCCGACAAAACCTATTTGTATGTTGATGTGGGAGGGGGAAGTACTGAATTTTCATTGTTTCACGAAGGTAAAATTGTATCGTCAAAATCATTCAAAAATGGTACAGTTCGTTTGTTGAATAATATGGTTTCGGATATTGTTTGGACCGAAATTGAAAAATGGATTAAAGTTACCGTAGCTCCTTATGATGAAATTACTTTAATAGGTTCTGGTGGAAATATTAATAAATTATTCAAATTATCGGAAAAACACCAAACTAAACCGTTATCATACATGTATGTGAATGCGCAATATCAAAAGTTGAACGCTTTAACTTACGAACAACGCATTGCAGAATTAGGTTTAAACCCCGATCGGGCTGACGTTATTATTCCGGCAATACGCATTTATTTGAATGCCATGAAATGGAGTGGAGCTAGACAAATTTATGTGCCAAAAATTGGACTTTCTGATGGTATTGTAAAAGCGATGTATTACGGGCGTATTTAAAAAAGTAAGTTGTAAAAATCGCTTTTAAGCCAAAAACATTTTTTTGAACCTATTCCAATAGAATGATGAAAATAAAATTTTCAAAATGCATTGTATTTTTATTTTTTATGAATTTATCTTTTAGTCAAAATATAGATGGGAAATGGATATTAACTAAAAGTGCAGATACTTATTTGGTTCCAAAAATAAATTTGTTTGAATTCAAAGACGGAAAATTAATCTCATATGATTTTGAAAAAATTCATTTCACTAGAAGTTATAAAATTTTAGATCACAAAGTATTTGTCGATGACAAGTTCTTTGGAAATATAGAATTTATAAATGAAAAGCGATTTACTTTATCCAATAGAAATGAAAAAGGAGGTGCTTTAGTAGACTTCGTAAAATTAGAAGTAACGAAAACTAAACTTTCAATAAGTGAAATAGAAAGACTTTCATTTATAAATTCAGAATATAAATTTAAAGTAGCTTTTAATGTTGAATTAGAGCATCCATTCTTTGTCGAAGCTACTAATGGTAAGTCTTCACACAAAATGCAATTGCATGAAATTCAGCAAACATATTTTATTTTTGATTATCAAGGTGGTCATCTAGACACTGTAATACCAATCAGAGAAATTACGGATGAATATATTGAAATCTATGGATTCTCGAGAGAGGAGCCATACGAAATGAAATTATTACGGATTTAGCAGTGTTTTTTATAACAAAATAAAAAAGGCTGTTATACACTAAATCGCAAATCGTTTTAAACCAACTGTAAATTAAATTATGTGTAGATATTCAACTTTATCATATAAACCACATTATGCATGCTTTACTTGTCGTAAGAGTTTTAAACGTAGATTATTATGGGATATTAGCCGTGATAGTAAAATTGATAAAGAGGCGAAATGTCCGCAGTGTGGTGAGTTAATGGCTGATATGGGACTTGACTTTGAATCGCCCAAAAAGGATGATATAAAACAATGGAAACACATACAAAATCTATACAAAGTTGGCATAACGTTTCATTCTTGTGGTTGTAGCGGGCCAGGTTATATCCCACAAGATATACAAACGTTGGTAGCGTACTTTGAAGAAATTTTAAAAGAATATCATAAACAATTAGTTTTTTGGCGTAACAGAATAGAACCTACAACAAATAGTGCAATTCAAAGTGAGAAAAGTAAACATTGGACTACTATTAGTCAATTTCCATTAGAATTTCGTGCTAAAGCTGGGGTAATAACAAATGAAGAAGTAATTAGATATTGGTTGAATAGGATAAAAGAAGTTGAGCAAAAGCTAGAAATTATAAAAATAGCTAAAACTAATTAATGATTTACACATCCAAATCAAACATTTTTTTAAGCAATTCCAAGTTTGGGTTTATACTTTTCAATTTTTCAAATTTTTCAATAGGGGTAAATGCATATCTGGTTTCGGTAACTTCATTTACTTGTACTTCTATTGTAATATCGTGATTGTGTAATTTCCCTCTTAAATAACCCAATAGTTCATTATGTCCCGTTAAAAATTCTTCTTTGGTACTTTGGTTGGGTAACTCTAATACTATAGTAGTTCCGTCTAAAACCGGATCATTCATTTGCATGTAAGTAGCCATCAATCGTTTTCCTTGATCGGTAAGGCGCTGTGCAAATTTGTTCCAAAGCAACAACATATCGGTTTCAGTAAATTTCTCCGTTGGTAAAGTATCGTGATGTCTAACTTGACCCAATTGTTGGGCTTCGATAGCTTTTTTAGCACGTATACTTGCCAATGAAAATGCTGAAACTTTAGGAACCCCATCATTAGCCGGCGTAACTATAATTGGTGGAGGTGTTGGTTTTATAGTAACAGCAGCCAATGGCTCTTGTACTATTTCTGTTTTGGGAGTAGCAACCTCAATTTTTTCTGCTGTTGGAGTAATTTTTGGTTGTGCTACTTCAACAATAGAGTAAGCGTTATTCCTATAATATGTTGCTGGAATTATAAAGGACTTAGCTTTTTTTTTTCTCCATCAACAGTGATAGAGGCCAATTGCATCAAACAAAGTTCAACTAGCAAACGCTGATTTTGACTATTTTTAAATTTCAAATCACAATCATTGGCCAATTCAATTCCCTTTAATAAAAAGTCTTGAGATGCTTTTTGTGCTTGAGAACTGTAAAGTGCTTGAGCTTGTTCTCCTGCTTCAAGTAAAGTTAAAGTGGCAGGATTTTTACAAACCAATAAGTCTCTAAAATGCGATGCCAATCCTGCAATAAAATGGTGTCCATCAAAACCTCTAGCTAAAATATCATTGTAAGCAACTAGTAGTTCAGGAATTTTATTTTCTAATAGTAGATCGGTTATTTTGATATAATATTCAAAATCAAGTACATTTAAATTCTCCGTTACGGCTTGTCGGGTTAAGTTGGTACCACAATACGAAACGACACGATCAAATATAGAAAGGGCATCACGCATAGCACCGTCAGCCTTTTGGGCTATAATGTGTAAAGCATCATCTTCAAAAGTAACACCTTGTTCACTAGCAATTTCCGCTAAATGCACTTTAGCATCTTTAACACTGATACGTTTAAAATCAAAAATTTGACAACGCGATAATATCGTTGGAATAATTTTGTGCTTTTCTGTAGTTGCTAAAATAAAAATAGCATGCTTAGGTGGCTCCTCCAAAGTTTTAAGAAAAGCATTAAAAGCGGCTTGTGAAAGCATGTGTACCTCGTCGACAATATACACTTTGTATTTACCCGTTTGAGGCGGTATACGCACTTGATCAATAATGTTTCGAATATCATCCACACTATTGTTTGATGCAGCATCAAGTTCGAATACGTTGAACGAAAAATCTTCATAAGGGTCATCATAACCTTCTTGATTGATTTTACGTGCCAAAATACGCGCACAAGTCGTTTTACCAACACCGCGAGGTCCGGTAAACAATAAAGCCTGTGCCAAATGATTATTTGCTATGGCATTTAATAAAGTATTAGTAATGGCTTTCTGTCCCACAACATCCTTAAAGGTTTGTGGACGGTATTTACGTGCCGATACTATAAATTGTTCCATAACTAAAATTGAAATACAAATATAGTATTTTTGTTTGGCTGTGTAAACCTAGCATAGGTTTATTGGAAAAAAGTTATTCACATTTTTATAAGCTATATGATGAAATTATAGCGACCCTTCTGTAGAAGGCTTAATGGATAAATTTTGAATAATTTTTGAAGATTCTGTAGAAGAATTTGCGGCATTTCCGATTACAAACACACCTTTCAAACCAAATTTAGAAGCGATGCCATAAACACTAGATTCGTCATCTGGGTTTGAATCCCCTTCATAGCGGTAAATATGTTGAATACTATAATCTTCTGGATGAAGTTTTAAATCGCCTCCATTCAAGTTAAAGTCATAGGTAAAACCGAGTTCTCTTAATTTTTGCAACGCCTTTGAAACCGATGCATAATGATATATTGCAGACATGATTTTTGATTTAAAGTGTTGTACACTATAAAGTTACAATTTTCAAATTTATTTTTACTGTAGAGAATGTTAAACTCTTATTGGAATATGTGAAAAGGAACTTAATTTATTGTAAGTTTGCAGCGCAGACCGCCTTATCGTCGTCCTATTCATATAGGAGGGAGGAAAGTCCGGACACCACAGAGTAGCATAATGGGTAATGCCCATCCGCCGAAAGGTGAGGACAAGTGCAACAGAAAGCAGGTACAGGTAATGCTGTAGTGAAACCAGGTAAACTCTATGCGGTGAAATGCCATGTATATCAACAATTAAGGGCTACTCGTCCAATGTTGAGGGGTAGGCAGCTTGAGTTTCGTAGTAATACGAAATCTAGATAAATGATAAGGGTTTCAATTTTATTGAAATACAGAATCCGGCTTATAGGTCTGCATTTTTTCTTCTAATTTTTCATCAGATTCTAGAAATGCAATTCCAGTTGCATCATTTTCGTTTGGTTCTTGATAGTGATGAAAGGCTTTTTCAATATCGCTATAGTCTTTAATTACTTTTATGGCTAAAATAGCCGAAAGTATCGTTACTAAAGCTGAAATAATACTCCAAATGGTACTAATGTTGAACTCTTCTAAAGTTTCGACTTTTTGAGTGATAGTATAATTGATTCGATCGATAATTGTTGAAATAATCCAAATTGTCCACCACCAACTTACAGTTGTAGTTTTTGTAGTTTTGGTATATGAGGAATCATTTTTTCGAAGAAATTTTTCGGTTTCAACATATAATTCTTTCATAATTTGGTAAGGACGAAACCAATTTACAATAGGAACAAACCAACTACCGGCTGCCCAGCCTTCAGAATGTTCTAAATAATTGACACGTTGGTGCAGATTATAATATGCTCTACGAAACCAACAGATATATGTAGTTGCTGAAGTGATAAAAGCAATAATCAACAAAACACCAATTGTAGTTTGTCTTAAATCATTGTTTTCGGCTTCTTGATTGGTAAACCCAATTTGTAGCATTTCATATTGCATAATATCAAACAATAAAGAAATGATTTGAATGACAACCACAACTATTATTAGAAGTATAGCAGTTTTGGCTCTTTTTTCATTGGGTTTTAAAACAATCATAATATATTTTATTCGGTATCGTTTTCTTCAAAATCCTCATTTTCATCCTCTTCCATTTCATATTCGAAAAAAGTGAAGGTTGTGCCTCCGTAACTTTTAGCGAACGAAAAATGAGGCATGTGTTCCAATTTTGTATCTTTTGAATGTTCAACAATCAACATACCTTCTTCATCCAAAATATTATTTTCGAAAACTAAAGTGATGATACTTTCAAATTCCTTTTGTGTAAGGTGGTAAGGGGGATCTGCAAAAACAATATCAAATGAGTTTTTGCAATTCTCTAAATATTTGAATGCATCACTTTTGAAAGCAGTAATGTCAAAATCAAATTCCGCAGCCGTTTTTTTGATGAAAGCCACACATCCAAAATCGCCATCAACACAAGTAATAGGTGCCGAACCTCTAGAAGCAAATTCATAACTGATATTTCCGGTACCAGCAAAAAGTTCTAAAACTTTTAATTCTGTAAAATTAAAATGATTATTTAGAATATTGAATAGTGCTTCTTTCGCCATATCAGTCGTAGGGCGTACGGGTAATTTCTTAGGGGCAACCAAACGGCGGCCTTTATATTTTCCAGATATTATTCTCATGACTGATACAGTATAAAATTTTTACGAATTGTAGCGGCGTTAATATTTAATTTGGTTTCCAATTGACTCACATCCAGCAATTGACAATTTCTAATATAGGTATAAGCAATGGAAAAATAAACATCATTCTCTTGAATAGCACCCAATAATTGAACCGTCGTTGTTTCAGGGTTTAATTGTAATTGTTCAAAGGTAAACAATACATAATAAATAAAATCCTCTGGAGTTTGATACTCAAACGAATTATAAAAGATTAATTCCTTGTTTTTCAAAACTACAAGTTCAAAATGTCCATCCTGTACATGGATGTAAACTTGTTTTTCATCAGTAAAATTGCTATTTACAAGTAATTTATTGACCAATATAGTATTACTATTTTGATAATCAAAAGTAGGGTATTGGTCCAGAAAGAAGTTATTAATGTTCACGTAAGGCACATGTACATTTTGTAGAGAATAATTTTCCAGTGAATCATATGCAAATAAATCGGTATCAAAAACCTTTACGTTGTATTGTAAATAACTCCCTAAGAAATTGGCATCAAATAAAGAATTGGGGACAAAGGTGTTTAAGTTATTATCGTGTATTATCATCACTTGATCATACGAATCATTTAAAATTGGATAATCCACAAATACTTTCCAAAGCTGTTCTTCTATAATTTGATTTTTGGGAAAAGTTATAGTATTCGAATGACTTATTGTATGAGTAATAAGGTCAAAGACACAAAAAGAAAGTCCATTCAAAGCAACTTGAATGGACAACTTTTTATATTTTTTTTGAGTAATATCGTTATTCGTTGTTGCCATATCTTTTTGGCCAGTTTCCAGAAACTACTGCTTCTTCAAGTGAACCTAAAATAATTTTATCACCGTTAATTTCGTTAATATCTTCTACTTTGTTTTCTTGAGCAACCAATTCTTGGTCTAAATCTGCTAAAATTGCATTTTTATCAATAATTGCTTGAAAAACAGGAACTTTAATATCATTTCTTTCAATAAAACCAGCTTTCATATCAACTGTAACTTCAATATTCCCAGCTTTAACTACATTCAAACGCTTGTAACGATCTGAATCCTTAAATAATGAATCTCTTACCGAAACATATCCTAAAGTATCAATAACCACGATATCTTTAAAGAAACCACCTTTACCAGTAGCATCAGTAGTTATTCGGAAAGCAGCATTTTTCTTAGTATCAATAACTGCCGTATCCTTTCTCGATACAATAGCAAATTTTTCATTTTCAATAAAACGCGTTAATTCTTCAAAGCTTTCCGCATATTTACCATATACAGTCTTGTAGCCTGATTGCGCTTTTTTGATGTCCATTAATTTTCTAACGGCTACTTCATATCGCTCTGTCTTATCCTTTTTGAATTCAATAGGTTTCATAATTGAACTGTAAATTGAATACGCTAAAAAAGCTGTTACAACCCATAGAAAGATAGATACAAACATTCTAGCATTGCTAGGTAAAAATTTGTCTATAAGTTTAACTAAACCTACAGCTACAACACAAGTTGCAATAATAAATAAAACTAGTACTAACATTTTATTGAATAATTTTTAGTTTAATAGGTACGCAAATCTACAATTTTTTTTTCTACTCAAAAGAAATTCTTATAAAAATCCGCTGTATCTTTGGAAAAATATACAAGCCAAATTACTACAGAATGACTTCTTTGCTGTTTTACAAAACTTTACGAAATAATTTCCCTTACGAACCTACTCTCAAGCAAGATATTTTTTTTCAGAAAATAGCTGATTTTGTTGTAAGTACACGTCATGATGAGTTGTTTGTATTGAAAGGTTATGCCGGAACAGGAAAAACAACTATTATTTCAACACTTGTTCATTATTTAAAAAACGCAGAACGAAAATTTATATTGTTGGCACCCACCGGTAGAGCGGCAAAGGTAATCAGCAATTATTCAGAAAAACCAGCGCATACCATTCACAAACGTATTTATTTTCCAAAGAAAAATAATTCTGGTGGAGTTGCTTTTACATTGCAACCCAATAAGTTTAAAAACACCATATTTATAGTCGATGAATCGTCTATGATTGCCGACAATGCAGTTGATTCTCAAAATTACCAAAACGGTTCTCTTTTAGATGATTTGATGACATATGTTGATGCAGGCCAAAATTGCAAGATGATATTAATAGGGGACACTGCCCAATTACCTCCCGTTAATATGGATATCAGTCCAGCATTGGATATCGACCGTTTATCACTACATTATAATAAGGAAGTTTTTCATATCGAATTAGACGAGGTGATGCGTCAAGAAGAAAATTCTGGGATTTTATACAATGCCACAGCATTACGCGAAATTTTAAAATCTCATTTTATGGATACTTTTCAATTTCAATTGAAAGGTTTTAAAGATATCGTACGATTACAAGATGGTTATGAAATTCAGGATGCAATTTTTGATTCCTTTCAACAAAATGGAGTAGAGGAAACTGCTTTTATCGTTCGTTCCAATAAAAGAGCCAATCAATACAACGAACAAATTCGAACCAGAATTTTATCGCGTGAAAGTGAAATTTCAACCGGAGATTTGATGATGGTAGTGAAAAACAATTATTTTTGGTTAAAAGATTCTACTGAAGCTGATTTTATAGCCAACGGCGATATCATTGAAATTCTGAGAATTAAAAATACAATTGCTTTATACGGTTTTCGATTTGCCAATGTGACAGTACGAATGATTGATTATCCCAATCAAGCACCTTTTGAAACGGTACTGCTTTTGGACACCATTTCGAGTGAATCACCATCATTAACATATGAAGAATCCAATCGTTTGTACCAAGAAGTATTACTGGATTATGCTGATGAACGACAACAATATAAAAAGACGCAGAAAGTAAAAGAAAATGTGTACTTTAATGCTTTGCAAGTCAAATTTTCGTATGCCATTACGTGTCATAAATCGCAAGGAGGACAGTGGAATACGGTTTTTATAGAGCAACCGTATTTACCCGATGGTATTTCTCGTGATTACATCCGTTGGTTGTATACAGCGGTTACCCGTGCCAAAGAAAAATTATATTTAATTGGTTTTAAAGAGGAGTATTTTGTTCAATAGAAAGGAATCCTTTTTCTAATAAAATTTGAATTTCAAGTGAATAATCAAATTTAAAAAGGATTATATTAGACGTTTTATCAAGTTTGAATTATTTAGCATTAAAAAATAAAGAATGAAAATTATAGCCGTTATTCCAGCTCGTTATGCATCAACGCGTTTTCCTGCAAAATTACTACAAGATTTAGGAGGGAAAACGGTAATTATGCGTACCTATGAGGCAGCAGTAAAAACAGCACTTTTTGATGATGTTTTTGTAGTGACCGATTCAGAATTAATTTATAATGAAATTATTTCCAATGGAGGAAAAGCTATCATGTCGAAAAAAGAGCATGAGAGTGGTAGTGATAGAATAGCGGAAGCAGTCGAAAACATGGAAGTTGATGTGGTAATCAATGTACAAGGAGATGAACCTTTTATTGATAAAAAACCACTTGAAGAAGTGATAGCAGTTTTTAAAGCCGATCATGATAAAAAGGTAGATTTGGCCTCTTTAATGTTTGAAATAAAAGAGAAAACGGACATTGAAAATCCAAATAATGTAAAGGTCATTGTGGACCAACAAGGCTTTGCGTTGTATTTTTCACGTTCTGTTATTCCGTATCCACGTGAGGAAAATGTTGGGGTGCGTTATATGAAACACATTGGCATCTATGCATTTAGAAAAGAAGCTTTGATGGATTTTTATAAATTGCCAATGCTTGCTTTGGAAGCTTCTGAAAAATTAGAACAACTGCGTTATCTGGAATATGGAAAACGAATCAAAATGGTTGAAACGACTCATGCGAGTATTGGTATCGATACACCTGAGGATTTGGAGAAAGCGAGATTGTTAGTCTTAAAATAACAGCTACTTGAGTTATAAAGTAAACTAATAGATGAATTTAATTTTGTTACTGAAGAGTAAATGCAAAAACATATAGTAATGAATAAAGTATTAACATATTTAGGCTTCTTTATTATTTTCTTTTCGCTTCAGTTTTGTATTAAAAAATCAGATAATTACATTTCTATAATTTCAGTTCCTAATGATAGTATCAGGGGGCAGGCTTTTATAGGCAAAAAGAATAGTTCAGTAATTTATACCCCAAAGGGAAATTTTATTCAAGTAATACAGCCAGATTCTGGAATTTGGAGAAATTTAATTATCAAAAAATCTAATAATGAAATTAAATCAAAACTTTTTTTTCATGATGATAATGTAAATGTTAGTTTGATTTATGATAGTTTAAAAAAAGGGAATTATGAATTGTATTTCATATCTGATTTAAAAGATACTATTTCGAAAGCAATAAATTTTGAAAAAAACATAGAACTAAAATTTCCAGTTGAAATAAATGATTTTTACTCTATAAGAAATCTTAAATATTTAAATATTGATAAATTAAATAAAAATGACACACTTCAATTATTTTACAAAAAAGTAGGTTGTTTTAATGGTTCATTAAAACTCATTGAGTTTATAAATAATGAACAAAATGAGTTTTCATTTAGAAGAAAAAATTTAACCTTCACTTTGGAAGAAGACTCAAATGAACCTTGGGTATATTCAAAAAGTGAAAATATAAAAAATGATTTGAATGAATTTCTGTCAACTATGAAAAACTTAGATGTGAAAGAAATAAACTATTGTTCCGCTCAAATTGATTATATATTTAGGATTAAAGGTGAAAAAACTATTTATTGGGGTAAAGACAATGCATGTGAATTGATAGAGGATACTTATGATTTTTTTGAATTTGAATAAATAACATGTTTTGGAATATGTACCAAAAAATCAGATTTAATTTAAAAATCAAGCCAATTTCTTAATGGTAAAAAGTTCATTATGATCTTCAACCTTTGGATACATTCTCACAGAATAATGAGTGTCAAATGAATTGCTAAAAACTTGATTCCGCTCCTTATCTTTTTTAGTTAAAACCATGGTGTTGAATAAGATAAATCCATTTACCTTAACAGATTGATTAAGTTTGTTAATGAAATATTTTTCAAATAAAAAGGAAGGCATCGTAGTATCTTGAAATATATCAATAATGATTAAATCGTATGTCGTTTGCGATTTTAATATGAATTCAAAGGCATCTTCAATTACAATTTCCAAATTGGGAATGGTATCCAATTGGAAGTAAGTGTTAGCAATTTCAATGATATTTTCATCAATTTCAACACCAGTAATTTTACCTGTAAAATGAACTTCATTCACTAATGTTTTAATTACACTTCCGCCCGCAACTCCAAGAACCAAAATGCTTTCAAAATTTTTTATACGTTCAAATCCTATGTATTTTAAACCTTTTCGTAAAATGCGTTGTAGACTTCCATAGGAATAATTTGTATTTTCAGAATCGAGAACAAGTTGACCATTATTCCACGTAACTTCAAGATTTTTACTGTATTCAGAAGGTTTTTTAAAAATTTTAATGGGTAATATATAACTTAGAATTTGGTTAATCATGGTAATTTTTGTTTCTAATGGTAAATATATGTTATTTTTGAATAAATATTCGTGATGAAAAAGCGCTTATACCAATTTATCTTCTGTAATCTTATGGGGTGGACTATAAAGGGTTCAATTACTCCAGAATTGAAAAAATGTGTGATGATAGTTGTACCGCATACAAGTTGGCATGACTTTTATCTGGGTGTATTTACGCGAGGGATAACCCAATTGGAAATGAATTTTGTAGCCAAAAAAGAATTGTTTCGTTTTCCTTTTGGTTATTTTTTCAAATGGATGGGAGGCGCACCTTTGAATCGACAAAAAAACGAAAATAAGGTAGAGGCTATTGCTAAAGTTTTCGAATCAAAAGAAGTTTTCAGACTAGCTATTGCTCCAGAAGGAACACGTAAAAAAGTTTCCGAATGGAAAACAGGATTTTATTACATAGCGGTTAAGGCCAATATACCAATAATACCCGTTGCGTTTGATTATGGAAAAAAAACAGTTTTCATTCATGACCCTTATTTTCCGACTAATGATATTGAAAAGGATATTAGAATCCTAGAAAAGTATTATACAGGTGTTGTTGGTAAAGTGCAGGAATATAGCTATATACCAAAATCGAATGCTTAATTAAAACCAAAGTTTATTTTTCTACGTATATGAGTTTTAACTAACAATAAAACTTATAGTCTTATGAAAAATTTACTTTTATTAGGCCTAGTATCTTCACTTGCCTTACTATCGTGTTCAGATGATGATACTGTTGTTCAGACGCCTGAAACACCAAATCCTACTCCTGTTGCAGAACCTGTAGCCAAACTCGTCACAGCAAGTAATACTACTGGAAAAATTTCATATACCAATTTATTAAACACTTCCGCAACAACTTTATCTTTTAGTGTTGATGGCATGGACAATGATGGTATTTTTTACAATAATGATACGGACGAAATTATTTTAGCATCAAGAACTAATAATCGTATTGAAACCTATTCTGGTTTAAATAATGCCATAATGAGTGGAATGGATAATTTAAGCATGACACACACAAGTTCCAACATGCACTTTACAAATCCAAGAGAAATTGCAGTTTCAGGTGATAAAATAATAGTGACACAAGACCAAGCGGCTAGTAATGGAGACACCAATAAATTATTCGTGTATCAAAAATCAAGCTCAGGATATGCTTTAATAGGTGATTATACATTAGATTTTAAAGTATGGGGGATTCATATGGAAGGAAATGATTTATTTGCAATAGTTGATTTAACGAGCGACATTGTAGTGTTTAATAATTTCTTTTCAATGGCAGACGGTATGATAATGCCATCAAAAAGAGTAAGTATAGAAGGTTTAGTACGCACTCACGGTATTACACATTCTATTGAAGATAATGTCATGATTCTTACAGACGTAGCAAGTGCTTCAGATGCTACCGATGGAGGTATTGTTATAATTTCAAATTTTTCAAGTGTGTTTGCGGCTACATCAAATATGGGAACAATTGCTATGAGTAACCAAAAAAGAATCTACGGTCCGAACACGGCTTTAGGAAATCCTGTTGACGTTGCTTATGATTACGAAACGAATTTGATATATGTTGCAGAACGTGCAAATGGAGGAGGAAAGGTGTTGACTTTTGATATGCCAATGATGTCTGGAGATATAGCACCAGCATTTTCGAGAGATGAAGCAGGAGTAGCGTCTGTTTTCCTACATCGCGAATAAATTTTGATTTAATACCTTTAAAAGGCGTAATTCAATTATTTGAGTTGCGCCTTTTATTTTGGTTTGTATTTTCTAAAAGTTCCATCACTATAAAAAATTACAACATAGTCAATATCTGTCTCAACATTGGAAACAGGTGTGTTCAAAACTTCCATATTTGAATTTTTTATTGCTTCGTTTGGTTTTACTGAAGTTTTGGAAGAATCAAAATGTTCTTCCGTAAAAAGGGAACCTAATACTTCGTTTGAACCAAATTCATTTTTTAAAGTTACAGGAGATGGGTGAGGCATTGAATTTGAAACTTCATTTTGAACAATATTATCTTCTTCAGAACTCGGAAAATTTCCGCGACCATTTAAAATCCAATACAAGTCAATTTCTGGAAATACCTCGGTAACTTTTAATATAAAATCCAAACTCGGTTTGTTTCTACCAGAGAGTAGGTGAGACAAACTAGAACGTTGGACCCCTATCTTATCCGCGAAAGAAGAAGCTGTTAAATTGTAATAATCAAATATAGTTTCCAGTCTTTTTATGAAATCGTCAGTGTTTACCATTGTAAATAGCTATAAGAAAAAAGGTTGATTACAAATGTAAACAATATAATCCAAATTCGCAAAATTACATTTGTAAAACACTAAAATAATATCAAGTATTGGTTTATGTGATAAACACTAAATTACTGATAAATAATGTATTGTAATATGATTTACTAATTACTAACATAAGTAAACAAGTGTACTGCAAATAAGCGATGATACTACTATGAAGGTGTTTACATTATTAAACTATAGTCAATTTTTGTCTGTTTACAAATGTAAAATATAACTTGTTTACATTTGTAAAGTAAAACAAAATCATGAATACATTACAATTAGCAACTGAATACCAAGTAAGCCAACTCCAAGGGAAATATATAACAAACGAGCATATTGTTAAAGTACTTGAAAGCTTAAATGATACTTTTAAAATTTCCATTTGCGGAACATCGGTAAAACAAAAACCTATTTATGCTGTACAATTTGGAACAGGATCAAAGAAAATCTTAATGTGGTCTCAAATGCATGGCAACGAACCAACCACTACAAAAGGATTGTTTGATTTTTTTAATTTATTAAATACGGATAGCATTATTGCGGAGCAAATAGCAAGTAAATTTACCTTATTATGTATACCTATCTTAAATCCTGATGGAGCGGAAGCTTATACAAGAGTAAATGCAAATGAAATTGATTTGAATCGTGATGCTTTAACTATTACAGAACCTGAAAGTAAGGTTTTAAGGGGGCTTTTAGAAACGTTCAAGCCTGATTTATGCTTTAATTTACACGATCAAAGAACTATTTTTGGTACTGAAGGCACAGGTTTACCAGCAACAATTTCATTTTTAGCACCTGCATACAATGTAGAACGAGAATACAATCCAACACGATTAGCAGCAATTCAGATCATTAATAGAATGAACACTGTATTAAAACAGTACATTCCAAATCAAATTGGTCGTTTTGATGATGCTTTCAATGTGAATTGCACGGGTGATTATATTACAAGTATAGGAATTCCAACAATTTTATTTGAAGCGGGACATTTTCAAAATGATTACAATAGAGAAGAGTCTAGAAAATACGTTTTTATAGCGCTTTTAACGGCGCTAGTTGATTTTGAGGAGAATGAAGTTCATAGAAAACAGAATGATGAGCAGGAATTAAACAATTATTTACGAATTCCTCAAAATTCGAAGTGTTTTTACGATTTAATTTATAGAAATATCAAAACTATTGACAATAATGAAGAAAAAATGATTACTTTTGCAGCCCAATTTGAAGAAAACTTGGTTGATGGTGATATTAAATTCGTTGCCAAAATTGTAGCTATTGATAAATTGGATGAATTTAAAGGGCATGTTGAGATAGATGGAAAAGAGATGTCTTTTAGTGCCGATTATGGGAATTTTCCAGAAATTTCAAAAAAAGCTGACTTTTATTTAAATAATATGTTAAAATTCATCAATGGTTTGCAATTTCTTTAATACTTTTGCGTTAAATAGTTCAAAATAATTTTACAAACACCTTATGAGTAAGTTTCGATTAGATGAAGTTGATCATCAAATTTTAGATATGTTAATTGATAACACTAGAGTTCCATTTACAGATATTGCTAAAAAGCTTTTAATTTCTGCAGGAACAGTACACGTTCGTGTTAAAAAGATGGAAGATGCTGGTATTATTCAAGGATCATCTTTAACGTTGGATTACGAAAAATTAGGATACTCTTTTATAGCTTATGTTGGTGTGTTTTTACACAATACGTCACAAACTAAGTTTGTTTTACAACGTATCAACGAAATCCCTTATGTGACAGTTGCTCACGTAACTACTGGTAAATTTAATATATTCTGTAAAATAAGAGCTAGAGATACTAAACATGCTAAAGAAGTAATTTTCATGATTGACGATATCGAAGGTGTTTACAGAACGGAGACCATGATTTCGTTAGAAGAAAGCATTAATGATAAAAAAAGATTGATGCATACTATATTTAAAGAAATGTAATAAAAATAAGAATCCCGATTACTCGGGATTTTTTTATGCCTATGATTAATGTAAACCCAAATGAATATGCTTCCTTTTACGAAGATTATGTCAATCTCGCTACTGCGCATTTTACTTCTTTAGTGTTAGGCTTAGAAGAGCAGTTAAATACCGTTAAATTGTATTTTGATGGTTTTCCAACTAATAAAGAAGAATTTCGATATGAAGTAGGGAAGTGGACGCCGAAGGATATTGTACAGCATTTAATAGACGCAGAGAGAATTTTTGCTTACCGTAGTTTACGTATTGCAAGAAATGATAAAACACCTTTACCAGGTTTTGATGAGAATAGCTATGTAGATATGGTAGAAGCAAACAAACGCTCGCTCGCTAGCTTAGTAGGGGAATTTATAATAGTGCGTAAAGCTACTATTACTTTATTTCAAAATTTTTCGGAGGAACAATTACAGCGATTCGGAACAGCTTCAAATGCTTCAGTTTCGGTGCGAGCATTAGGTTGTATTATTTTAGGCCACACCTTGCATCACTTGAATGTGATTACAACACGTTATTTAGACATTAAATAAAAAAGGTATGCTGTTACAGCATACCTTTTTTATTTAATCTTCTTCTGACTCGTCAGCGATTTCTAAATCTTTTAAAGCATCTAATGAATCATCTTCAGCAGACACATCAATATCGTCTTCCTCATAGTTTTCGATTCTATCAGCTAATTTAGTACTAACTTTAACTAAGAAAATCGTATCCTCAGTACGTACCTCTACAGCTTCAATAGTTTCATTCTTAGCGTTTTTAAATCGAATGATATCTGATTCATCATATCCATCAGGAAACTTCTCAACTAACAAAGTCAAGATCTCACTTGTTAATTTAGCGTAATCAACAATTACTCTTTTCATTGGGTTAATTTTATGCTTGTATTTTTGTCAAATGTAATATCCTAAATGAAAATATCAAATACTTTTTGATTTATTTTTTTATCATTTTTTTACCAACCCAATAGGTAAGCGAAAATCAACGGCGCAACTATCGTAGCATCAGATTCTACAATGAATTTAGGAGTTGTGATGTCTAATTTACCCCAAGTAATTTTTTCGTTTGGAACAGCTCCAGAATACGATCCATAACTTGTTGTAGAGTCAGAAATTTGACAGAAATAGCTCCAAAATGGTACATCGTGCATTTCCATATCTTGGTACAACATTGGTACAACACAAATAGGGAAATCTCCAGCGATACCTCCTCCAATTTGGAAGAAACCAACACCTTTACCAGAACTGTTTTTTGGATACCAATCTGCCAACCACATCATGTATTCGATACCACTCTTCATAGTAGTCGCTTTGAATTCTCCTTTGATGCAGTAGGAAGCAAAAATATTACCCATAGTACTGTCTTCCCATCCTGGAACTACAATTGGTAAATTTTTCTCTGCAGCAGCAACCATCCAAGAATCTTTAGGGTCAATTTCATAATATTGCTCTAAAACTCCTGAATTAATCATTTGGTACATGAATTCATGTGGGAAATAACGTTCTCCAGCTTTATCTGCTTTATTCCAGATATCAAATAAATGCGATTGTAATCTTCTAAATGCTTCTTCTTCAGGAATACAGGTATCGGTTACACGGTTGTAATGGTTTTCTAATAAATCCCATTCTTCTTGTGGTGATAAATCACGGTAGTTTGGAACTCTTTTATAAGAGTTGTGAGCAACCAAGTTCATAATATCTTCTTCAAGGTTGGCACCTGTACACGAAATAATATGAATTTTATCTTGACGAATCATTTCCGCTAATGATTTACCCAATTCAGCTGTACTCATAGCCCCAGCCAAAGTAACCATCATTTTACCATCTGCCAATAAATGCTCTTCATATCCTTTTGCAGCGTCTACTAACGCAGCTGAGTTAAAATGAAGGTAGTGTTTTTCTATAAATTGACTAATAGGACCTTTATTATTGCTCATAGTTTTTGTATTATTTGTTTTTATTGTAACCTAAAATATTCAATACGTCTTCAGCTTGCTGTTGTTCAGAAAATACTTCTGTTGCAAGGATACCATTTTTATCGCGATCGATTAAAATGTGTTTGGGTTGTGGGATTAAACAGTGGTGTAAACCTCCAAATCCTCCAATTGTTTCTTGATACGCACCAGTATTGAAGAAACCAATATATAATGGTTTTTCTTTGTTGTACTTTGGTAAATAAACCGCATTCATGTGTTGCTCTGAGTTGTAATAATCATCACTGTCGCAAGTCAAACCACCCAATAACACTCTTTCATAAGTGTCGTTCCAACGGTTTACGGCAAGCATCACAAAACGCTTGTTAATTGCCCAAGTATCAGGTAAAGTTGTAATGAATGAAGAGTCAATCATGTTCCAATTTTCTCTATCATTTTGTTGTTTTTGGTATAAAACCTCATAAATAGCACCACCAGATTCTCCAACTGTAAAGGAACCAAATTCGGTGTAAATGTTAGGTACATCTACTTCAGCTTCATCACAAGCAATTTTGATTTGGTTTAAAATTTCATCAATCATGTATTGGTAATCGTACTCAAAAGCCAATGAATTTTTGATTGGGAAACCACCACCAATATTCAAACTATCAAGAGTAGGACATTCCTTTTTTAAAGCAATATAAACTTTCATACATTTTAAAAGTTCATTCCAGTAGTAAGCCGTATCACGGATACCTGTATTGATAAAAAAGTGAAGCATTTTTAATTCAACTTTTTTATTTTCTTGGATTTGCTTTCTGTAAAAAGGAACAATGTTTTTGTAACCAATTCCTAAACGAGAAGTATAAAATTCAAATTTTGGCTCTTCTTCAGCTGCAATTCGAATTCCAATTTTAATTTTACTCTTAATTTGTTCTTGTAACAAATCCAATTCTTCATAATTATCAATTACAGGAATTGTATTACGATGTCCATTGTTGATTAAACGTGCAATATTCTCAATGTATTGGTCACGTTTAAAACCGTTACAAATAACAAAGGTGTTTTTGTTTATTTTACCTTCTTCAATCAATTTTTCAACAATGTTGATATCAAAAGCAGAAGAAGTTTCAATATGAATGTTATTTTTTAAAGCCTCATTCAAAACGAATTCAAAGTGAGAGCTTTTTGTACAATAACAGTAAAAGTATTTTCCATCATAATCGTGTTTTTCCATTGCATTTCGAAACCAAGTTTTTGCGCGCTTGATGTTTTTCGAAATTTTTGGCAAATAAGTGAACTTTAATGGAGTACCATATTCTTCGACTAATTTCATCAAATCTATTCCATGAAATTGAAGGGTGTCCTTGTTTAAAGTAAATTCTTCTTGCGGGAAATAAAAAGTTTGATTGATTAAGTCATAGTATTTTGTATTCATTTGAAATGTAATAGTTTTAAATTTAAAATAAGTGAAATAATGAGAGGATTACAGACTAATCTCAAACTCTAATATTCGCAAATACGATTAAAAGTTTTTCGTGAAAAGCTTTTAAAAATTTAAACAAATCAATAAAAAACATAGACTGTGATTGCTGATTAAGCAATACAGGACAAGGAAACAACGGAGTTGTCACAGTGTTTTGGTAGTGAAAATAATTTTCGCGTTTATGTTCTTTCATTAACGCAAAGGTAAAAAATAATCTGTCTTAATTTATAATCTTATTCTTTAAAAAAAAGTTATAATTGATAATCAGTAAAAGCATTGTGAATCAATTCGTTACTACACGTTTGATTTAGTTTTGTTTTTCCTATTTCTTCAAGAAGGACAAATTGCACTTTTCCAAATTCATTTTTTTTGTCGAAGATTAACAAATCGATGATCTGATTAATAGCCTCTGTGGTAAATGAGACTTTTTCAAAAATATCCGAAATACAGTATTTGATTTCATGATACGCTTCATTATTCAAAAGCCCCATTTCCTTTGATATATGACTTTCTAAAATCATCCCAATGGCTATTGCTTCTCCATGAAGCAAACTTTTTACATTTGGATGTTCAAGGCAGTAACTTTCAATAGCGTGTCCTAAAGTATGGCCAAAATTCAACGCTTTGCGAATACCATTCTCAGTTAAATCTTCTGAAACGATAGTGTTTTTTATTGCAATCGATTCGTGAATTAAAGTGTCTAAATCATTTGTATTTAAGTTACTTAGATCTTTAAATTTATTCCAATAGGATTTATCATAAATTAAACCATGTTTAAGCATTTCGGCTAATCCAGAACGCATTTGACTGCCATCAAGAGTTTGTAAAAAATCAGTATCAACTATTACAGCTTTCGGCTCTCTAATAATTCCGATTTGATTTTTTAGAATGCCTAAATCAACACCATTTTTACCGCCAATTGCTGCATCAACCATACCTAAAAGCGTGGTAGGAATATTGATAAAATCAATACCTCTTTTAAAGGTACAAGCTACAAAACTACCCAAATCAGTTACTACGCCGCCGCCTAAGTTAAGAATAATGCTTTTTCGGTCCCCTTCAAGTTCTGTTAAAGAGTACCATACTTGTAAACACGTTTCAATATTCTTATTTTCTTCTCCAGCCTCAAGTTCAATAATTTCAATTTCAATATTGGTAGCCAAATGAGCTAGAAAATTAGGCAAACAATATTCAGCGGTATTACCATCAACAATAATAAAAATTTTAGAATACAGTTCAGGCTTAAGAATTCTGTTTAAGTATTCGTATCCATTTTCATTAAAATATACAGAATAGTTTGTAGCGGTAATTGTTTGCATTTTCAGTAATTTCGATTTCCTGCAAAATAAAACATTTTTTATTTAAAATTGGTAAAGGTAGATTATATTTGCAAGGCAAATTATGACACACATCATGAGAAATTTATTCCAAAATACTGAGGTAGCTTTTGCTTTAAAAAGTGATACAGAGCTTGAAAGAGCTTATTTTTTATTTAAATTAATTGAAAGAGAACCACTTGTACGAATTGGTACTGCGGTAACAAATTTTGCTTTGAAAGCGCATTTACCAGTTGAAGGTTTAATTCGTTCTACAGTTTTTGATCACTTTTGTGGCGGTGTAAACGAGAATGATTGCTTGTCTGTGGTAGATAAAATGTTTACAAAAGGGGTTTCTTCGGTTTTGGATTATTCTGTTGAAGGGAAAGAAGAAGAAGCACAATTTGATGCTGCTTTGGAAATGACGTTGAAAACGGTTGATTTTGCCAAAGAACGTATGGCTATTCCGTTTGCGGTTTTTAAACCTACGGGCCTTGGACGTTTCGCTTTGTATCAAAAGATAGGCGAAGGTGCAACATTAAATGCTGAGGAACAAAACGAATGGGATAGAGTAGTGGAACGTTTTGATACGATTTGTCGTATTGCTCATCAAAAAGATGTGGCGTTATTGATTGATGGTGAAGAAAGTTGGATGCAAGATGCTGCAGATGATTTGGTAACAGATATGATGCGTAAATACAATAAAGAAAAAGCTTTGATATTCAATACGCTTCAAATGTACCGTTGGGACAGATTAGACTATTTGAAAAAGTTACACGAGATTGCAAAAGCGGAAGGTTTCTATATAGGAATGAAATTGGTTCGTGGTGCTTACATGGAAAAGGAAAATGCTAGAGCACAAGAAAAAGGATACAAATCACCAATTTGTGTTAGCAAGCAAGCTACCGATGAAAATTATGATGCAGCGGTGCTTTACATGGTGGAACATTTGGATAAAATGGCCATTTTTGCAGGAACACACAATGAAAATAGTTCGTATCGCTTAATGGAATTAATGCAAGAGAAAAATATTGCAAAAAATGATTCTCGAATATTTTTCGGTCAATTGTATGGTATGAGTGATAATATCAGTTACAACTTAGCGGCTGTAGGTTACAACGTAGCGAAATACCTTCCTTTTGGACCGGTGCGTGATGTTATGCCGTATTTAATTCGTAGAGCAGAAGAAAACACTTCTGTAGCCGGACAAACCAGTAGAGAACTGGATTTGATTAAAAAAGAAAGAAAAAGAAGAAAATTATAATAAAGAGCTTTTGTAAAAGGACTTTTTTAAAACAGAAAACCCCGCATTGCGGGGTTTTTCAGGTGTAAAGTTAAACTTTACATAGGGCAAACGAGTAAATAAGTTAGTCAATTATGGTAAATTCACTTCTTCTATTCGCTTGATGTTCCGCTTCTGAGCAACGAACAGCGTTGGAACATTGGTTAATAAGCAGCGTTTCTCCATACCCTTTTCCTGATAATCGCGAGCGACTAATTCCTTTTTTAAGTAACCAATTAATTGTTGCTTGTGCTCTTTTTGAAGACAACAGCATATTGTAATCGTTTGAAGCTCTACTGTCGCAATGTGATTTTATCGTTATATTCAACCAAGGATATTCTTCTAAGAGTGTGAGTAGAATATTCAATTGTTTTTCAGCCTTGTCTGTAATTTGCCATTGGTTTACTGCAAAATAGATATTTTCAGTAGCATAATTTTTTGCAAAATCCTGAACAGAAATTACAAGTGGAGCAAGTCTTATGTCATAAATAGCATCACCCTTTTGTGATAAAGAAAAAAGAGCATTTTCATAAGGCAGATAATTATCCGTTAAAACACGTATAAAATATTTATTTGCGCAGTTTATATTTTTAAACAGATAGGTTCCATCACTATTAGATGTTGTCTGATCAATTTCGTTCATTTTTTCGTCCAATAAAAGAACTTGTGCTTTATATACCACAGCGTATGAATTTGCCTCTGTGATTGTACCAATTAAAGTATTGTTGCAACTTAGGACTAATGGTACGTTTTCTTTAAAAGAATAGATTTTGTCTGCTTTATTGCGATTAGAAGAAACAAATCCGATTGTATCATAATTTGAAAAAGCAAAATCATCGTATTCAGAATTAAAGGGTTTTCCAATATTTATAATCTCTCCAGATTGCAGATTTTTTGTTTTTACAGCAAATATGTCAAGTTTTCCTAGTCCCAAATGCCCATCAGAAGCAAAATATAAAATATTATTGGCCGAAATAAACGGAAAGGTTTCACGGGCATAGGTATTAATGTTTTTGCCCAAATTTTCAGGTTTACCAAAGATTTTATTTGGATTAATAGAAACTTTATAAATATCAGAACTTCCATATCCACCTGGCATGTCCGATGCAAAATAGAGTGTTTGTTCATCCGGACTCAAAGCAGGGTGCGCACAGTTGTAGCTATCACTGTTAAAAGGTAACTCTTGAATTTTTGTCCATTTTTTGCCATTATAAATGGCACGATAAATTTTCAATACGACTTCGTTACCTTCTTTTGTTTTTTTATCGTTTGCACAAAAATAGAGGGTTTTACCATCTTTAGTAATAACGGCAGAAGATTCATTATAAGTGGTATTGTTTTTTTCTAAAAGAGGTGTTATAGTGCTTAAAACACCTATTGAATCGAATTGTGCTTGATAAAGAGTTTTTGTTCGATTGTTATTGCTGTTTTGGTGGTCTTTTGAAGTAAAAATAAAATCAGAATTATGTACAAATCCACCAAAAGTGTCTGTATTTGAATTTGTATTAATACCATTCAAAGTAGCTCTATTAGAATTTTTAGCAATTCTATCAAGATAATTTTCATTTTCGGTATTTGGATTGGCTCTCATATCCTCAGGAACCAGTTGGGAAAACCACTCAAAATAGGATTCAGCTTTTTTGTAATTTCCAGTGAATTTTAAGGATTGAGCATAACGGTAAATAATTTCGGTATTTTCATAATTCGTGTCAGAAAATAGATGGGAATACCAATAGATGGCCTTTTTGTAATGTGCTTTAAAATAGTAGCTGTCTCCTAGTTTTTCATAAACACTGCTATCAATATTCTCTTTTTGTGCTACTTTTTCATAAAAAGCGATTACATCAACTAAAGAATTATTATCAGTTGGATGATTTGTCGTTATCATTTTATATTGGGCCGATAGCTTTAAATTGAATAGAATAAGAATTAATAACACGTAATTTTTAATAGACATTTGGAGATTATTTTAGATTGCATAAGCTTTTTATACGGAATAAGCTTATTATTTAGGCATGATATTTATTTGAATCACAACTTTATGTAGTATTTCAAACTAAAGACTGTAATTTTAAAGAAATGTTTGAAATTGATGTTTTTTGTTATTTTTGAGCAGCTCAACATTATAAATGAAGCTTGAAATAGTAATAACATGACGCTTTAAATGGATAATTGATTTATTTATCATTGAATAGTGAGTTTTGTATAAAAGCATGGTTAACAAGCTGTTTAGTTTAATTGAAAATGGTTTTGTTAATTATATTACGAAAAAAGTAGGTTGTAAAACAAATATGAAAAATCATATTTTCAATTATAGTTCTTTGTGGAAAAACTAAATCTATTATGCAAAAATCATCTTTATAAAAAGAAAATGAGTAGAAAAGAGCAACAAATGTAGAGGTATGAAACTACATTAATTTTAATGTAGTAATGCTATTTGAAACACTATTAACCACATGAAAAAAACAACAAATCGCAAGTTCCAATTTTTAATTTTCACCCTTTTTATAGCTACTAATGTGTTCGCTCAATTTCACATAAGTAAGGCATTGGTAAATGATTTAAATGATACACTTCGGCCAAAGGATTTGAATCACGTCAAATTGAATGAACTCTGTTCTATTATGGATGCTACAGCCGTTACGTTGGTTGAACACAATCAAGAGTTTTTACAATTATTTAATCAACTGGAAAAATTTGATAAATCAAAATTAACAAGAGAAGAATCAATAAGTGCGTATTATACCTTAATGACTTTTTCTAGAAATAATTTTGAAGATTTAATTCCAGTTGTTCAATATGGTGATACGCTTAAAAATTATATTGGAAATAGTATTAAAGGCTACGAAAGGCACATTATCAATTATTACGCAATTAAAGCTGCGGCCTATATAAGTGGTGAAAAATATTCTGAAGCGGTTTACACTTGTAATGAAGCATTAAATTTATATCCGAAAATCAAATACAAGCATTTTTTTATCAATATTTACAGTTGTTTGGGGCATTTGTACAAATTAACGTATCAGTTTGATGAGAGTAATTTTTATTTCAATCAGGCTTACAAAGCAGTGGATAAAAATTCAGCATACTTTAAAAATTACTTTATATACGCTTTTCCTGATTTAATAGTGGAAAACACTTTATTAAATTACCTGCAAAATTCAGAAGATGATCGATTATTATCTCAAGTCGAAAAGGCTTTGGATGAAAATTTCTCAAAGGAGTTGAATCCTGAATGGCTTTCAAAATGGCACCTACAGAAAGCATATTTGAACTATTTTAAAGGTAATTTAAACTTAGCGCAAACGGAATTTGAAATAGCGGATAACATTGACTATCCAAAACGAAAATGGGATATTATTGATGCAAATTATAAAACCTTGGCCGTTTTGCTATGCTTAAAAAATAAAGAAGAAGCCAAAGCAATTCAAATTTTAGAAAATCTTCCAAACGGAATTAATACGTATTTCGAAAGTGTGGTGTATGAAAAAATTTACAAACATTACAAGGAAAATAATGATTTTGAAAAAGCATATAATTACCTAGAAAACTACACAAACAGTGTGACTTTTGAAAATAATCATAAGTATAAAGGTGAGATTTTAGTTGCTGAAAACAAGTATAAAGCACGTGAAAACGAAATTGAAATTCAAAATTTAAAAACAGAAGCTTCAATAAAAAACACACGGTATCAGTTGCAAATAGCGCTTCTTATAGTTTTGGTTTTAGTCGTTTTTACAGTCCTAATGTATTTCAACAGGCAGTTAAAAATAAAAAAATTAGAATCTGAAAAACAATTGCAAGAGCGTAATGATTTTATACAACAGTCATTGAAAGATGCGGAACAATTAATATATAAGGAACGTACTAAAATTGGTGTAAACATTCATAATAATTTGTTGTCTAGAAATTTAGTGCTACAGCATAAATTAAAAAAACAAATAGCCACACTAAAAGAAGAAAACGCGAACCCAAATTTGGAGTTTTTTGAGGGTTTAGTACGTGAGGTTGAAGAAATTTACGAAGAAGCACGAAACTTTTCACATGTATTGACAAATTCAAAGACAGAGGAAGTGGCACAAAACCTTTTAAAATATCTGGAAAATATAAAGGTAAGGTTAAGCGAATCCAATTTGTTGAATGTTTCAATTCTAATGGATGAAGCGGTGCAAAATAGCATTCAAAGTTTTGATAACAAAGCCATTTCGGAAAGTTTGCTACCGCTTATTAAGGAAACCTTATCAAATACCATCAAGCATACCGATTCTTTAAATTACACCATTGCTTTTGAAATTAAAGATCAAATATTGCAAGTGGATATCTCAAATGACGGCAATCCAATTAAAACTAAAAATAAATCAAAAGGAATCGGACTAACAAGTTTAAAAGTTCAAATTGAAGCCTTATCGGGTAAATTTGAAACCGAAAAACTACCAAAGGGATTCAAAGTCAAAGTGAGATTGCCACTTGCGGCTTAGTGAATGTTATAATACCCTTTTTCAATGGCTTTTAAAATCAAATCAGGTGTTCGATTAACACCCATTTTATTCATCAAGCGTTTAGTGTAATAATGAATGGTATTCAAACTTAAATCAAGTTCATACGCTATTTCTTTTGCGGTTTTAGCTTTGCAGATTAACTGTAAAAGTTCGTCTTCACGAGGCGACAATGAAATAGCAGAACCAGACAGTGTATGTTCTAATAATACATCGGATATTCTTGGGCTTACTTTGGTCTTATTCGGAGATTGATTGACTTCATTAAATAAATCAATAATTTCGTCTACCGCATCATTCTTACAGGCATAGCCATTTGCTCCGGCTTTAAAAGTGTCCGAAATAATTTTAGGCTCGATACAAGAACTAAGCATGATGATTTTTAAATCTTCATTAGAATAATCTTTTCTACATGCTTTTAAAACGGTTAAACCATTTTCTTGATTGATGTAAAAGTCTAAAAACAGAAAATCTAATCTGTTATTTTCCAAAAAAGTAAATAGGGCAGAGGCGGAATTAAAAATGTGAATTTTTGAATGCGTCAGTTTACGACTTAAATTGTCTTTTAATAATTCTGCTAATAATTCATGATCGTCTAAAATTCCGATAGTCATGGTAATAGGTTGTTTTGGTTAATAGAATTGTAAAATACAAAAGCTAATTAAAACTTTAATATAATTATTCCGGAAATTAGCAGGTTTGGGTTAAACTGTTTTATTGGGGATTTCAAAACAATTTTTACAAAAGGGTATAAAAAAGAAAAACACTTTTAAAAAGTGTTTTATTTTGTGGGCGATGAGGGGTTCGAACCCCCGACCCCCTCGGTGTAAACGAGGTGCTCTGAACCAGCTGAGCTAATCGCCCTTTCGGGTTTTAAAACAAATTAATGTTTTAAGGTATGCAATAAATAGTATCCTGAAATACGTTGTGGGCGATGAGGGGTTCGAACCCCCGACCCCCTCGGTGTAAACGAGGTGCTCTGAACCAGCTGAGCTAATCGCCCTTTCGGATTTTAAAACAAATTAATGTTTTAAAGGTATTCAATAAAAAGTATCCTGAGATACGTTGTGGGCGATGAGGGGTTCGAACCCCCGACCCCCTCGGTGTAAACGAGGTGCTCTGAACCAGCTGAGCTAATCGCCCGAATTCGGGTTGCAAACTTTAGTAATGCTTACTTCCGTATTGCGAGTGCAAATATACACGCATTATCTGTATCTGCAAGCGTTTTTTAAAAAAAAATTATCTTTTTTCAATCTTATCCAATATCACTTTATTGCTATAATTAATCATGGTTACGGTAATTGCTTCATTGTCAGAATTTTTACCTGCTATCACATAAACCTTACCCGATTTGTACGCCGTATTACTTTTTGAAAAATCGACATCACCATACTGCATGGTTTTCTTAATATCGTCAAGATTGACCCAATTTTGCTCCAATGTAGCTTTCGCTTCAGGAGAATATTCTAATGATTTACTGCGTAATTCTTTTAAAACCCTACAATTTGGCAGGTAACAAAACTCAACCCCTTTTGAATCGGCTTTTGCACCAAGAAAATAAATTACAAAAAAACCGCCCAATAAGGCGCCAAATAGATAATAAGCTAAACGATGCTTGAATTTCATGTCAAATAAATTTGTGCAAATTTAGCAGAAATATAAGATTTAGCATTATAGTTCGAAAGGTTTAACAACAAACGAGCACTTCAAATGAAGTGATAGAGTCGTTTTAGTAAGGAATGCAAGCAAATAAAATTAAAATACGATAAGATTGATGTCGCGGTATTCCAAATTAAACCAATCCGCAATGGATTTATTCGTTAATAAACCATGGTAAAAATAAATACCATTTTTCAAACCACGATTACAACGAATAGCACTTTCAATACCGCCATCTTCTGCAATTTGCAATAAGAAAGGGGAGATAATGTTACTAATTGACATAGAAGCGGTTTTAGAATAACGCGAAGGAATATTCGGTACACAATAATGAATCACATTATTTTTAATGAAAATAGGTTTTTCATGTGTGGTTACTTCTGAAGTTTCAAAACAACCCCCAGTATCAATACTCACGTCAACAATTACAGCTCCTTTTTTCATGTGCTCGACCATCGTTTCGGTAACAACAATAGGAGTACGGTTTTTACCACGCATGGCTCCAATGGCCACATCGCAACGGCGTAAGGCTTTTAATAACCCTTTTTCTTGTATTGTTGAAGTAAAAATGCGTTGGTTTAAAGTATTCTGTAAGCGACGTAATTTGGTAATCGAATTGTCGAATACTTTTACATTGGCACCAATTCCTAGGGCGGTACGGGCTGCATATTCTGCTACGGTTCCAGCTCCTAATATCACTACTTCTGTAGGTGGAACACCTGTAATATTACCAAATAAAAGTCCTTTACCTATACTTTGATTGATCATCAACTCGGCAGCAATATGAACAGAAGCAATACCCGCAATTTCAGAAAGTGATTTTACAGCAGGGTAAGAACCGTCTTCATCTTTTATAAATTCAAAAGCTAGTGCTGTTATACGTTTTCCTGCCAAAGCTTCAAAATAAGCTTTGCGTTGTGTTTTCAATTGGATAGCAGAAATGATGATGGTTTGAGGATTCATCAATTCAATTTCAGGTAGGGTAGCAGGTTCTACTTTTAAAATAATTGGGCAACTAAAGACCTTTTTGGTATCGTTAGTTATTTCGGCACCTGCATCACTATAATCCTTATCAGAATAACTAGAGCTTTCTCCAGCACCCGCTTCAATCATAACCCGATGTCCGTGGCTTGTAAGGGAATTTACAGCATCTGGAGTTAAACAAATACGACGCTCTTGATAAGCGGTCTCTTTGGGTACTCCAATGAACAATTCACTCTTTGCTCTTTTAATTTCCAATTTCTCCTCCTGTGGAAGCAACTGCATTTTTGAAAACGGACTGTATATCGACATAACTAAAGCATGTAAAGTTGCGCCAATTTAATACTTTTTTTCATAACAGGAAACAGATTTAGCATAAAAGAAATAAGAATTTTTGAGTTAAAATCGTGAATACTAGTTCTTAAGCTCTAGTACACGTAACCCATCCTTAGTTTGTGTAATTGAGATAGTTGCGTGGTCTATAGGAATTAAATTCGGGGTTTTATCAGGCCATTCAATAAAACACCAATCGCCCGAATAGAAGTATTCGTCAATGCCCATATCATACGCTTCTTCTTCACTTTTCAAACGGTACAAGTCAAAATGGTAAACAGCTTCCCCTTTATCGGTACGGTATTCGTTTACCAATGAAAAAGTAGGACTACTCGAGTGATCGTTTACACCCAATTGACGTACCAATTCCTTGATTAAAGTAGTTTTACCAACGCCCATTTCAGCATGAAAAGTGATTACTTTTTTCAAGTGTGGTGTGGCAAGAATTTGTTGTGCAACCTGCTGCAATTCATCTAAGCCGAATGTTATCTGCATATACTGTATTTAAAAAGAAGTTTGAAAAGGCTATTATTTTGGTTCCAAAATTACAAAAGGAATAATCATTTCTTCCAATGAAACACCACCATGTTGATACGTATTACGATAATAACTTACATAATGGTTGAAATTATTCACGTAGGCTAAAAATAAATCATTTTTTGCAAAAATAAAAGAACTACTCATGGTTAAAGCGGGTAATCCAATGCGTTTTGGATCTTTAACCGCATATACATCTTTATCTTCATAAGTTAAACTACGTCCCGTTTTATAGCGTAAGTTCAAGCTGGTATTTTTATCTCCGATAACTTTCGAAGGATTTTTACAATTGATCGTTCCGTGATCGGTAGTAATAATCAATTTAAAACCTAGACGTTGCGCTTGCTGAATGATTTCCAATAAAGGCGAATTTTTAAACCAACTCACCGTTAGCGAACGATAGGCTTTATCATCGGCAGCCAATTCTTTTACGACATCCATTTCGGTTTTGGCATGCGATAGCATGTCAACAAAATTATAGACGATTGTCGTTAAATCGTTATCTTTTAATGATTTAAAGTTTTCAGCTAATTTCTTTCCGTCTTTGAAATTGGTAATTTTATAGTATTCTTGCTTGATGTTCAATCCCAAACGTTTTAACTGCTCGGTTAAAAATTCTCCCTCATACAAGTTTTTACCACCTTCGTCAATATCATTTTTCCAATATTGCGGGAATTTTTTCTCCATTTCCAAAGGCGTTAAACCCGAAAAAATAGCATTTCGTGCATACTGCGTAGCCGTAGGTAAAATAGAGTAGTAGCTGGTTTCTTTTACGGTTTTATAATAGGTAGCTACGGTACTTTCAAAGGCTTTCCACTGATCGTAACGCAAGTTGTCAATAACAACAAATAAAATAGGCTTGTCTTTTTTGCGAATTTCAGGCGCTACATATTGTCCAAAAACACGATGCGATAATACCGGAGCATCATCAGGATCTTGAATCCAATCTTCGTAATTACGTTCAATGAACTTACCAAACTGCATATTGGCTTCAATTTTCTGACTTTCCAAAATCTCTACCATGCTTTGGTCTTCAATGGTTTCAAGCTCCATTTCCCAGTACACCAACTTTTTATACAACTCTACCCAGTCTTCATAGGAATTCACCATCGCCATTTCCATGGCTATTTTTCGGAATTCTTTTTGGTAATCTAGCGTAGTTTTTTCAGAAACCAAACGCGAATGGTCTAAGTTTTTCTTTAAACTCAATAATATTTGGTGGGGATTTACCGGCTTGATCAAATAATCGGCAATTTTAGAACCGATTGCTTCCTCCATGATGTATTCCTCTTCACTTTTGGTAATCATTATTACCGGAACCGATGATTTGCGTTCTTTGAGTTCTTGTAGGGTTTCCAAACCACTCAAACCAGGCATATTTTCATCTAAAAAAACCACATCAAAATTGTTCGCATCAAACAGATCGATGGCGTCTTGACCGTTGTTACAGGTGGTAACCTCGTAGTTTTTCTTTTCTAAAAATAAGATATGTGGTTTTAACAAGTCGATTTCATCATCAACCCAAAGTATTTTTATTTTATTCATCGATTTACTGGAATAAAGTGTTTTCTAAATTTTATGTGCAAGTTACTATAACTTCAACGAGCTTTGCCTTAAAATTAGTATAAAATTTTTACAATAAAATTATTTTTTTAGAGCATCGCTTTTGCCTCAATGCAGTTTGTGAGGTATTTTAAACTACTGCAGATAAAGGATTACTTGCTTGTATATTGTTGCTTTATAACTCTATAACCGACATATGTGCAATAAAATTGTAAGTATTTATTGAAATATTATTTTATATTTGAATACAACATAAAGCGCTATACGGTGTTTTTGGTGCTATATTAAATTAAAACATATGAAAAGAATTTTACTACTTCTGGTGCTGTGCTTAGGTACTTTAACATTACAAGGACAAGGTTTTCAATGGTTGCAAAATGGTGGAGGAAACAATATTGTCAATGGCTCGAGTTTTTGGGATAAAGAACAAGTTATTGATATGGCAACCGATAGCAACAGAAATATTTATGTCCTATCCGTAATCGCAATGAGTGGTGTAGAAGTAAACAACAATCCACCTATAGCTGTAAACACCTTTGAACAAAACCCAAATAGAACTGATTTTATTCTAATAAGTTATGCTTGCGATGGCACATATCGTTGGCACAAAGTTTTCGGGGGAGGGGGGTTCGATTATCCATCTGGAATTCAAATAGATAGTCAAAACAATGTATATATATCAGGAAGGGTAACCCAATGTAGCAATAATGACGGGAGTGATCCATTTTATTCCATACCGCGTATAGGTGATAATACAAATATTGATTATACCTTCAATACCACCTTTAACTCTTGTTTACAAATTTTTTTAGCAAAATTCAACAATAATGGTGTCTTCCAATGGATACATTTTCCACATGACCCGCTAACGATTACAGCTACGCAACACATAAGAATTATGCGTAACTTTTATATGGTGAACGACGTCATTCACTGGATAGTGCAATTAGCACCAGGTAGTTATGAAAATGGTGCATTTACTAACACCAATACTACGGCAACATTTCTGTATTATGTATTAAAGTATGACACCAATGGTACTTTTATCAGCGCCACACCGTTTGATTTACAATTTTCAAACTATCCAACAGGCGAACTTCGTTGGTACCGTAATCCTAATAATGGTAATTATTATGTGGTGTACTTTAATACCGCTAATATAACAGTAACAGCTGGTAGTAACACCCTATCTCCCAATTTACCTAAAATTATCTGCTTTAACAATCTAGGACAGTATTTATGGCATAGAGAAACTACAGGTACTTCTATGAATTTTCAATCACTTAATTTTGATATACAAAATAATATATATGTAACTGGTGTTTCAGTTAACTATACTGCTCTTACTAATAGTTTTTTAGGCTGGAGTTTGCCAGGTACCAATACTGGGTTTGCATCTTTTATTATGAAATGTAATCCTACAATGACTAGTTATTATTGGGTATCAAATCATAGTCCAGGCTCTGCTAAAGGAGAAAATGACATCTATTATACACCTAATCAAATATATTTTGTAGGAGCGGTTAATCAATCCACTTTTAGTTGGGGAACACAAACAATTACAGGTCCCGGCCCAAACAATGATTTTGATTCTTTACTTGCAACTTTTGATCCCTCAACAGGTAACTGCAATGGTTTACACCGCTTAATAGGGGGAAACGGTTTTGATGATGGTTTTACCAAAATTATACAAGACAACAACGGAGATATTATATTAGGAGGTTTTATGGGGTATGATTTAACGGATACTAATGGTACAAGTTATTATAGCTATGGAGGCAATAGTGATTTCTTTATAACCAAATTTGCATCACAAGCGTGTCCTGCCTTAGGGACAATGCTTTTTGAGGAAACGTCTATTCGTTTGTATCCTAATCCTTCCAAAGGGATGGTTACCTTGGATTACCAATTGGAAACTGCTGCACAGTTGCAGATAATAGATCTTTCGGGGAGAGTAGTTTTGGAGCGTGAATTGGTTGCAGCTGAGACTTCGTTGCAATTTGAGACTAGGGCTATGGCGCCTGGGGTGTATGCGGTACAGGTTTTAGGTAGTGATGGTGGGGTTTGGAGGCATAAATTGGTAATAGAATAATCTTTTTCTTTTTGTCTTGAAACAAAAAGAAACAAAAAATTCAAGGCTGTATTTCTCTGCGGTTACCTATACTTTCATAAGCTAAATAAAAAGAACTCGCTTCGCTCAGACAGCTTTTTATATTTGCTTCGCCAGTTCGCTTCGCTCGTGTTACGCTTATTTCAAGCAGGCAACATTCGCCTACGAAACACTAGGCCGTTTTAGAAATGTGGTGAATAGGAAATTTAACTTCGGGACAGCTCCGTAAGTTTTGGAATCTGAAGTTGTACGTGGAATTCCCTCCCTAAGATTTGATAGTAAGAGGAGAAACGAAGTTTCGGTCTTTTGGAGGTGTTTTTTTATGGGGTTATTGGTACATTTATTTTAGGGTAATTCAGGGTGTACAGATAGTGTATGGATAAAGCATAGATAAAGCATGGATAATGCATGAGGAGTGCATGAAAAGTAAAAGCTTTAATAATGCTTATTTTGTGCTGTTTATTGTTACTTACTTGTTAAACTGAAATTTTAACAAAAACGGCAGATTATCTGTAAAGGAGTTCATGGTAAGTTGGTTACATTTGCGAACCCAATTTATCATAAAACTTGATCTCAAGAGTTTTTTAAGCAGGAGTAACCTCCTGCTTTTTTATTTTTAAATTTTAATCTTTTCGGGTACTTTAAATTGGAAAACATGAGCCATTGTTATCCAATTTAAAATTAATTACATTTGTTAGCAAAACAAATACTGTGAGCCAAACAAATAAACTCAAAATATTTAACGATCCTATTTATGGTTTTATAACCATTCCGAATACTTTAATTTACGATTTAGTCCAACATCCTTATTTTCAACGTTTGCGTCGCATATCACAAATGGGGATGTCGTATTTGGTCTATCCAGGAGCGCATCATACCCGTTTTCATCATGCATTAGGTTGTATGCACATTATGCAAAAAGCAGTGCAAACCTTGCGTTTTAAAGGGGTGGATATTTCCCAAGCGGAAGAAAATGCCTTATACATTGCTATTTTATTGCATGATATTGGTCACGGTCCTTTCAGCCATGCTATGGAACACAGTATAGTAGAAGAGGTGCATCATGAAGCCTTGTCGTTACTATTTATGGAACAGTTGAATAAAGAGTTTAACGGACACTTGGCGTTGGCAATACAAGTATTTAAAGGGGAATACCATCGTAAATTTATGCTGCAATTGATTTCAAGTCAATTGGATATGGACCGTATGGATTACTTAAAACGCGACAGTTTTTACAGTGGTGTAGCGGAAGGCAACATCAACAGCGAACGTTTGATTCAAATGATGAACGTGCAGAACGATGTGTTGGTGATTGAAGAAAAAGGAATCTATTCGGTTGAGAAATTTCTAGTAGCCCGTCGTTTGATGTATTGGCAAACTTATTTGCACAAAACATCGGTGGTGGCTGAAGTTACGCTGACTAAGATTTTAAAGCGTGCCAAAGAATTAACGCAAAAAGGTGTTGTATTGGAAGCTAGTAAACCGTTGCAATACTTTTTACAAAACAAAGTAACATTTGAAGATTTCACGAGTGGTATTTTGGATACTTTCGCACAATTAGACGATTATGATTTATTAAGTGCTATAAAAGCGTGGCAATTTCAGGATGATTTTGTGTTATCATCTTTGTGTAAAATGATCATTCACCGTGATTTGTTGAAAATCAGAATGGTGGATGAAAAACCTACTCGAGAGTTATTGATACCTTATAAAGAAGCATTTGCTAAAAAGCATGCTTTACCAGAAAAAGATATGGAATACTTTGTTTTCAAAGGAAAAATTAAAAACCAGGCATACAACAAACAAGGAGATTCTATTTGGATTTTGAAAAAGGATGGCAGCATAGAAGATGTAGTTGAAGCATCCGATCAGTTGCACTTAAAAGCCTTATCAAAACCTGTTACTAAATATTTCATATGTTTTCCAAAAGTAATTTTAGATGCATAAGTATTTAATTTTATTTTATATTTTTGTCAAAATGAAAAGGAGTCAAGTTATTGGACAGCAGTGGAGCGTTTTTTCCTAGGCAATTAGGACTAATTTAAATTATTTAAATGAAATTTACAGCAGAGCAAATTGCAGGTATTTTAGAAGGTGAAGTAGTAGGAAATCCTAATGCTGAAGTTTTTAAATTGTCTAAAATAGAAGAAGGATCTGAAGGTTCGCTGACTTTTTTAGCCAATCCAAAATACAACAATTACATATATTCTACAAAGGCAACCGTTACAATTGTCAACAATAGTTTTGTTGCCGATCAACAAATTACCACTACATTAATACGTGTTGAAGATGCGTACCAGGCTTTTTCAAAATTGCTTGAATATTACAATCAAGTAAAATTAATGAAATCGGGTATTGAACAACCATCAGTAATTTCAGAAAATGTAACCTATGGTGAAAACCTGTATTTAGGGAGTTTCTGTTACATTGGTAAAAATGTAGTAATAGGAGAAAATGTAAAAATATATCCCAACAGTTTCATTGGTGACAATGTAACCATAGGGGATAACTGTGTGTTTTTCGCAGGTGCTAGAGTGTATTCGGAAACGGTAATTGGCGATAATTGTACCATTCATTCCGGAACGATTATCGGTTCAGATGGTTTTGGTTTTGCACCACAAGAAGACGGTTCGTACAAAAAAGTGCCTCAAATTGGAAATGTTATTCTAGAAGATAATGTTGAAGTAGGGGCTTGTACTACAATTGATAGAGCTACATTGGGTTCAACTGTAATTCGAAAAGGGGTTAAGTTGGACAATCAAATTCAAATTGCTCATAATGTGGAAATTGGTGAAAATACTGTAATTGCTGCCCAAACCGGTATTGCAGGTTCTACTAAAATTGGTAAAAACTGTGTAATTGGAGGTCAAGTAGGTTTTGCAGGACATCTTACTATAGGTGATAATGTAAAAATACAAGCACAATCAGGAATTAGTAAGAATTTAAAAGACAATGATGTTGTACAAGGTTCGCCAGCATTTGGCTACACCGATTTTGCGAAATCATTTATACATTTTAAAAATTTACCAAAAATTGTTACGGAAGTTGAACAATTAAAAAAGAAGAATAATAACATTTAATTATAATAATAATGGCTAAGCAAACAACTATTGCTAGTGAAATCTCTTTAACAGGTGTAGGATTACACACCGGACAAGAAGTTAAGATGACTCTTAAACCAGCACCAGAAAACAATGGATTTACCTTTGTTCGTGTTGATTTAGAAGGAGAACCTATAATTGAAGCAGATGCTAATTACGTAGTAAATACCCAAAGAGGGACCAACTTAGAAAAGAATGGAGTAAAGATTCAAACTCCTGAGCACGTTTTAGCAGCGTTAGTAGGATGTGACCTTGATAACATAATAATTGAATTAAACGCTTCTGAATTACCAATTATGGATGGTTCTTCAAAGTTTTTTGTTGAAGCGATTGAAAATACAGGTATAGTTGAGCAAAATGCTGAGCGTATTGAGTTTGTAGTTAAAGAAGTTATTTCGTATTTAGACGAAACAACAGGAAGTGAAATTACGGTAATACCGCATGAAGATTACTGTGTTACAGCAATGGTCGATTTTGGTACTAAAGTTTTAGGTACACAAAACGCTACTATGAAATCTTTGAACGAATTCAAAACAGAAATTTCAAATTGTAGAACATTCAGTTTTTTACATGAATTAGAAGCCTTATTAAACCATGGGTTAATTAAAGGTGGCGATTTAAACAATGCTATTGTTTATGTAGATAAAGAAATTTCTGCTGAAACAATGGAAAATTTAAAGAAAGCCTTTGGAAAAGATGAAATATCAGTTAAACCAAATGGTATTTTAGACAACCTTACCTTACACTATCCAAATGAAGCGGCACGTCACAAATTATTAGATGTTGTGGGTGATTTAGCTTTAATCGGACGTCGTATCAAAGGAAAAGTCATTGCCAACAAACCAGGCCATTTTGTAAACACACAATTTGCTAAAAAAATGGCTAAGATTATAAAAATTGAAGAGCGCAACCAAGTTCCTACTTACGATTTAAATAAGGAACCTTTAATGGACGTAACCAAAATTATGACCATGTTGCCACACCGTCCACCATTTTTATTAGTGGATAAAATTTTAGAAATGTCAGATTCTCATGTTGTAGGATTGAAAAATGTTACCATGAATGAAGATTTCTTCGTAGGTCATTTCCCTGGAGCACCAGTAATGCCAGGTGTTTTAATTGTTGAAGCAATGGCACAAACAGGAGGGATTTTAATTTTGAGTTCTGTTCCAGATCCAGAGAATTATTTGACCTATTTCATGAAAATAGACAACGTAAAATTCAAAAACAAAGTTTTACCAGGAGACACATTAGTTTTCAAGTGTGATTTGATTTCACCAATCCGAAGAGGAATTTGCCACATGCAAGCTTATGCTTATGCTAATGGTAAATTAGTTACGGAAGCAGAATTAATGGCGCAAATAGTAAAAGCAAAATAATAAACCGAATACAATTCGATTATGAATCAACCACTAGCATATGTACATCCAGGAGCAAAAATAGCACGTAATGTTGTTATCGATCCTTTTACTACTATTCACAATAATGTTGAAATTGGAGAGGGAACTTGGATCGGTTCCAATGTAACCATCATGGAAGGCGCTCGTATAGGTAAAAATTGTAATATTTTCCCAGGAGCTGTAATTGCAGCTGTACCACAAGATTTAAAATTTGGGGGAGAAGATTCTTTAGCAATTATTGGCGACAATACCACAGTTAGAGAATGTGTTACAATCAATAGAGGAACCATTGCATCGGGACAAACAAAAATTGGTAAAAACTGTTTAATTATGGCCACGGCGCACATTGCGCACGATTGTCACATTGGTGATAATGCCATTATTGTAAACGGAGTTGCTTTAGCAGGCCACGTAATTGTAGGTGATTATGCTATTATTGGAGGTTTAGCCGCTGTTCATCAATTTATTCATATTGGTGATCACGCAATGATTTCTGGAGGATCTTTAGTTCGTAAAGATGTTCCACCATTTACTAAAGCAGCAAAAGAACCTTTATCATATGTAGGAATCAATTCTGTAGGTTTAAGAAGACGTGGTTTTACAACAGAAAAAATCAGAGAAATTCAAGATATTTACAGAATCTTATATCAAAAAAATTACAATACTACACAAGCGTTAGGTATTATTGAAGCAGAAATGGAGGCTACTCCAGAACGTGATGAAATTATCCAATTCATTAGAAGTTCTTCACGTGGGGTAATGAAAGGTTACTCAGGAATATATTAATAATAAGAATTAAATTAAAGTTATACTAAATAAAATGGCAAGTACAGCAGATATTAGAAACGGTTTATGTATTAAATACAACCACGATATTTATAAAATTATTGAATTCTTACACGTTAAGCCAGGAAAAGGTCCTGCTTTTGTAAGAACAAAATTAAAATCATTAACAAATGGAAAAGTTTTGGATAATACTTTTTCAGCAGGACATAAAATTGATGTAGTGCGTGTTGAAACGCACACATTCCAATATTTATATGCGGAAGGAAATGATTTCCACTTTATGAACAACGAAACTTTTGAACAAATTACATTAAACAGAGACGTTTTAGATGCTCCAGATTTATTAAAAGAAGGAGAAAATGTAATGATTCAAATCAACACTGAAACAGATTTACCTTTATCAGTTGATATGGCAGCTTCTGTAATTTTAGAAGTTACATATACAGAGCCAGGAGTTAAAGGAAATACAGCGACTAATGCTACAAAACCTGCTACAGTGGAAACAGGAGCTACAGTAAATGTACCTTTGTTCATCAACGAAGGTGATAAAATTAAAATTGATACAGCTTCTGGTAAATACATGGAGCGCGTTTAATTCATTACCCCATTTAATGGGGTTTTTTTATGAAATTCAACAGAACACATACTTTAAAAGAAATAGCAGCATTAATAAATTCAAAATTTATTGGTGCTGATGATTTTCCAGTTCAAGGGATGAATGAAATTCATGTTGTAGAACCTGGAGATATCGTTTTTGTAGACCATCCGAAATACTATGATAAAGCATTACAATCTGCGGCCACTATTGTTTTAATTAATAAAGAAGTTGAGTGTCCAGAGGGAAAAGCATTATTAGTTTCAGATGACCCTTTTCGAGATTTTAATAAATTAACGAAACATTTCAAGCCTTTTACAGCGGCTTCTGCTTCGATATCAGATACTGCTATAATAGGGGAAGAAACGGTTATTCAACCCAATTGTTTTATTGGTCACAATGTAACGATTGGTAAAAACTGTTTGATTCATGCAAATGTTACCATTTATGATAATACAGTTATCGGTAATAATGTAATTATACACTCGGGTTCAATTTTAGGAGCAGATGCTTTTTATTATAAAAAGCGCCCAGAAGGTTTTGACCAATTGTTATCTGGTGGTAGAGTAGTAATTGAAGACAATGTTGGAATAGGGGCTTTATGTTCTATCGACAAAGGGGTAACAGGTGATACCACTATCGGAGAGGGAACTAAACTCGATAATCAGGTACATGTCGGGCATGACACTGTAATTGGTAAACGTTGCTTAATTGCAGCTCAAACGGGTGTTGCTGGCTGTGTTGTGATAGAAGATGAAGTTACCTTATGGGGACAAGTAGGTACTACAAGTGGAATTACTATTGGAGAGAAGGCTGTAGTTATGGGACAAACGGGGGTAACTAAGTCTATTGAAGGCGGTAAAACCTATTTTGGAACACCTATTGAAGAATCACGTGAAAAATTAAAGCAGCTAGCTAACATCAAACGTATTCCAGAATTGTTGAATAAATTAAAGTAATAACATGTCGTACAAAAAGAAAATTGAACATTTTTATCTTTCAGATGGTTTACGTGATACGAATCAACTTCAAGAGATTCTTCACGATGATGTACAATTGGAATGGGATAGCTCAGAAGGAAAATTAAATTATTCTAAAGCTGATATTTTAAACTTAGCCGAAAATTTAAAGCAAAATTTTGAATCTTCAAAAGTGATAATTTCTAATTTAATCGAAGAGGAAAACAAAGTCGTTTTAAAATACACTCATTTTGTAAGTACAATTGAAAATCCAAAAGAAGAAATGCCAATTGCCAAAATGGTAGTTATTTGGGAGTTTTCTGGCGACAAATTATACAAAGGTTATCAAATAAGTCAACCCGCATAAAATTGCAAAAATAAACGATAAAAAAGTTCTTGTTTTTTCTTAAAAAACTTACTTTTGCATCACACATTTTAAAAAATAACAAAATAATCATATCATGAGTGTTTTAGTAAATAAAAATTCAAAAATAATCGTTCAAGGTTTTACAGGTAGCGAAGGAACTTTTCACGCTTCTCAAATGATTGAATATGGAACAAATGTTGTAGGTGGTGTTACTCCAGGTAAAGGAGGAACTACACACTTAGATAAACCAGTTTTCAATACAGTTAAAGAAGCTGTTGAACAAGCAGGTGCTGATACATCTATCATTTTCGTTCCACCAGCATTTGCTGCAGATGCTATTATGGAAGCTGCTGAAGCAGGTATCAAAGTAATTATTTGTATTACTGAAGGTATTCCGGTTGCTGATATGATTAAAGCTTACGACTACATTCAAGGTAAGGATTGTCGTTTAGTAGGACCTAACTGTCCAGGTGTAATTACTCCAGAAGAAGCTAAAGTTGGTATTATGCCAGGTTTTGTTTTCAAAAAAGGTAAAGTAGGTATCGTTTCTAAATCTGGAACTTTAACATATGAAGCTGCTGACCAAGTTGTACGTCAAGGTTTTGGTATCACTACAGCTATCGGTATTGGTGGAGACCCAATCATAGGTACTACTACTAAAGAAGCGGTTGAATTATTAATGAACGATCCAGAAACTGAGTGTATCATCATGATTGGTGAAATTGGAGGTCAATTAGAGGCTGATGCTGCTCGTTGGGTTAAAGCTGACGGAAACCGTAAGCCAGTTGTTGGTTTCATTGCAGGAGAAACTGCACCTAAAGGAAGAACAATGGGTCACGCTGGTGCTATCGTAGGTGGTGCTGATGATACAGCTGAAGCTAAAAAACGCATCATGAGAGAAAACGGTATTCACGTTGTAGATTCTCCAGCTGAAATTGGTAAAAAAGTTAAAGAAGTTTTAGGATAATCTCTAAACTCTAGATAATATTAAAAAAACCCTTCATCTAAGATAAAGGGTTTTTTTATTTTAAAACATTCGTGTCTTTTCAGTTCTTGTTTAAATCTAACTAGATATATAAATTGTACACGAAAGCAAAATAACATTTTTATAATGCATCAAATTATTCCTATATTTGGGGCTTTATTTTAAAAACAAACTAACGGATATATTAATTATGAAATTACTTCAAGGTAAGGTAGCAATAATTACAGGTGCTAGCCGTGGAATAGGTAGTGGAATTGCAAAAGTTTTTGCGGAACAAGGTGCTAATGTAGCGTTTACATATAGTTCTTCTGCTGAGTCTGCTTTGGCATTGGAAAATGAATTAACAGCAATGGGAATTAAAGCCAAAGGATACAAATCAAATGCAGCTGATTTTAATGAAGCAGAACAATTGGTTGCTGACGTTTTAGCTGATTTTGGAACAGTTGATGTTTTAATCAATAATGCTGGAATTACGAAAGATAATTTGTTAATGCGTATGTCTGAAGAAGATTTCGATAAAGTAATTGAAATCAACTTGAAATCTGTTTTCAACATGACTAAAGCAGTTCAAAAAACAATGCTTAAAAACAGAGCAGGATCAATTATCAACATGAGTAGTGTAGTAGGAGTTAAAGGTAATGCTGGACAAGCAAACTATGCAGCTTCTAAAGCAGGTATGATTGGTTTCACAAAATCAATTGCATTGGAATTAGGTTCTCGTAACATCCGTTGTAATGCTATTGCTCCTGGTTTTATTGAAACGGAAATGACTGCAAAATTAAATGAAGATGTAGTTAAAGGATGGAGAGAAAGCATTCCTTTGAAAAGAGGAGGTTCTCCAGAAGATGTAGCTAATGTTTGTGTATTCCTTGCTTCAGACATGAGTGCATATGTAACAGGACAAGTAATTAATGTAGATGGGGGTATGTTAACGTAATTGCAATAAATTATTATTGCAGATTGTAAAGAAAACCTTATTTTTACAATTACAATATAAATTGCAAATATAATAACATGACCAGTAGCACTATTTTGCTTATATCGATAGCTCTTATAATAGCAGCTTCTGTCTCATTTTTTCAATATTTATACAAAGCCAAAAGCAATTCAAAATTGAATTTGTTTTTGGCTTTTTTGCGTTTTGGGACACTTTTTACACTTTTGCTTTTACTTATCAATCCTGTAGTTAAAACCAAATCTTTAGAAATTGTAAAAACGCCATTACCGGTTGTAATCGACAATTCCAGTTCTATTGCTGGTTTTGTACCTAAGGAAACTGTAGAAGAATTAGTAGAGAAAATAAAAATAAATTCCAAAATTCAAGAAAAATACAATGTTCAGTATTTTCAATTTGATACCGAACTTAAAAGTTTGGATACTTTAAATTTTAAAGGCAATCAAACGCATATTGATAATGTAGCAAAATCGTTGCAACAATTCAATCGTAATCAAGATTACCCCGTTGTTTTATTGACTGATGGAAATCAAACAGTAGGGAATGATTATGTATACAGTTTTAAAGAAAACACACCTGTATTTCCCATAGTCTTAGGTGATACCACTACTGTATTAGACTTTAAAATCAATAAAGTAAATGCCAACAAATACGCATTTTTAAAAAATAAGTTTCCAGTTGAATTATTTGTACAATACAACGGAAAACAAACGTCAACCGCTACACTAAGCATTCAAGAAGGGAAACAAACTGTTTCTAAACAAAATATTACTTTTTCAAAGGATAAAAAAGCACAATCGCTATTAATAGTATTAGATGCAAATACTGTTGGCTTAAAAAAATACACTGCAATACTTTCAACTTCAATCAACGAAAAGAATACCAAAAACAATGCTAAACAATTTGCCATTGAAGTAATGGATCAACGCAGTGAAATTGCCATTATTTCAGATATTACTCACCCTGATATTAGTGCTATTAAAAGAAGTATAGAAACTAACAAACAACGCAAAGTAAGCATATTTAAACCATCTGAAGTAAAATCATTAGACGCTTTCAATGTAATAATCTTTTATCAACCCAATAGTGGATTTAAATCTTTAATAGAGAATGCTAAAAAAGCACAAAAGAACAGTTTTATAATAACCGGACTCTCTACAGATTTTAATGCTTTAAATCAATTACAAAATGATTTTTCTTTTAAAATGAGTGCACAAAAAGAAGATTATTTGGCTGATTTCAATTCAAATTTTACCACTTTTTCAATTCAAAATATTGGTTTTGAAAGTTTTCCACCGCTTGAAAATAAATTTGGAACGATAACCGCTTTAAAGAACAATACACCTCTTTTAAATGCTAGAATTCGAAATGTAGCGTTGGAAAGTCCTTTATTAACTTTTTTAGAAGAGGGTAAATGCAGAACCGCTTATTTATTTGGAGAAAACCTTTGGAAATGGCGTATGGAAACCTATTTGAATAAGAAGTCATTTGAAGATTTTGATATTTTTATGGATAAAACAGTCCAATATTTAGCTTCAAATTCAGACAAGAAAAACTTAATGGTTACCGCTGAACGTTTCTATAATTCTGGACAACCTATCGTGATATCGGCACAATATTTCAACAAAAACTATGAGTTTGATACCCAAGCCGAATTAAGCATAATAGTGACTAATAGTGATACTAAAGCAAGTAAAACCTATAATTTCTTAATTAAAGGAAATGAGTTTCAGGTTAATTTTGATGGTTTGGAAAAAGGGAATTATTCGTATTTGGTAACCGAAAGTAAATCCAAAGCTAAGGTTGCTGGAAATTTTGAAGTTTTAGATTTTGAAATGGAGCAACAATTTGTGAATCCTGATAAAGAACGTTTAGAGCAATTGGCTGCTATAACTGATGGAGCAGTATATTATCCAAATCAAGTTAATGATTTAGTAAATAAATTATTAGATGATAAAAAATATATCCCAATCCAAAAGGAGATTGTTGAAAAATCCCCTTTAATTGATTGGAAATGGTTAATAGGCATTGTAATTTTCTTTTTATCACTTGAATGGTTTACACGCAAATACAACGGATTAGTTTAATTGCTGGTACTGGTGGTTTTGTAACATATAAGCTGCTGTTTGATAGTAGGCAGTTGTAGCATTCAATAGTTTATTATCTATTTTTTCGCGTTCTACTTCTTCATAAAACAAATGTGTTCATTATCCAAAATAGATTTTGAATTAGTTTCAATTAAAACTGCTCTTGTTTTGGATATAATCCAAATCCTCATATAGAGCACGTGAGTAATTCATTATTTAAAATCTAATAACAAAGAATTATGCTCAAAAACAATTAAAAATTGATTTTTAAAACTAGTAATCCTTAGTAGATTTTAAGATTATTTTATGATTTTTTACTCTAAATTTGTAAAACAACCAAAGTAACTTTGAAAATATTTCTTTTAGTAGAAATTAACTATTTCAAACTCGATAAATGAAAAAAGTAATTGCTTTTCTTTTGATAACTATATTTTTGTGTGCCAACACATCAATAGGGCAGTTGCTTAAAGTTCCTAACTTAATGGAACACTATAAAGAACATCAAAAAGAAACAGCTTCAAGCTCAATTTCTTTTGTTGAATTTCTAAAACTACATTATTCAAAGAATTTTGAAAACAATCAAAAAGAACATCAAAATTTGCCTTTCAAAACATTTGAATATGCAACAAATGTGCTGTTTGCAATTTCGTTTGCTTATTTTCAAATTCAATTGGTAAGAACCTTAATTTCTGGTAAGAAAAAGTTTTTTTATAATAAATCATTCAAATCCAATTTGGTAACTTCAATTTGGTTGCCTCCTAAAATAGCCTAACATTTATTTTTTGTAAGAACGTGTTACGTTTTTACTTTTCAAATATTTATCTGTGTGTAACAGGTAAGTACAGTTTTTATCTTTTAATAAAATTAAAATGTTAGGAAAAATTATAGCCTTTAGTTTAAGGAATAAACTTATAATTTTACTTTTCACCTTTGCAATATTAGGTTTCGGAATTTATTCTGTTTTTCAAATTTCAATTGGAGCGGTTCCAGATGTAACCAATAATCAGGTACAAGTAATTACAACTTCTCAAAATCTTTCAACAGAAGATATTGAACAATATATAACAGCACCGGTAGAACTAGAAATGGCCAATCTACCGGGTGTAGTAGAAATCCGTTCCATTTCAAAATTTGGTATCTCTGTGGTGACCATTGTATTTGAAGAAAATATGGGAACGTATCTTCCTCGTCAATTGATTGCAGAAAAAATAAAATCCGCTTCGGAGAAAATTCCTGATGGCTTTGGAATACCAGAAATGGGACCTATAACAACAGGTTTAGGCGAAATTTATCAATATACTTTAGAGGTAAAACCAGAATACGCCGATTTGTACACCATAACGGATTTGCGCACCATTCAAGATTGGACAGTAAAGCGCTATTTATCAGGTATCAGTGGTGTGGTCGAAATTAATACTTGGGGTGGGTATTTAAAGCAATATGAAGTGGCGGTGAATTCAGCAACTTTAAAAGCGATGAACATTTCGATAACTGATTTATTTTCAGCACTTGAAAAAAACAATAGCATTGCTGGTGGTGGTTATATAGAGAAAGCAAATGAAAGTTACTTCATACGAGGAGAAGGTAAGGTTGCAAATCTTGATGACATTAAATCTATAGTGGTTAAAACCACAAATGGAATTCCTATTTATGTAAAAGATATAGCTGAAGTACAGTTTGGTCATGCTAATCGCTTTGGTGCCGTTACGGGGAATGGGCAAGGAGAGAAGGTTATGGGCCAAATTATGATGTTAAAAAACGCTAATTCCAAACAAGTACTTAACGATGTTAAAGAACGTGTAGCGGAATTGCAAAAAAAGATGCCTCAAGGCGTTTACATCAACCCTTTTTTAGAAAGAGGTGAACTTGTTGGTAAAACTACTTTTACCGTTGCAGAGAACCTGATTTTAGGATGTTTGATTGTGATTTTTGTAGTTGTTCTTTTATTAGGCAATTGGCGCTCAGGATTAGTCGTAGCTTCCGTAATTCCACTTTGTCTTCTATTTGCTATTTCCTTTATGAATATTTTTGGTATTGATGCCAATTTGATGAGTTTAGGAGCAATAGACTTTGGAATCATCATAGATGGAGCAGTAATTATAGTGGAATATATTGCCTATCAAATTACAAAAAAGACAGTTGTTTTAAATCAATTATCGAAAACGGATAAACAAAATGAAATAGACCAAATTACGTTTGCTAGTGCTTCAAAAATGATGAATTCAGCCATTTTTGGACAATTAATCATTTTAATCGTTTTTATTCCTATACTTTCATTAACAGGTGTAGAAGGGAAAATGTTCAAACCGATGGCTTTAACCTTTAGTTTTGCTTTGGTAGGTGCAATGTTACTTTGCTTAACGTATGTTCCGGTTGTTTCTTCTTTATTTTTAAAACCAAAAGAGCATAAGGAAAGTTCAATTTCAAATCGATTGATTAACAAATTAAATACTTGGTATTTACCAGTAATTCATTGGGCATTACAAAACACAAAAAAAGTGCTAATCAGTGCTTTTAGTTTATTAGTTGGAACAATTATTCTGTTTACAACAATGGGAGGAGAATTTATACCTACACTGGACGAAGGTGATTTTGTAATCCAACCGGTTTTGAAAACTGGGACTTCATTAGGTAAAACAATAGAAATTACAACTGAAATTGAAAAAACTATTTTAGACAATTTTCCAGAAGTCGAACAAGTAGTAAGTAGAATTGGCGCTGCCGAAGTACCTACAGACCCTATGAGTATGGAAGAAAGCGATGTCATTATTAAGTTAAAACCCAAGAGTGAATGGGTTTCTGCTGATTCCAAAGATGAATTAGCTGATAAACTAAAAGAAGCCATTGAAAGTAAAATTCCAAATATTGATATTGAATTTACGCAACCTATTGAAATGCGCTTTAACGAATTAATCTCAGGCACGCGTTCTGATATTGCTGTCAAACTATTTGGAGAAGATTTAGACATTTTGGCTCAAAAAGCTATTGAAATTGAAGAAGTAATTAATAAAGTAGAAGGAGCTTCTGATGTAATTGTTGAGAAAACAGAAGGTTTACCGCAAATGAACGTACGCTATAACAGAAGTAAAATAGCGCGTTACGGATTAAATATTGCCGATTTAAACAATTTTGTAGCACTGGGCTTTGCTGGACAATCAACAGGACAAGTTTTTGAAGGTGAAAAACGCTTTGATTTAGTAGTTCGCTTAAATGAGAACAAACGTTCTTCTATTGATAATTTGCGAAATTTATTTGTTTCCTTGCCGAATGGCGAACAAATTCCTTTGAATGAATTAGCAACAATTGAATACAGCAAAGGACCTGCTAAAATTTCACGAGACGATACAAAACGTAGAGTAGTAGTAGGGGTTAATGTTAGAAACCGTGATTTACAAAGTGTTGTTAATGATATCAAAGTAAAAATAAATAGTAAAATTGATTTACCTTCCGGCTATTATATCGAATATGGAGGACAATTTAAAAATTTAGAAAGTGCAAAAGCCCGATTAATGATTGCAGTACCTATTGCATTGGTTTTAATATTTGTATTGTTGCATTTTGCCTTTGGTTCAGTAAAAGAGGCTGCAATGGTATATTCAGCAATACCACTTTCGGCAGTTGGAGGAATTTTATTTTTATGGATACGTGATTTACCTTTCAGTATTTCAGCAGGTGTTGGTTTCATTGCTTTGTTTGGAATAGCGGTTTTAAACGGGATTGTATTAATCGAACATTTCAAAGAATTAAAAGCACATCAAGGTGAAATGACTTTAGATGAATTAATTATAAAAGGAACTACTGATAGATTACGACCAGTTTTGTTAACAGCTTCTGCAGCAGCATTAGGTTTCCTTCCTATGGCTATTTCTGCATCAGCAGGAGCAGAAGTACAACGACCGCTAGCAACAGTAGTTATTGGAGGTTTAATAACTGCAACACTGTTAACGATGATTGTACTTCCAGTTTTATTTAAGCTGTTAGATGAAAAAGAAACCAAAAAAATAAAATTTAAAAAAATGAAATCAGGCACTTTAATCTTAATTTTTATGTTTTTTGGATTTAGCGCTAAAAGCCAAGAAAAAAATGAAGAATTATCAAGTTTGATTCAATTGGCTACTGAAAATAATAAAGCATTAAAAGCGCAAGAACTTAAATTGGAAAAAGCAAAGGTTAATGCAAGTACTGCTTTTACACTCGATAGAACCTCAGTGTATTACAGCTATGATCAAAATAATCTTGCGGTTAATAACGAACCTTTAAAAGTTTTCGGAGTGCAACAAGATTTTGATTTTCCAACGCTTTATTTTGCTAAAAAAACTCAATTAAAAGCGGATTATGATGTAGAAAGTAAAGCAATAGCAATTGAAAAAAACAAGCTACATTATAACGTTACCAAGAACTATTACAAAATTGTATATTGGCAAAATAGAGCACATTTGTACCAGTATTTGGATAGTTTGTATCAAAGTTTTTCAATAGCTAGTAACAGACGATTTGAATTGGGCGAAACTAATTATTTGGAAAAAATAACCGCTCAAGCGAAGTCACAAAAAATTACTGCTGAGCTGCAGAAAATTGAAAAAGAAAAAGCAGCAGCTTACAATGCTTTACAGAGTACATTACAAATCGATTCATTAGTTATTGTAAATGAAATTGAATTAAAAAAATATTTAAGTAATACTTTAAATAATGATATTTATAAATCTTATTATGAAAGTATTTATAATAATTATAATTCGCAATTAAAACTTCAAAAACAAGCTTGGTTTCCTTCTATTTCAGCGGAATATTTTCAAGGTAAAAATACCGGTTTATCAAGTTCTCTTTACGGATTTCAAATTGGATTAAATGTTCCCTTATTCTTTTCTGGAAATGCCAAGAAGACAAAAATTTTGAAATTAGAAAAGGAAAGTTGGAACTATCAGAAAGAAGCTGAAATAGTTAAAATAAATCAATTCATTGAAGCTAAAAATAATCAGTTGGTTGGCATACAAACCACTATTGATTATTATGAAAATTCAGGAAAAAAGCTTTCGGATGAAATATTAAAAGTAGCCAATGTGAGTTACAAACACGGAGAAATTGATTTTTTTCAATACATACAAAGTTTAGAAAACGCATTGCAAATTAAAATCGATTATTTGGATGCTATTTTAGAATACAACAATACACTTTTAGATATAGAATACATTAATTATCAATAGCTATGAACAAAATACTATATACCTTTTCTCTTTTATTCTTATTCGTTTCTTGTAAAGAGACCAGTGCCGAAGAACCACTTAATGAAAATGAATCTTCAAATGTAATAACGATTTCAAAAGAACAATTTGAAACTTCAAAAATACAAATCGGCTCTCTTATAGAACAAGATTTTGATGTTGTATTAAATGTTACAGGAAAAATTGACGTACCTGCAAAAGACAAAGCCAATATAACAGCCGTTTTAGGAGGATACATAAAGAAATCGTTTGTCATGATTGGTGATAACATCAAGAAAGGACAAGCAATTGCTATCATTGAAAATACCGAATTTGTCGATATCCAACGTGATTATTTGGAAGTTTCAGAACAGTTAAAATATTTAAAATCAGAATATTTACGACAAAAAGCATTGTTTGATGAAAATATAACGTCCCAAAAGAACTACTTGAAAGCAGAAAGTGAATACAAGAAAAATTTAGGAAGTTACAATTCATTACGTACCAAATTACAATTAATTAATATCAACCCCGATGCTGTTCGAGGAGGAAACTTAACTTCTTCCATAACTATTTATTCCCCTATTGATGGAGTAGTGGTTAAAACTAATGCAAGTTTAGGGGCTTATATAGCTCCCGAAAACACAATTGTTGAAATTGTAGACAATCGTAATTTACATTTGAGTTTAGCTGTATTTGAAAAAGATATTTTAAATGTTTTTAAAGGGCAAGAAATTCAATTTAGTATTGGTGATAATGCAACTAAAAGCTATACTTCAAAAATTGAAATCGTTGGAAAAGCTATAAATGAAGAAGACCGCTCAATTTCTGTTTTTGGTAAATTAACAGATGATTTAAAAGAAAAATTAATCGTGGGAATGTTTGTAAATGCCTCAATATTACAATCTAATAAAAAAGCAATGGCACTACCAAAAAACGCAGTAATTTCTGAAAATGATAAAAAGTTCGTACTTTTATTACAAAAGAAATCAAACACAGTTTATACCTTTAAAAAAGTGGCGGTTAAAACAGGTGTAGAAAGTGATAATTTTATTGAAATAATTCCAAATTCATTGGTAAATAATACAGCGGAATTACTGACAAACGGTACATTATAAGTTTTTTTAATCGTCATTCAAATTGATAATTAATTAAAACAAGTTTAATACAGTACTTTGCAATACTTCTGAATTTGATTTATAATATTGGTTTTTCTTAAAAATAAAATAATATAACCTTTTTTAAAGCACATATGAATCAAAATGAACCCATAGATGATTATTTAGACAATCATTACATTCATCGAAGCAATTGGCTTAGAGCTGCTGTTTTAGGTGCTAACGATGGTATTTTATCAACAGCAAGTATCGCTATTGGAGTTGCAGCTGCTAGTGATAACAGAGATGCGTTAATACTTGCAACACTCGCAGGTTTAGTTGCAGGGGCATTATCAATGGCTGCGGGAGAATATGTGTCCGTAAGCTCTCAAACCGATATTGAGAATGCCGATATCGAGAGAGAAAAACAAGAGTTGATTGAAACGCCAGAATTAGAATTGCAACGCTTAGCTGAAATTTATGAAAAAAGAGGTTTAAAAAAAGAAACAGCCTTATTAGTAGCACAAGAATTGACAGAATTCGATGCCTTAGGAGCACATGTAAGGGATGAATTAGGAATAAATGAAATCAATCAAGCCAATCCATTTCAAGCTGCATTGGCGTCGGGAGCAGCTTTTACAATAGGAGGAATCTTACCATTGTTAGTTACAATTTTCTTACCAATGGCTACTATGGAGCTTTATCTATATGTTTCTGCAATTTTGTTTTTGATGCTTTTAGGTGGATTAGCAGCAAAAACAGGTGGGTCTAGTGTTCTAAAGTCTGCTATTAGAATAACCTTTTGGGGTACAATTGCTATGGGACTTACTGCACTGGTAGGACATATTTTTGGCGTCAACATAGTGTAAATCTGCAATTTAAGAGCATAAAAACAAAAAAAACGAATAAAGATTTGTTTTATTCAAAAATTAATTTCTAAGTTTGCATCGTTAAAGCAAAGAATATGTTTTTAAATCAATTACATCATCATCATCATACCTCCGCTCAAGCGAAGTAATGATGCTATGTAATTAATCCATATAAATCAGAAACCCGTTTGAGTACATCAAGCGGGTTTTTCATTTTCTGATAGTTTTAACTCTTCTTGGTGTACTCATTTTAAATCAAATCCAATTAAAATGAACACTTTAAAAATTGCTATTCAAAAAGCAGGTCGACTACACGATGAAAGCATCCAGATTCTTAAAGATAGTGGCATTGCAATCTATAATGGAAATGACCAATTGAAGGTTTTAGCTTCAAATTTTCCTTTAGAAGTTTACTATTTACGAAATTCAGACATTACACAATATTTAATCGACGGAGTGGTCGATATTGCAATTGTTGGCGATAATTTATTGTTCGAAAAAGGAGCCAATATTCAAATAGCAGAAAAACTAGGTTTCTCAAAATGTAAGGTTTCAGTGGCTGTCCCAAAGAATTTTGAATACAATTCCATTCAAGATTTAAATCAATTACGAGTAGCAACATCGTATCCCAAAACGGTTGTCCAATATTTTTCTTCAAAAGGTATTTCAGTAGACATCCACCAAATTTCCGGTTCCGTTGAAATTGCTCCTAATATAGGTCTTTCGGATGCCATTGTTGACATCGTTTCTTCAGGGAGTACGCTTTTTAAAAACGGATTGAAAGAAGTGGAAGTCATCTTAAAGAGTGAAGCTGTTTTAGCCGTTTCTCCTAAAATTTCAAATGATTCCAAAGTAATATTAAAAAAACTACTGTTCAGAATTCAATCAGTTTTACGTTCCAGAAAATCAAAATATATTTTGATGAACGTTCCAAATGACAAGATTTCAAAAGTAAGTGCAATTCTTCCTGTTCTAAAAAGCCCAACAATTATGCCTTTAGCAGAAGAGGGCTGGAGCAGTTTACACTCTGTAATTGATGAAGATCAATTTTGGGAAGTAATCGACCAATTGAAAGAAAACGGAGCTGAAGGTATTTTGGTGTGTCCAATTGAAAAAATGGTATTATAATTTTAAAACTCACAACTATGCAAATCATATTTAATCCAAAGAAAGAATCTTGGTCGGAAATACTAAAAAGACCAACACAATCATTTGAAGATATTGAAGAAACTGTAAAAGAAATATTCAAAGAAATCCAACAAAAAGGAGATGTGGCCGTTCAAAAATATACATCTCTATTTGACGGAACTTTGTTTGAAAATATTCTAGTTTCCCAAGAAGAAATTGACGAAGCTGCTTCATTAGTTTCTAAAGATTTAAAAGAAGCTATTGAAGTAGCAAAAAACAATATTTACAATTTTCACGCCGCTCAAAAAACAGAAAAAGTTGAAGTAATCACAACTAATGGAGTTACTTGCTGGCAAGAAAAAAGGCCTATTCAAAGAGTAGGATTGTATATCCCGGGTGGCTCAGCGCCTTTATTTTCAACGGTATTAATGTTGGCATTACCAGCACAAATTGCAGCTTGTAAAGAAATTGTTTTATGCACACCACCAAATAAGGAAGGAAAAATAAATCCAGCTATTTTATTTAGCGCTCAATTATGTGGGGTTACTAAAATTTTTAAAGTTGGCGGAATTCAAGCAATTGGCGCTTTAACTTTTGGAACAGAAACTATTCCTCAAGTTTATAAAATATTTGGCCCTGGAAATCAATTTGTAACGGTTGCAAAGCAATACGCTACTCAATTTGGTGTTGGAATCGATATACCTGCCGGACCAAGTGAATTGTTAGTTTATGCTGATGATTCTGCAAATGCAACTTTCGTTGCTTCTGATTTATTGAGTCAAGCCGAACACGGAAAAGACAGTCAGGTAATTTTGGTAACGACTTCTAAAGAAATGATTTCGAAAGTTGAAAAAGAAATTATTGCGCAAATTGATGAATTACCTCGTAAAGAAATTGCCAAAGTTACCATTCAAAATTCTAGACTCATTTATGTAACTACTGAAACAGAAGCAATAGAATTTATTAATGAATATGCTCCCGAACACTTTATCGTTTGTTCTAAAAATGAAGATTTCTTTATCAACGGAATTGCAAATGCAGGTTCTGTATTCATTGGGAATAATACACCAGAAAGCGCTGGAGATTATGCTTCTGGAACCAATCACACGCTACCAACAAACGGATATGCTAAAAGTTATAGTGGAGTAAATTTAGATAGTTTTATGAAAGCGATGACGTTTCAAAAAATCACCGAAGAAGGAATACAAAATATTGGACCAAGTATTGAAATTATGGCCGATGCTGAAGGATTACAAGCACATAAAAATGCGGTCAGCTTACGTTTAAATGCTTTGAAAAAATGAAAACATTCGATTTAAATGCCTTGGTTCGCAATAATGTGAAATCATTAAAACCGTATTCATCGGCAAGAGATGAGTTTAAAGATTTTAATCAAAAGATGATTTACTTAGATGCTAATGAAAATCCGTTTGAAAACGGAGTAAATCGCTATCCAGATCCTCAACAGCAAGAATTAAAGGCTTTATTGGCGTCAAAAAAAGGAATAAAAGCAGAAAATATCTTGATTGGAAATGGAAGTGATGAAGTTTTGGATTTAATTTTTAGAGCCTTTTGTGAACCCAATAAAGACAATATTATCACGTTGCCTCCAACTTACGGAATGTACAGTGTATTAGCAGATATTAATGCAATTGAAAACAAAAAAATCATATTAAAAGAGAATTTTCAACCTGATATTGAAACGATTTTAAACGAAGTAACGAAAGAAACAAAGTTGATTTTCCTTTGTTCACCCAATAATCCAACAGGTAATTCTTATACAGATGAAGCAATCAAAACGTTATTAGAATCCTTTAATGGATTGGTTGTAATAGATGAAGCGTATATTGATTTCTTTGAAAAAGAAAGTTGGTTACAAAGCTTGGAACAATATCCAAATTTAATTGTAACACAAACACTTTCCAAAGCTTATGCAATGGCTGGTTTAAGAATAGGAATTTTATATGCTTCTAAAGCAATAATTTCGATTTTAAATAAGATAAAACCACCGTATAATGTAAACGAATTATCACAGCAAAAAGCTATTGAATTGTTGCGTTTAAACAAAACGAATACTCAAATAAAAGAGCTGATTTTTGAAAGAAATAGAGTAGCAAAAGTACTTACAGAAATTCCATTTGTATTGGATGTTTACCCTTCTGATACTAACTTTATTTTATTTAAAGTAGATGATGCAATAAAACGATATAATCAATTATTAAACAAAGGAATAGTGATTCGAAATAGAACAAACGAACCACAGTGTAACAACTGTTTGCGAATCACAATTGGAACTTCAGGTGAAAACGAAAAAGTTATCTCAATTTTAAAAACATTATAATGGCAAAAAAAATATTATTTATTGACCGCGATGGCACTATGATAAAGGAAGTGTCCGACTATCAGATTGATGCTTTTGAAAAAATGTATTTCTATCCAAAATGTCTAACCTTTCTAGGAAAAATTGCCAGGGAATTAGACTTTGAATTGGTACTAGTTACCAATCAAGATGGTTTAGGAACTTCATCTTTTCCAGAAGAAACTTTTTGGCCGGTTCACAATTTCATTATGAAAACTTTTGAAGGCGAAGGCGTTGTTTTTGCAAATCAATGCATCGATAGAAGTTTCCCCGAATATAATGCATCTACACGCAAACCTCGTACAGGAATGCTCACACAATACATCAACAATCCTGCTTATAATTTGACAAAATCCTTTGTAATTGGTGACCGAATTACCGATGTGGAATTGGCTAAAAATTTGGGTTGCAAAGCTATATTTATTAACGATGGAATACAAGCAGGAACAACTGAAGTTGAAAATTCATTAGAAGAACTTCAAAAATCAATTGCTTTAGAAAGTAATGATTGGGAAAAGATTTATGAATTTTTAAAACTACAAGAACGTTCTGTTTCAATTATTCGTAAAACAAATGAAACGGACATTGCGATTACCTTAAATTTAGATGGGACAGGAAAGAGTTCAATTGATACAGGTTTAGCCTTTTTTGATCATATGTTGGACCAAATTGCGAGGCACGGCCAAATGGATTTGACTATTCAAGTGAAAGGCGATTTACAAGTAGATGAACACCACACAATTGAAGATACTGCAATAGCTTTAGGTGGAGTTTTCGCCAAAGCTTTAGGCAATAAATTAGGAATTGAACGCTACGGTTTTTGTTTACCCATGGACGATTGTTTAGCACAAGTAGCTATTGATTTTGGTGGCAGAAATTGGTTGGTTTGGGAAGCCGATTTTAAACGTGAAATGATAGGTCAAATGCCAACGGAAATGTTTTATCACTTCTTCAAATCCTTTACCGATGGTGCTAAAGCAAATTTGAATATAAAAGCAGAAGGTACAAATGAACATCATAAGATTGAGGCGATTTTTAAAGCTTTTGCAAAAGCAATTAAAGTTGCAGTAAAAAGAGATACTGAAAAACTGATTTTACCATCAACAAAAGGAATGTTGTAATGAAAATAGCGATTATAGATTACGGTTCAGGAAATGTGCAAAGTGTATTGTTTGCCTTGAATAGATTGGGTTATGCAGGTGAAGTTACTTTTAATTGGGATATTATTTCAAAAGCTGATAAAGTAATCTTTCCAGGAGTAGGTGAAGCGTCAAGTGCCATGAAAATGCTACAGAATTTAGGATTAGACAAATTAATTCCTACGTTAAGACAACCTGTTTTAGGTATTTGTTTGGGAATGCAATTATTATGTAAACATTCGGAAGAAGGAAATACCAATGGGTTAGGAATCTTTGATGTAAATGTTGTCCGATTTTCAAATGCTGTAAAGGTTCCTCAAATGGGTTGGAATACCATCAAAAAATTGAGTACAGATTTATTCAAAGAAATAAAAGAAGAAGAGTTTATGTATTTGGTGCATAGTTTCTTTGTTCCAAAATGTAAATACACAATTGCTACAACTGAATATGATATTGAATATGCAATTGCTATACAAAAAGATAATTTTTATGGAGTGCAATTTCATCCTGAGAAAAGTGGAATTCAAGGTGAAAAGATTTTAAAAAACTTCCTTGAACTAAATAATATTTGAAAAATGAGAATAATACCTGCAATAGACATCATTGACGGAAAATGTGTAAGACTTTCAAAAGGAGATTACGATACAAAGAAGATTTATAACGAAAATCCTTTAGAAGTTGCAAAAGAATTTGAAGCATACGGTATTCAATATCTGCACTTAGTGGATTTGGATGGTGCCAAATCGAGTCGAATTGTGAATTATAAAGTATTAGAACAAATTGCATCTAAAACCTCTTTAAAAATTGATTTTGGTGGAGGCATTAAAACCGATGAAGATATTAGAATAGCTTTTGAAAGTGGCGCGAAACAAATCACTGGTGGAAGTATTGCTGTAAAAAATCCAGAAATTTTCAAAAAATGGATTGCTCAATATGGTTCCGACGCAATTATTTTAGGTGCTGATACCAATAATGAAAAAATAGCCATTTCGGGTTGGTTAGAAGAATCTACAGAAGCATTAATTCCATTTATTCAAAAATACCAATCAAAAGGAATTGAATATGTTATTTGTACCGATATTTCAAAAGATGGTATGTTACAAGGACCAAGTTTTGATTGGTATGAAAAGATTTTAAAACAAATTCCAAATATCAAATTAATCGCTTCAGGAGGAATTTCAACATATGATGAATTACCCAAATTAGCTGAATTGGGTTGTGAGGGAACAATAATTGGCAAAGCCATTTATGAAAACAGAATTAGCTTAAAACAATTGGAAAATTACATTTTAAACAATTAAAAATGCTAACAAAACGAATTATCCCTTGTTTGGATATTAAAAACGGACGTACCGTAAAAGGTGTTCATTTTTTAGATTTAAGAGATGCTGGTGATCCTGTTGAATTGGCTAACAAATACGCCAAAACTGGTGCAGATGAGTTGGTTTTTTTAGACATTTCAGCAACGGAAGAACGAAGAAAAACACTAGTCGATTTGGTTCGAAAAGTAGCGGAAGCAATTAATATTCCGTTTACTGTTGGGGGTGGTATTTCTTCTGTAGAAGATGTTGCTATTTTATTAAGAAATGGTGCCGATAAAATTTCAATCAATTCATCAGCAGTAAAAAGATCTGAGATAATTAATGAGATTGCTGCCAAATATGGAAGTCAATGTACTGTTGTTGCTATCGATGCAAAGGAAATAGAAGGAGAGTGGATGGTGCATTTGGTTGGTGGTAAAATTCCAACCAATATTAAACTATTCGATTGGGCAAAAGAAGTAGAAGAAAGAGGCGCAGGTGAAATTTTATTTACTTCTATGAATAATGATGGAACAAAAAACGGTTTTGCTAATGACGCTTTGGCTAAATTATCCGAAATAGTAAATATTCCTATCATAGCTTCTGGTGGCGCTGGGACTATGCAACATTTTACTGATACCTTTAAAGAAGGAAAAGCCGATGCCGCTTTGGCAGCAAGTGTATTTCACTACCAAGAAATCGAAATTCCAGAATTAAAACAATTTTTAAAAACACAGCATGTTCCTGTTCGAATTTAATAATAAGCAAATAATAAAATGAATATAGATTTTTCAAAATATACTGATGGGTTGGTCCCGGCCATTATTCAAGATTATGAAACTAAAAACGTATTAATGTTAGGTTATATGAATCAAGAAGCTTTTACAAAAACAATCGAGACAAATAAAGTTACTTTTTTTAGTAGATCAAAAAATCGATTGTGGACAAAAGGAGAGGAGAGTGGTAACTTTTTGAACTTAATAAATTATGCTTTGGACTGCGATAAGGACACCCTTTTAATAAAAGTAAATCCAGTAGGACCAACGTGTCATAAGGGTTCTTATACTTGTTGGAACGAAAATAATAAACAAGATTACGGTTTCTTATCCAAATTAGAAAAAATTATAAACAATAGAAAAAATAATGCTTCAACTGAAAAAAGTTATGTCGCTTCTCTATTCGAAAAAGGAATAAATAAAATTGCCCAAAAAGTAGGAGAGGAAGCTTTTGAAGTGGTTATTGAAGCAAAAGATAACAATAAGGAATTATTTCTAAATGAAAGTGCCGATTTATTATTTCACTATTTGATTTTATTACAAGCTAAAGAATTTGAGTTAGATGATGTTGTAAAATTGTTAAAAGAAAGAACAGATTAATATTTTGACTGATTTCAAAATAGCTTAATATAGTTTTGTAAATTTAGATATCAAATGAAATATTAATGATAACACAAAATACACTTTCTTTTTTAAAAGAATTGAGACACAACAATAACCGAGATTGGTTTGAAACTAATAAATCGATTTTTGAGAAACAACAAAAGGAAACCAAAGCTTTCTTTAATGAAATTGGACAAGAACTTTCTAAAATTGATAGTATCGAAAAAACTAAGATTTTTAGAATTTACAGAGATGTCCGTTTTGCTAAAGACAAATCACCATATAAAACCAATTTTGGGGTAACATACAGTAGAACAAAACCGATGCTACGTGGTGGCTATTATTTACATATTGAGCCAGAAGGTTCTTTTATAGCTGGCGGTTTTTGGGAACCTAATAAAGAAGATTTACTTCGCATAAGAAAAGAAATTGAATTGGATGCAAATGAGTTAAGCGAAATTATTAGCACCGATGAATTTAAAAAATATTTCGGTGAATTAACGGGTGAAGAAGTCAAAACAGCTCCAAAAGGCTTTGATAAAAACCATCCTGATATAGATTTAATCAAGAAAAAACAATATTTAGTAATTCGAAAATTCACTGACAAAGAAGTTTTATCACCTGACTTTAAAACTGAAGTTATAGTAACCTTTAAAGCAATGCATCCGTATTTTAATTACATGAGTGCTGTTTTGACAACAAATTTAAACGGAGAGCCGCTTTATTAAGCGGCTTCTTCAAAAAGTTGGACTTGACTTTTTAAACGTTCAATGAGTAAATTCATCATACGCTTATTCAAATTAGAAGAATTTTGAATGTATTCTTCATATTCCTGTAAAGTAAACATACCTATTACAATCCCTTTAAGTGAATTTCTAAACTTAATATCGCGCTGTATTGCCGTTTCAATATAATGCATCTTCTTATCAGGAGTTAAACTAAAAAATACACTTTTTTGCTTGGTTGCATAATTTCTAAAAACAGCTAAAAAAAGATCATTCTGAAATTTTAGTATTGGTCGCAATGTTTGATTTTGAAATTTTTCTTCCGAAGAAGAAGTTTCAAAAACATTTCCAATAGCAGTGCCTCTAATTTCTAAAATTGCTTCATCTTTCGTTTTCATAACAAGTTTATTTAAGGGTTACTTAAATTTACAAAAAAAGGATTTTACTTGTGCTTTTTTCATTTTAAGTTATTAAGACATAATAGTTAATAACTCCACACAGCATTGCTTTTCTAAATAATGCTATAAAAAAGAATAATGTAAAAATCTTACTAAACTTATATTTCTTTTGTAATTTCATAACAGCAAATAAATTAGAATTATGAGATTTCATACAAGAAAATGGGTAAAACCCGAAGATTTAAATCCAAATGAAACTTTATTTGGTGGTAAACTGTTAGCTTGGATAGACGAAGAAGTTGCTTTATATGCAATTATTCAATTAGAAAACACAAAAGTAGTAACCAAACATATGAGCGAAATCAATTTCATGAGTTCTGCTAAGCAGGGTGATATTATTGAATTGGGTATCGATGTGGTTAAGTTTGGAAAAACATCCTTAACTCTTAAATGTGAAGTCCGAAATAAAATGACACATGAAACCATTCTTACAGTAGATACAATTACAATGGTAAATTTGGGTCCTGATAATAAACCTAAAGCTCATAACAAAACCCAAATTGAATATGTAAAAGATCGTTTAAAGAATTAATTATCTAAATGAATGGAATTATCCAATTCATACAATTCTAGATCAAAAAATTGTACTGAAGCTATAATGTGGTCAAATATATCAGCCATAATGTGCTCATAATTTTCCCAAACTTTATCTTTTGAAAAGCAATAAATTTCTAAAGGTATTCCTTTATCAGTAGGTTGTAAATGACGTACCATCAACATCATATCCTTGTTAATGCCAGGGTGTGATAATAAATATTGGTTGATATATTTGCGAAACAATCCCAAATTGGTCAAATTTCGACCATTTACAATCATGCTCTTATCAACATCGTTATTTTGGTTGTAACGATCAATATCCGCTTGACGATGCTCGATATATGATGTTAAATGCTGAATTTTTTGAAATTTTTGTAATTCCTTTCTTTGGATAAACTTAACCGATTTTGACTTAATAAGAATATGTCTTTTTATTCGTCTACCATCGGATTTTTGCATTCCTCTCCAGTTTTTAAAACTATCAGAAATTAAACTATATGTAGGAATTGTTGTGGTAGTGTTGTCAAAATTTCGAACTTTAACTGTTGCTAAATTAATTTCAATTACATCTCCATCAGCACCAAATTTATCAGATGTAATCCAATCCCCAATACGTACCATATCGTTAACAGAAACCGAAATACTTGCTACAAATCCTAAAATGGTATCTCTAAAAACGAGAATGATAACTGCCGAAATAGATCCAAAAGTGGTTAAGAAAGCTGTTTTTCCTATATTGAAAAGTATTGAAACAAAAGAAAAAACACCAAACATCCATAATAATATCATGATAACTTGTATGTAGCTATCAATAGGTTTATCAGAATATCGAGGTTTGTTTTTTAAATAGTCTTTAAGGGAATTGAATACACTTCGTACAATCCAAAGTGTTAATAAAATGATATAAATTTTAATACCTTTTTCAAAAAATGATTCCCATTTGGTAAAATCTGTTAGAATTACAGGAACCGTTTTAAAAACGAATAATAACGGAAATAAATGTGCTACATATTTTGCCGTTTTATTGGCTACCAAAAAATCATCAAATGTTGACTTCGTCTTAGCAGCAACAATAGCCAAACAAATAATCAATATTTTTTTAAAAATATAATCCAACAAATAGGCAATTATACATAAGACTACTATGTTGATAACTAAATTTAGATAGATTGCTGATGTATCACCAATACCTAAATCAACAAAAAATTGATATGCCCAGTTGAATATTTTCATTTTAAGTTAATTGATTTAAATACTTTTTTTCAATATAAAAAGTACCAAAAGGAATTAAAGATGCAATGCAAATTAAAAAGTAAGTTGAAAAATTATAACGTTTTTCGAATTTAAAAACTGTTGCTAAAACAATATACGCAATAAACAATAATCCATGCGTCATTCCAATAGGAAACAATAATGATTTGTATAAAACCATATCAATAGGCTTTACAAACCACATATTACCTAAAATGGCAAGTAACGATACACCTTCTAAAAAAGCTGTAATTTTAAAAAATTTTATCATGATAAAGCAGAATAAATTGCATATCCGTAAATAACAAAACGGAATACACGTAAAGATGCGAAAATATAAAATTGTCGTTGTGGAAATTTAATCATACCAGCAGCTAAACAAGCAATGGCAAAAGGTAATGGCAATAATGCACCTACAGCAATTAAAAATCCTCCCCATTTTTGCATATTGCGAATATGTTTTGTCATTTTTCCTTCCAAATAATCATTTATTTTAGGAACCAATAATAAAGTACGACCTTTATAATATGATATTACTCCTCCTAAAAATGACAATACTGCCAAAAGTGACAAATAGAGTAGTGGACTCTCTGTTCCTTTTGTCCATGCAATAAAAATATCTGGAGGTAATAAACCCAGAATACTTTCGGAAACGAAAAACAGGCTAAAAATTGAAAAATCACTGTAATTTTGAGTTACATAAAGCAACATGTCATTGATACTCATTACTTTATAATTGATATACAATAAAATACCAATAATAATTCCTAATGGCAAAAGTGCCTTTTTGGTATTAGCCCATATAAAGGCGTAAAAACCCGTGTATTTATAATATTGATGCAATAATTGCGCTCTAGATTTTTTAGATTTCTGCATGGTCAGTGTGTAAGAAGTACAAATTTAGCAAGAAAAATTAGGGACTTCGTTAAAGAAAAATTAAAAAAAAATCGGTTTTTCAACCGATTTATATTATGTAAAATAGAACTTTAAATTCTTATGAAAAAGCGACAAAAGCTTTATTGTATTCTTTTAAATCTAATACATTATTCTTCATACTTAAATCAAAAATTAATGATAAAAAGTATTCAAAACTTTCGATATTATTTTCAGTAGAAAAATTCTCAGAAGCCGTTTCTTCACCATCAATTGGTTCATCATCTGGAATACCAATTAAAAAAGCATCATTTTCTTCTAAATGCTCATAAGCTAAACGTAATGCTTTAGTAACTATAGGATTTTGTTCTTCAAGAGAATACTCGCGGATTTTTTTTAAATCTGTTACAATTTCCTCAATGTTGAATTTACCTTGTAAAACATTTTTTTGGATTTTCTCAATTAATTTTTGTGCATATTTATTTTCCATTCCGAGCTTTTTTATAGGGTGCACAAAACTATAATTAAAATAAGATTTATCCAACTCTTTTTTGTTAATTTCACACATATAAATAAATATAGAAAACCAAATTAATCAGATTAAGCATAAGAATTAAACATACAATTATTTGACTTATAATATACATTATGTAAAATAGAAAATCATAAAACATATCATAAAATTTATTAAATTAGCTTTAATGATATTTTAGTTATGAAAAACCCTATCGCAGAACGTATAACCGATTTTATTAAAAACTATCACCCATTCTCTGAACTGTCGTATAATCAAATTTTACAAGTTGCCAATACTTGTAAAGTGATTTACTTAGACAAAAATGAAATTTTGTTTAAAATTCATGATGAAATTCACGATTCTTTTTATGTTGTAGCAACTGGTGCCATAGGTTTATCCATAACTTCGGATTCAGATGATGTTTTGATTGATAAATGTGACGAAGGCGACGTTTTAGGATTACGTCCCTTTTTTGCTAAAGACAACTACCTCATGACGGCTAAAGCTCGTGAAGAAACAATATTATATGCAATTCCAATTGCTGATTTTAAACCATTGGCATTGCAGACTCCTGCAGTATTGGATTTTCTATTACAAAGTTTCGCGTCTAATACAAGGAATCCATACGATAAAACACACAAAGGAAAATTAATTTCAGAAAATGTGATTTATGATGATCATAATAATGAGATACAGTATTATCAGCCTATAAGTTATTCTACAGATCCAATAACTGCAGCTGTTAACGATATTGTACAACATGTTGCACAGATTATGTCAAATAGACGTATTGGTAGTATTATTGTACAGGAAAATCAATTACCAATTGGTATTATAACCGATAAAGATTTACGATCAAAAATTGCTACCGGTTTATATCCTATAAGTGTTACCCTTGATCAAATTATGACTACTCCTGTAATAACTGTTCCTGAAAATTTGTCTATAGCTGAAGCTCAAATGATGATGTTAAAATACAATGTTGGGCATTTATGTGTTACAAAAGACGGAACAAATCAATCAGAAATCACGGGTGTTATTTCTGAACATGATGTTGTTGTATCTCAAGCCAACAATCCTGGTGTATTATTAAAGAAAATCAAACGTGCTCATAATATTGTTGATTTGAAACTGGTTCGTGATAAAATGACCGATTTAATTCAACATTCTATCGATAAAAACATACCTATTTCGCATATATGTTCTATTATTGGTGAATTAAACAATGCTATAACAAAGAGAGTTATTGATTTTGCTATTGAAAAAATAGGCACTCCTCCTCCATCAAAATTTGTTTGGTTGGATTTAGGAAGTCAAGGTCGAAAAGAACAGCTTTTGTTAACCGATCAAGATAGTGCTATTATTTTTGATGATGTAGCTACCGAAAATCATGAAAACACAAAGCATTATTTTTTACACTTAGCTAAAATCATAACTAAAAAACTGAATAAAATAGGTTATGAATATTGCCCAGCTGATATGATGGCTTCAAATCCATTTTGGTGCAGATCTCTTTCGGATTGGAATTCTCAAATTCGTAAATGGATTCAAAACCCAGGTGATAAAGGTATTTTAATGACTACAATTTTCTTTGATTACCACTGTATATATGGTGATGAAAATTTGGCCAATGCATTAACCGAAACCATCAATAATGAAATTGAAAACAATGAATTGTTCTTGGCGTTTTTAGGAATTGATGCTTTAAAAAACCCACCTCCATTAGGCTTTTTTAGACAGTTTTTAGTGGAAAGTGATGGTGAACATAAAGATACTTTTGATATCAAGGCTAGAGCTTTAATGCCTTTAATTGATGCCGCTAGGATTTTAAGTTTACATATGGGTATTAATAAAAATACAAACACCTCATATCGCTTTGCAAAATTAGCAGAAATTGAACCCCAAAATGCCCTAATATACGAAGCCTGTAATGAAGCTTTTTTAGAATTATTAAAGTTCCGAACAGAAGAAGGATTACGAAACAATTCAAATGGTAGGTATTTAGATTTAAGTAACTTATCAAAGTTAGATAAAGTAAAACTTAAAAATGATTTTCAACCCATTTCAGAAATTCAGGAAGTAATCAAAAATCGTTTTCAATTAACTTATTTTACATAAAATGAATTGGGCTTTTTTGAAAAATAACAGTAAAGAATTCCCTCCCTTTTGGGAGAGTTATTTGGCGCAATTTAGTTCCGAAAACAAGCAAAAATTGGCAAAAGAATACGTTGTTTTTGATTGTGAAACTACTGGTTTGAGTGTTAAAAATGATCGAATTTTATCAATTGGAGCTGTAAAAATTATTGCCAATCGTATTGAGGTTGGCGAAGTACTTAATGTATTTGTTCACCAAGAGGTTTTTAAACCGGAATCTGTACCGATTCATGGTATTATAAGAGATAGTCAAGAAGATAAAATTGTAGAAGCAGAAGCTATTATACGTTTCTTAGATTTTATTAAAAATAGCACAATTGTTGGACACAACATATGGTTCGACATTGAAATGATTAACAAAGCACTTGACCGGTTGGAGCTTGGCAAATTGAAGAATGATTTTATCGATACCGATGCTATGTACCAAAAATTAAAGCATCTTCCAGATGATGAACACTACAGTTTGGACGAGTTATGTGACATCTATAAAATAAGAAAAAGCGATAGACATACAGCTTGTGGAGATGCATATCTTACCGCTTTACTTTTTTTAAAGTTAAAAAAGAAACTTAATCTTAATTAATTTATTTGGGATCTAACGTAGTTTCAATACGCGCAATACAATCTTGATAGTGATAACGCATTTCAGTTGAACCAGCAGTATTTTTAGCTGTTTTCAAAATAGTTAACAAACTGTTTAGTTCTCCTCGAACTAATGCTTTCACATCAGATTGTGATACATCATAATAATTTGGCCAGTTTGTACTCTTGATATCTTCATTCAATAAATACTCCATTCTTTCTAAATAAGCTCGCTGTAAATTACGCCTTAAAACACTTGCTTTGCCTCCTGTATTTGCTTCTTTCCAAAGTCCTACACGAAGGTTTTTAAAGAAGTCTAGCGCTTTATAATTCTTAGCATCTAAAATTTCATTATTAAACATACGACCTAAACGATCTATACTCATTAAAGCATTTAAATGGCGTACTTGTTGACGTCTTACATTTTCAATATAACCTGTATAATCAATATTTTGTAGAATAGTTTTATCAATTAACCATTCTGGTGTTTCAAAAGCATTTTTCAATAACCAATCTAAGGATTCTTGTTGATTTTGTTTCGGAACAGGAGTATAAACTACACCTTCTTGATTTGGATTTTTATAATCCTCATAAACACCTCCAATATGAGTTACAACGTGTCCAATATACCTACTCCATGTACTCAATAATTCTCCATATAACTCCTCTAAATCTTCATAGTTATTAGTTGCATTACTCGTCCAATTAGGGAGATTTTTAGCAACAATCTTTAAGTTTTTAATACCATAAGTACTTGCTTTTACAGAATTATTTCCAATATCTTCAGTTTGAGATCGCGGATCAAAACTACTCATTTGATTTCCAAATCGGTATATTGGATCATCTGCTTTTTCCACAATCCATTTGTCTAAAGTTTCTTTCTCACTTTCTGGCGTTGTACTATTTGGAATTACACGATACCCCCAATTGACGGCATAAAAATCATAAGGTCCCATTTGACGAATATATCGAACTCCTTCATCACCTGGCTGTGCAATATAATTGTAACGTGCATAATCCATAATACTAGCCGAAATTCCAAATTGTTTTGTAAAAGGGGCTTTACGATAGTTCTCTACATCGTAAGCGCAACTTGCTCCCATATTATGCGGGAAACCTAGTGCATGCCCAACTTCATGCGCAATTACCATTTGCATCATTTCTCCCATATCTTCATCGTTTGTCTCTAAAGTACGAGCTGAAGGATTGGCTGCTCCAGTTTCTAATAAATAACGGTTTCGATACGATCGTAAATGATTATGATACCAAATAATATCACTTTCAATAATTTCTCCTGTTCGCGGATCGGATACACTTGGTCCTACAGCATTTCGAGTTGTACTTGCCACATAGCGAATTACAGAATAACGAATGTCTTCAGGACTAAATTCTGGATCCTCCTCAGGTGTTGGTGCATCTTTACAAATAATTGCGTTTTTAAAACCTGCTGCTTCAAATGGCTTTTGCCACTCTTCTACTCCTGCCTTAATATACGCACGTAATTTTTCAGGTGTTGCAGGATCCAAATAATAAACGATTTGCTTTATTGGCTCTACCAATTCTCCTCTATTATATGCTTCTACATCTTTAGGTTCTAATCGCCAACGTCTGATGAACGTTTTTTTATCAGATTTTAAAGCTTCACTTCCATAATCATAATGTGATGTAGTAAACCACCCTACTCTTCTATCAAACAGACGAGGTTGCATCGGGTTTTCTGGTAATAAAACCATAGATTGGTTCATCTGTACACTAATACTTTCTGTATCGGGTAGCATACTTGGTTTTGTAGCATTATAAGTAAAATCTTGTATTACTTCTATATTATTTGGAAATGACTTCATTGCAGTGATGAAACTACGAGAAGGGTCTAGACCTTTCACTTTGTAGGTATCACGCATTTGATTGGTTAAACCACTTAACGCTTTAATATCCGATTTAAAAAACTTTGTTACATCAACAACAGTTGCTGTAGAATCTTTTGAAAAGGCCGCAATGTCAAATGCGTAAAGTGTAGGCTCGTAATTATTGGAACGAACTGAAATTGAAATAGGTAAACTATCATTAGCGACCGCATTATACGACTTAACTTTAATCAAAACTTTATCTTGAAAGCGCTCCCATACGATTAACTGTTCATTAGCAGAAGAACCTGCATTTACATATCCCCCTCCCAAACCTGCAGGTAACTTTGCAAAACGGCTTACTAACAACATTTCTTTGTTTAGAAGAGTATTTGGAATTTCAAAATAATAGCTATCATTTACTTTGTGAGTTGTAAATAATCCCAAATCACTAATTGCTTCTTTAGTGATAACTTTGTCATACGGCTTTATTTTTTGTGCCTTTTCTTTTTCAATTTTTTCTTTTTGAGCTTTTGCTTTTGCAGCTTCTTCTTGTGCTTTACGCTTTTTCTTTGATTGGGCTTCAAGATTCAAAGGTGCCAAAACAGAAAAAACTAAAAGCAATAAAATAGTTTTTCTCATAAATTAGGTTGGTTTGTTTTCAAAAATAAAAGTTTCAGTAAGGGTATTGTTATTTTTAACGATGTATTAACAAAACAAGACGCCTTTTAGGTACTCCTAAAAGGCGTCGTAACAAGTACTAAATTAAAGAGATTATAATTTTGAATCTTTGATTTCATCTACAATTTCTGGATTTAATAATGTTGAAATATCTCCAAAATTACTAAAATCACCTTCTGCTATTTTACGCAATATACGACGCATGATTTTTCCAGAGCGGGTCTTAGGTAATCCACTTACAAATTGAATTTTATCCAATTTTGCTATTGGACCAATTTGATCTGAGATTAATTGATTAATCTCTTTTCTTAAATTATCTTGATTTCTACTTTCACCTGATTCCTTCAAAATTACGTAACCATAAAGCGCGTTACCTTTAATATCATGAGGGAAACCAACAATAGCACTTTCTGCAACAGCTGGGTGCTCATTTATTGCATCCTCTATAGGAGCTGTTCCTAAGTTGTGCCCTGATACAATAATTACGTCGTCAACCCTTCCTGTTATACGGTAATACCCTACTTCATCCCGTAAAGCTCCGTCACCTGTAAAATACTTACCAGGAAAAGCCGTAAAGTAAGTATCTTTATAACGTTGGTGATCTCCCCAAATAGTACGCGCCATACTTGGCCATGGGAATTTTATACACAAACTTCCAGTAACTTGGTTTCCTTCAATTTCATTACGTAATTCATCCATTAAAACCGGTTGTATACCTGGTAATGGTAACGAAGCATAGGTAGGTTTTGTAGGAGTTACAAATGGAACAGGTGCAATCATAATTCCTCCTGTTTCTGTTTGCCACCATGTATCCACTAGCGGACATCTTTTTCCTCCTACATGATCGTTATACCAATGCCAAGCTTCTTCGTTTATAGGTTCTCCTACTGAACCAATAACTTTAAGTGATTGTAACGGGAAACGTTGCACATAATCCAAACTTTCTTTTGCTAACGCACGAATGGCTGTTGGAGCTGTATAAAATTGATTGACTTTATGCTTTTCGATAACTTCCCAAAAACGACTAAAATCTGGGTATGATGGTACACCTTCAAAAATTACTGTTGTAGCACCATTTAATAATGGTCCGTATAAAATATAAGAATGCCCTGTAATCCAACCGATATCAGCGGTACACCAATACACATCATTTTCTTCATAATTGAAAACATTTTTGAATGTATAAGCCGTGTATACCATATATCCAGCTGTTGTATGTAACATCCCTTTAGGTTTACCCGTTGAACCAGATGTATAAAGGATGAATAGAGGATCTTCAGCATCCATGATTTCAGCAACGTGTGTTGCCATAGCAACATCTAACAAAGGTTGTAACCATATATCACGACCTTCTTTCATGTTCACATTTTCGTTTGTTCTTTTTACAACAAGAACTTTTTCAACACTTTTACAATTATCTAAAGCTTCATCAACGATACTTTTTAAATTGATAGTTTTATTACCACGATATCCTCCATCAGACGTGATTACCATTTTACATTCACTATCGTTAATTCTTGCTGTTACAGCAGAAGCCGAAAACCCAGCAAAAACTACAGAATGTATGGCTCCAATTCTAGCACAAGCTAAAACAGCTACCGCAAGTTCTGGTATCATCGGAAGGTAAATACAAACGCGATCTCCTTTTTTAATACCTTGTTCTTGCAACACATTAGCCATTTTTGAAACTCGTGCATACAATTCATTATAACTTATATGTTGTGCAGCTTCATCTGGATTATTTGGCTCAAAAATAATAGCGGTCTTATCTCCTCTCTTATTTAAATGACGATCGATACAGTTTTTAGTGATGTTCACTTTAGCATTCAAAAACCATTGGAATTTTGCTTCTTGCATATCGTACTCAAATACTTTATCCCATTTTTGATACCAGGTGAATTCTTCATCGGCAATTTTATCCCAAAACTTTCGGGGTTCTCTAACCGATTTTTTATACATTTTAAAATAATTCTCTAAATCTTTTATCTTATAATAGCTCATTCTATTCTCGTATTTTATTTTTTATTCTTATCGTAAATATAAACATTCTTATATCAAGTAAATATCTTTTTGTTGCAAAATTAATATAGTTTATCTATTAAAAACACCTATTTTATTAATTTTAAAATTATAAGCTACTTCTTCAATAATTGCTGGATCATCAATTGTTGAAGGTATTTGAAAATCAACACCATCGGCAATATTTCGTAACAATTTACGCAAAATTTTACCCGAACGCGTTTTTGGCAAACGGTCTACGACTAAAACGGTACGCAAACTAGCGACAGCTCCAATTTTCTCACGAACTAATTTTACAACTTCATGTTCCAATTGGAATTTTTCAATTGTTTCACCACTTTTTGTAACCACCAAAGCCAAAGGAATTTGCCCTTTCAAAGCATCCTCTATTCCTATAACTGCACATTCAGCAACTGCAGAATGTGAAGCTACTATTTCTTCCATTTCCGCAGTAGACAGTCGATGTCCAGCAACATTAATTACATCATCTACCCTACCTGTAATGTAGATATAACCTTCTTGATCTTTATACCCTCCATCGCCAGAAAAATAGTATCCTGGGAATTTAGCTAAATATCCCGCTTGAAAACGAGCATTGTCATTCCAAATATCCATTAACGTTCCAGGAGGCAAAGGAAGTTTTATCACAACATATCCTTCAGTTTCAGCTGCCACCTCTTCGCCCGATTCATCAAATATTCGAATATCATAACCTGCAACAGCTTTCCCCGCTGAACCCGCTTTTATAGGAAGTGTTTCAATACCCATCATGTTAGCAATCATTGGCCATCCTGATTCTGTTTGCCACCAGTGATCGATTGCAGGAATTGGTATATGTTGTTGATACCATTCAAGTGTAGCTACATCACAACGTTCTCCCGCTAAAAATTGAATTCTTAAGCTTGATAAATCATACTGTTTTATGAAATCACCATTCGGATCTTCTTTCTTGATTGCTCGAATTGCAGTTGGTGCTGTAAACATTATACTAACTTTATGCTTTGCAATAACACGCCAAAAAGTTGAAGCATCTGGTGTTTTTATTGGCTTGCCTTCAAAAACAACTGTTGTATTACGATTGATAAGCGGCCCATAAGTAATAAAACTATGACCTACAACCCAACCAACGTCTGAGGCAGCCCAAAAAACTTCACCTGGCTTTGCATCATAAATACACGTCATCGCATATTTTAAAGCTACAGCATAACCTCCAGTATCGCGAACTATTCCTTTTGGTTTTCCAGTTGTTCCTGATGTATATAATACATAACTTGGATGGGTAGCGGGTAAAGCAACGCAACTAGCTTCTTCAGAGCCATAAACCAACGCTTCATAATCGACATCATATTTTTTAAAGGGAACTCTTGCACCAAGTTTTCGATTTAAAACCACAACTTTTTTAGGGCGGTGATTGGCCAATTCAAATGCTTCATCAACCAATGGTTTATAGGCAATCAACCGGTCTACTTCGATACCTGAAGAAGCAGTAATAACTACTCTAGGCTTACAATCGTCGATGCGAATTGCTAACTCATGTGGAGCAAAACCTCCAAAAACCACAGAATGTGTAACGCCAATGCGCGCACATGCTAACATAGCAAAAGTAGCTTCAGGTATCATCGGCATGTAAATTACAGCTGTATCTCCCTTTTTCAATCCTAATGATTGAAGACCTCCTGCTAATTTAGCAACATGTTCTTTTATTTGTTGAAATGTGTATTTTTTTACTGTTTGGGTAACTGGAGAATCATAAATCATGGCTATGGCATCACCGTAACCATCTTGAATGTGTTTGTCAAGTGCTAAATAACATAAATTCAATTCTCCATCTGGATACCAAATAGGGTAATCGTTTTCATCTTTAGCCAAAATAGTATTGGGATTAGCATACCATTCAATTTGATTGGCTTGTTCGGTCCAAAATTTTTCAGAGTTCTCAATACTATGATTATAAAATGTGTTGTAATCCATAAGTATGTTATTTATAGTATTTCATTAACTTTTTCTACAATTTTTTTTAATGAAAAGGGTTTGGTTAAATACGCACTCGCACCTAATTCCATTCCTTTTGCAATATCATCTTCTTTATTTTTTGCAGATAAAAAAATTACTTTACAAGAATTTAGTTTTGAATCGGCCTTAATAGATCGTAAAGTTGCATATCCATCAACATTGGGCATCATAACATCTAAAAGGATTATATCTGGAACTTGATTTACTAAAATATCCAATGCTTCTTGACCATCTCTAGCTATATACACTTCAAAATTATTCTTCTTGAATGTATACTCTAAAGTCATAATGATATTGGGTTCGTCATCTACAATAAGTATCTTCTTCATATCATGCATTTTTATTATAAACTGTCATTTTTTAATAGTGTAAAAGTAAAACAAGCGCCTTGACCATTGTTGTTCTGAGCCCAAATTTTACCTTTATGTAATTCAATAATTTGCTTGCAAATAGCCAAGCCTAACCCACTACCAACGGGTTTTTTAATATTTTGATTGTTCGACTGATAAAATTTATCAAAAATATTATCAAAATCATTTGGGTTTACCCCTTTTCCATTATCCATTACCGCTATTTCATAATAATTGTACTTATCTAAAATAATTATGGTAATTAACCCATTATAATCTGGACAAAATTTAATGGCGTTCGAAATTAAATTAGTCACGACTTGAATCATACGATCTTCATCAAATCGTAGTTTTATAGTTTTATTATTCTCAAAAAAGAGCTGAATTCCTTTGTTTTTGATCAATTGCTGTAACGGAACTATTGTTTTTTGGATGGTTTCAACCAAATCATGTTCCTGAATGTTTAATTTTTGCTTGCCCGATTCAAATTTTTCTAAATCTAAAATTTTATCAATTAAACGACTTAATCGATCCGATTCTGAGATAATATTTTGAAGAAATTGTTTTTTTAAATCTTCCGGAAGCTCTTCATCTTCAATTAATATTTCACTTGCGGCTCGGATTGCCGTAATCGGAGTTCTTAACTCATGCGTTACTGTGTCTAAAAACTCATCTTTTTGTAAATCTTTCAGTTGTAAATTTTTGTTTGCCAACTGTAATTCTGAAGTTGTCTTTTGCAATGCATTTGAAGTTTCAATCAGCTTTTTATTGGTAATAATAGTTTGATTGGACTCTTCCAATATCTTTAAAACTTCTGGTAAAGTAATTTTTTCTTCTTTAACTACACTCGAAATTAAAATTCGAGATGAAGCTGTACCTATATGTCCAGATAGTAAATTTTCAGCAAATTTAATCAAACGAGCATCTGCTAATTCTTGCTTTTTGTCTAAATTATATTTCGTTGAAAAAAGTTGCAACGCTCTTTGGGTACGCTCTTGTCCCAAAAATTTAACCAAAACTTTCTCTATATCACTAATGTAAGCCGTTCCTTTCCAAACAAAAGCATTTTCATGATTGGTACTATACTTATCAATATCCACATACATTTCGGCATAATTACGCTCTCTATAATTCCCTTTAAAACTTAAAGAAACAGAGAAATACGTCAAAACGTTAAACATCATACTCCAAAAAAAGGAATGCGATATTGGTGAAAGATAATCCAACCCAAATAACGCTAAAGGTTTTAGAATGTCAATTGAAAAAAGTCCTTCCGTTACAAATTGATTGTTGGTATTTGAAATGCCTGTTACGTAGGGAATTAATAAAGTATAACAACAAACTAAAAATCCGATAATTATTCCCCAAATTGCTCCTAAACGCGAACCCCTTTTCCAAAATAACGCTCCAAAAAATGATGGCGCTAATTGCGCAATAATAACAAACGCAACCAGACCGATTGAGAAAAGACTATAGTCTAAAGCCAAAAAACGATAAATAAAATAGGATAATATTATCAGGATGAAAATTCCAACTTTTCTAATATTTACAATTTTCTTGTTATTTACATCTTGTTCTTCATCTTTCAAACGTCCTAAGAATGTATAGGGAATTAAAATATTATTACTCAACATCGTTGACAAACTTATACTGGAAACTACAATCATCGATATAGCCGCTGAAAAACCACCTAAAAACACCAAAACTGTTAAGGTTTTATTTTGAAACAACTGTGGTATTAAAAGTGAATAAGTATCTGCATTGGTTTCGGTATCTTCAAACAAAACATTTCCTCCCCAAGCTATAGGAAACACAAATAAGTTAAACAATAACAAATACAATGGAAATAACCATATAGCTGTTTTAATGTGTTTTTCTCTATTATTTTCAACTATAGAAACATGAAACTGACGTGGCAATAAAAAAATAGCAAAAAGCGAGACCATACACAAGAAAAACCAATTCATACCCTGTTCTAAACCCCCAATACTATTTTTTTGATGAAACCCTTCTAAAACGGAAGCTTTTTGATAAATATCTTCAAAACCATCAAAAACAAAATACGTTACATAAATCCCTATAACTAAGAAAAAAATCAATTTCAAAAGACTTTCCAAAGCGACTGCAGTAATTATTCCTTTTCTTTTTTCAGAAGCATCAACATAACGCGTTCCATAATAAGAGGAAAATAAAGCTAAAGCTACAGCTACATAGGTGGTGGTATCAAATAAAACAAATGAGTTTTCTTTTGTTTCTGTAACCACGTGAAAAGTTTCTGAAATAGCTTTTAATTGCAAAGCAATATAAGGTAATATAGCGGCTAAACTTACCAACGTTACTAATGCCCCTAAAAAGCGACTGTTTCCGTATCGTAACGAAATAAAATCTGCAATACTTGAAATTGTATTTACTTTTGAAATACGAATAATTTTACGCAAAATTATTATCCATGCAGGTATAATAATAACAGGCCCAATATAAATAGGTAAATAATTCAACCCTGATTTAGCTGCCACTCCTATACTCCCATAATACGTCCATGCCGTACAGTAAACCGCCAAAGAAAATGCATAAACATAAGCGTTATTGGTCCATTTCAAATTCTCCTTTTTTTCAGCCCAATGCGCAATAAAAAAAAGCAAAACCAAATAGAACAATAAGATAACGACAAGACCTATACTATTCATAATAGCGATTAACAATGATAATGGAAACTATAATAGAAAGCATCCAAATAGAAAATACATAAATATAAAAAAGTGGCACACCCATAAAGGCTTCGCTACTGTCAAACAATAACAATAATGGAAGATTTAAACTAATGAGTAAAAATAAACTCACTACAACAAGTTTTTGTTGGTGTCTCTTTTTCATATAAGATGTTGCTTCTAAAAATACAACTTAAAACGATATATTAAAGATATTCTCTGCAATAAATAATGCAGAGAATATCTAATAAAAAATAACTAAAATTGAATAATTAATGACCTGTAGCTTCTCCAGCTCCCGAAGGAATACGAATATGTTCAACAATATCTTGTACATCAGCTGGAGGTTCTGGGGTAAATGCATTAACCGTAAAAGCAACTATAAAGTTTACAATCATGGCTATAGTACCAAAACCTTCTGGAGAAATACCAAACCACCAAGAATCTTTTAAACCTGCAACTGCATCTTTTCCTCCGTCGAATAATCCAAATTTGAATTTCAACATATAGAAAAGCATTAATAACATACCTACAATCATACCTGCAACAGCTCCCTCTTTGTTCATTTTCTTATGGAAAATACCCAAAATAATTGCAGGGAAGAACGATGCTGCTGCAAGTCCGAATGCTAAAGCAACTACTGCTGCTACGAATCCTGGAGGATTAATTCCAAAATAACCAGCGATTACAACAGCTACCGTTGCTGCTCCACGTGCTGCCCATAATTCTCCTTTTTCAGAAATATTTGGATTAATCATTTTCTTAATTAAATCGTGTGAAACTGAAGAAGAAATTACCAATAATAATCCTGCTGCTGTAGATAAAGCGGCTGCCAATGCACCTGCTGCTACTAATGCGATAACCCAATTAGGTAATTTTGCAATTTCTGGATTTGCCAATACCATAATATCATTATCGATTGTTAATTCATTTCCTTTTAAACCTTTTGCTTCTGTTGCAGCAAGGAAAGCTTCATCTTTTGACTTATCATTATAGTATTGGATTTTTCCATCACCATTCTTATCATCATACTTTAATAAACCTGTTTTTTCCCAGTTGGTAAACCATTGTGGCATATCCGAGTAGTTCTTATCATTTACAGTATCTATTAAATTTACTTTAGCAAATACCGATACCGCTGGTGCTGTTGTATATAAAATTGCAATTAAAAGCAATGCCCAACCAGCAGATTTACGTGCATCTCTAACTTTTTTAACAGTAAAGAAACGAACAATTACGTGAGGTAATCCCGCTGTTCCAACCATTAATGCTAATGTTATAGCAAATACATCAACTAAAGATTTTGAACCATCAGTATATTCCGCAAAACCTAATTCTGTTGATAATCCATTTAATTTGTCCAACAAGTATACATCAGATCCTGAAACAGTTCCTCCCATTCCTAATTGTGGAATTGCATGCCCAGTCATTTGAATCGAAATAAAAATAGCTGGAACCATAAAAGCAAATATTAATACACAATATTGAGCAACTTGAGTATACGTAATTCCTTTCATTCCTCCTAAAACGGCATAGAAAAGAACGATTATCATTCCGATTACAACTCCTGTTTCAATTTCAACTTCTAGGAAACGTGAGAAAACTACTCCTACTCCACGCATCTGACCTGCAACATATGTAAACGAGACAATTAAAGCACAGAATACAGCAACAGAACGTGCCGTTTTTGAATAATAACGCTCACCGATAAAATCAGGCACCGTAAATTTTCCGAATTTTCTAAGATATGGCGCTAACAATAATGCTAACAATACATATCCACCAGTCCATCCCATCAAATAAACAGCCCCATCATACCCCGCAAAGGAAATAATACCAGCCATTGAGATAAAAGATGCTGCTGACATCCAATCGGCTGCAGTAGCCATACCATTAGCCAAAGGCGAAACCCCTCCTCCAGCAACATAAAACTCTTTTGTAGAACCTGCTCTACTCCAAATAGCAATACCAATGTAAATAGCAAATGTAATGCCGACTATTATATAAGTCCAAATTTGAACATCCATGATTTTTTCTTTTAAAAATTAATAATTATTCGTCAAACCCATATTTCTTGTCCAATTTGTTCATCAATCGAACATAGACAAAAATTAGAACAACAAACACGTAAATAGACCCTTGCTGTGCAAACCAAAATCCAAGTGGAAATCCACCTAATTTGATTTCATTTAAAGCATCTTTGAATATAATTCCTGCGCCATATGAAACGGCAAACCATATACTTAATAATATCAAAAGGTAACGTAAGTTTTCCTTCCAATATGCGGTAGCATTTTTTTGATCACTCATAACTGTAATATTTTAAATTGATTTTATAGATAAATCATTGCTTGAAGTGTTATTGTATTTACATTTGATGATGTAGCATACTTCAGCGATTGGTATTCTAATGTTAATTTTGAATTGTGTCCACTCAAGAACAAATTAGTCCCGATTCCAAATTGTGATGCATTATCATCTATAGCATCAATTTGTCTGTTATCAAAAGCAATGTATGGCTGTAATTTGTATTTCATTTTTAAAGGCAACAAATACCCTAAATGAGCATGCAACATTGAACCAGTCTCATATGTTGTCCCCAATCTAAAATCCTTACCATAATCTGTGTTCTGATATAAAGCATAAGCTGTCAAAGCTCCTCCTTTTGTACCTAGTGGAGCATCGTAAAACGCATCAACCGCAAAAATATTTACATCTTCTCCTCTTAAATTTCCATTAGCATCTGCGATTACAGATCCATTCGGATGCATGAAGAATCCCGCACCAACATTGAATACTTTTTTAGTCCCCAAGTAAGACCCTACTTTATAAGGTAAGAAGTTACTTTCGTTGTCAAAGAAACCATATTCAAAATAACCAGCATAAGCTTTACCCGCATCTTTTGAACCTAATAAACGACGTCCTGTATACGTTGCACCACCACCATCTACAGGTGTAGTACCTGCTTGTAAATTATTAGTTTCTGCTTCATTCACCGAAACACGGTATTGAAATTTCCCGAATGATCCTTTGGCATAAACTCCTAAATGACGCGCAAATTGATCCGATAAACCCAAAGTTGCCCATGCTTGTCTTTGGTTATCCAAAGTCATAATATTTAAAGTACTTTGGTTATTCAAACGCGAAATACCATTCCAATAATGTAGTCCTCCTCCAATAGCATGATTTTTACCTAAACTATATTGCGCCCAAACGTCATGAAAAAATAATTGTGCCCCATCACTAGTTCCTGTTGGACTCATATTATCGGCATTTAAGCTGTTTAGTCCAAAATGTGTTAAGATTAAAAAATCTTTACTCACTTGTGCATACATTAAAACACGCGCTCTTCGTAAACTGAAATTTAAATCGGATTGTTCATTGCCATTTGCGTCTAGTGGACGATCCGAATTGTGCTGTGCCCAAACTTGAGCCCAAGAAATAATTCTAAAATACTTAGAACCATCTTCATTGAGATTAACTTTTAATCCACCTCCATAATCAGGGGAACCCTGAGCAAAGGTGAATGCTGTCATTAAAAGCCCAGCAAAAAGTGTTAGTTTTTTCATAATTTTAAATTTGGTTGTATGTTGATTTTGTATGACCAAATTCTAAAAATATGTTAATCCAAAAAAAAATAATATATATAATTGTAAAGCACTATAGCTAATCTTTAAAGCGCTCCCATTTAATCAGCATAAACTTATCGCCTAGTTCCGTAATAATCATACCGGCCCCAGACAATTGATCTTTACTTTTTAAGTAATCTAGTAATTCAGCGTGCTTAAATATCTTATAACTAGGATGATAATTGGGATGTGGTGGTTTTTTGAGTTTAAATTCTTTTACCCAATTACTGATGGAAACATGTGAAACTCCAATGATTCGTTCGATTTCACGATAACTCAAACCTTCCAAATAGAGCTGTAAGGCTTTGGTTACATAATAATCATCTATTTTTTTACCAAGTTTATTTACCGTAAAATAGTACGAACAGGATTTGCACAAATATCGCTGTCTTCCTTTGATAATTCCGCTTTTTACAATTGCATTGTTCTGACACTTAGGACAAGCTATAATATCCATATATATATATTTTGCATAAATATATTAAATTAGCAATTATAAATTACAATAAACTCAAATAAGTTGTTCAAAAATTACATTAATACCAATATTATATAATAATTTTTATAAAAAATACAATTACTTTATTTCTAAAACATTTAAAATAAATTTAGTTAGAAAATAAAAAATTGAATATTTTTTAAGTTTCGTTATAAAAAAATTGTCAATAATTTGTTTATTTTGCGGAAATTCAATCAAAACACATGGAATTCAATACTCACAATACTGATTCAGCTACATTATACAAATTACTTACCGGAGTTGTAATACCTAGACCAATCGGTTGGATTGCTACAGTTGATGAAAATGGCACTAACAACCTAGCACCGTTTTCATTTTTCAATGTTGTAAGCGAAGACCCTCCACAGGTAATGTTTTCAACAGTACGAACAGGCGATAAAAACAAAGACACTTTAAATAATGTTTTAAACAACAAACAATTTGTAGTGAATTTGGTAACTGAAGAGATAGTTGAGAAAATGAATGCTACATCACAAAGTGTAGCTCCCGAAATAGATGAATTTGAATTAGCTGGATTAACTCCTTTAGATGCACTATACATACAGCCAAAAAGAGTAAAAGAAAGTCCTGTTCATTTTGAATGCGAAATGGTACATCATTATTTTACTGAAAACCACAAAAATGGTGGGGCTTGTATTATTATAGGTAGAGTGCTAACGATGCATATTGATGACAATATCTTATCTGAAAACAATAGAATCAATCTAGATACCTATAAACCAGTAGCACGCTTAGCCGGTTCCAATTATTCGAAATTGGGAGAAATCTTCGCTATCAAAAGAAACCAATAAAATCATAATTGATTACTTCAAATATTTATTAAAATAGATTAATCTCAAAAAAGGTAATTTTTTCATAAGAAGAATTAAGCCTTTTTAATATACAAAACATGAAAATAACTGTTATAGGTGGTGGTCCCGGAGGACTTTACTTTTCAATATTAACAAAAAAAGCAATCCCAGATTGTCAAATCGACGTATACGAACGCAATAAATCAGATGATAGCTTTGGTTTTGGCGTTGTTTTTTCAGACGAAACATTAAGTGAATTTTTAACTCGTGATCCACAATCATATGAACTTATTCGTAAAAACTTTGCGTATTGGGATGATTTAGACGTAGCTCGTGATGGTGAAATCGTAAGAATTACAGGAAACGGATTTTGCGGTTGTTCGCGCAAGAAATTATTGCAATTGTTACAACAACGCTGTACCGAAGAAGGTGTTAATTTACACTTTGAAGCTGAAGTAAACGACCTTTCAAAATTTTCAGACTCAAACATAATTGTTGCTGCTGACGGTATTGGAAGTAATATTCGTACTCAGTTTGCAAAAGACTTTGGAACTGAGGTTGAATTAAAAAAGAATCGATTTGTATGGATGGGCTCTACCAAACCGTTAGATGCTTTTACATACTTTTTTAGAAATACACCAGAAGGCTTAATCGTTGCACACACCTATCAATACGAACCCGGAAGAAGTACTTGGATATTCGAATGCAGTAATGAAACTTTCGAAAAATTAGGTTTTGAAGTCGCAAATGAAGAAGATACAGTCAATAAACTTCAAAATATTTTTAAAGATGAATTAGACGGTCACGGATTGATTACAAATAAATCGCATTGGCGTCAATTTCCACATGTAACCAACGAAAAATGGCACACGAACAACATCGTGCTTTTAGGTGATGCGAAAGCTACAGCCCACTACTCCATTGGTTCAGGAACAAAACTAGCTATGGAATGTGCAATTGGTCTATCTGATGCTGTTGTTGCAAATCAAAATGATACTGCAGCAGCATTCGAACAATATGAAAAAACTAGACGCAATCGTGTTGAAATGATTCAATACGCTGCAAAAGTATCCTTAGATTGGTTTGAGAACATGGACCGTTATAACCAGCACAGTTTTATGCAATTTGCTTTTGGTTGTATGACACGTTCCAAAAAAGTCACTTATGAAAACTTACGCATACGTGACAAATCATTTACCGATAAAGTATTGTCTAATTATAATGAATCAATTGGAAATCCTGACAGACAAACTCCACCAGCTTTTACTCCAATAAAGTTACGTGATTTGGAAATCCAAAATCGTATCGCTATGGCTTCAATGGGACAATATAGTGCTGTTGATGGCGTGATTAACGATTGGCATTTTATTCACTATACAACGAGAGCTTTAGGAGGTGTTGGACTCATAACAACCGAAATGACAGCAGTTGAACCTAATGGAAGGATTACTTTAGGATGTGCCGGTATATACAATGAAAATCAAATTGTTGAATGGAAAAGAATAAACGATTTTATTCATAAAAATACGGTATCTAAAACCGCTATTCAATTGGGGCACTCAGGAAGAAAAGGGGCAGTGGCGATACCTTGGAAAACGCTTGAAATGTCACAAGAAGAAAAATGGGATTTAATGTCGGCTTCTTCAATTCCATTCAATGAAAACAGTCTTACTCCAAAAGAGATGACTACTGAAGATATGGATACCATTACAGCATATTTTGTTAAAGCTACGCATAATGCCAATGACGCTGATTTTGATATGATTGAACTACAAGCGCATCACGGTTTCCTTTTAGCTTCTTTTATTTCACCATTAACCAACAAAAGACAAGATGAATTTGGTGGTAATATTGAAAACCGATTGCAATTTCCGTTGCGTGTTTTCAAAGCAATGAGAGCTGCTTTTCCAGATAACAAACCGATGTCGGTACGTCTATCAGCATCAGACTGGGCTGAAAATGGAATAACTGAAGCAGATATAATAGTAACAGCAAAAGCTTTTAAAGCGGCAGGTGCTGACATTATAAACGTTTCTACAGGCAATACTGTTTCCAATCAAAATCCACAAGTTGGAAGAATGTGGCAAGTACCTTTTTCGGATGCAATTCGAAATACTGTTCACGTACCTACTATAACGACAGGTAATATTCAAGATATTGACCAGATTAACACAATTATCCTAAATGGAAAAGCCGATATGGTAGCCCTAGGACGACCACTTTTACTTGATCCCAACTTTGTCCGAAACATGCAAGCTTATGAAAATTATCAAGCTACAGATATTCCATTACAATATCAAAAAGGAATAAGCTATTTATACCCATATAAAGCATCTGAACGCAAAATGATTGAAAACATGAAAAAAGCATTAAAACCAGAAAGTCACAAGTAATTTATTGAAAAGTTCCTAAAATGGAATTTCAATGTTTTACATAAAAATGAAAAACGACTCCAAAAATAGAATGCCTTAATCAAAAAAATAGTTGACCTTTTAAATGGCTTGATGCCAAGAAAAACACTTTAAATCTATCAAACATTTTTTAACAACGTAAAAAATGAAACATTACGAAGACAATTTTGCTCACGATAATTTACCCGAACAGACTTTGCTGCCAGAAACCGATTTCTTTGCATTAAAGCAATTTCAACACCCCGAACACTTAAACTGTGTTGAGCGTTTGTTGGATTATCAAATCGCTATAGGTAATGGTAACAACACTTGCATTCAAACATTTGATACTAAGTGGACTTATCAAGATTTATATGAAAAATCCAATCAAATAGCTCATGTATTAGTAGAAAACTTGGGTTTAAAACCCGGTAATCGAGTATTATTGCGTTCGGCAAATAACCCTATGATGGTTGCTTGTTGGTATGCAGTACTAAAAGCAGGAGGTATTGTAGTTGCAACTATGCCGTTGTTACGCTCAAAAGAAATAAGCACTATTATAAACTGTGCACAAATCACACATGCTTTATGTGACATTGATTTAGCCGAAGAAATGCAACTTGTTTCAGCAGAAACTTTAAAGTCAGTTACCTATTATGGTAATAATGACTTAGAGCAATTGATGCAAAGGAAACCTACAACATTTAGCAATTACGAAACAAAATCGGATAGCATTGCACTTATTGGATTTACATCTGGCACAACTGGTATTCCAAAAATGACAGCTCATTATCACAAAGACATTTTGAATATCTGCGAGGCCTTCCCTCAATATTCTTTACAACCTACGAGTAAAGATATTTTTACAGGTAGTCCCCCAATTGGATTTACATTCGGTTTAGGAGGTTTGGTTTTATTCCCTATGTATTACGGTGCTTCAACTTTTCTAATTGAAAAGCCTAGCCCAGATGCTTTATTACAAGCTATCCAAGATTATAAAATCACTATATGCTTTACAGCACCAACAGCATGGCGGGTATTGACAACAAAGCTTAAAGAATACAATGTTTCAAGTCTGCGTAAATGTGTTTCTGCTGGCGAAACATTGCCATTAAAAGTTTGGCAAGATTGGTACGATGCTACCGGTATCAAAATAATTGATGGAATTGGAGCTACTGAAATGCTACATATTTTCATCGCATCTAATGAGGAAAATATGAAACCTGGTGCTACTGGAAAACCAATTTTGGGATATGAAGCTAAAATAATAAATAATCTTGGCCAAGAGTTACCTATTGGAGAACCAGGAAAATTAGCCGTTAAAGGTATTACAGGTTGTAAATATTTAAACCGTTTGGAAAAGCAAAAAGAGTACGTTCAAGATGGTTGGAATATTACTGGAGATATATTCAGACAAGATGAAGATGGTTATTTTTGGTTTGTAGCTCGTGGAGATGATATGATAATTTCATCAGGTTATAATATTGCGGCAATTGAGGTAGAAAGTGTATTGCTAACTCATGATGCCATAATGGAATGCGCTGTTGTAGGTTTACCCGATGAAGAACGCGGAATGTTAGTTTGTGCAAATATTGTATTGAAAGATAAAACTATTGCATCTTCAGATTTAGCAAAATCCATACAACAATGGTTCAAAGAAGTTGCTGCTCCATACAAATACCCAAGAGTCATTAATTTCATCGATCATTTGCCTAAAACAGAAACTGGTAAAATTCAACGTTTTAAATTAAAAACTACTAATTAAAAAGTAACTTTAAAACATTTTTAATAGTTAATACTAAATATGAAATATTTTATAAAACAAGAAAAAATTCGTTTCCAACATATTGATTATGCAGGTATCGTATTTTATCCAAGATTTTTAGAAATGCTCAACTGTCTTGTTGAAGATTGGTTTGAAGAAGCACTTGAACGTCCATTTGCTAAAATGCACGAAACTAACGGAATTCCAACAGTTGATTTAAAAATACAGTTTAAAAATGCAGCACGTTTAGGCGAAGTATTATCCAAAAAACTTTGGGTAAAAGAATTAAAATCTTCCTCTGTTATTTGTGGTTTTCAATTCACTAATGAAAAAGAACAAACCGTTCTAGAAGGTGAAGTAACATTAGTAAATGTCGCTTTTAATGAAAAAAGAAACGGAATAAAAGCTGAAGCATTCAATGACGATATGAAAGAAAAAATAAATAAATTCGTAATTCAAACAGTATAATATGGAATTTCCAAAATTTAAAGCAGCAACAGTACAAACGGCTCCGGTTTTCTTAAACGTAGAAAAAACGATTGATAAAGCCATCTCTTTTGTAAAAGAAGCTGCAAATAATGGTGCTAAACTAATTGCTTTCCCAGAAGTTTTTGTAGCAGGATATCCTTACTGGAATTGGATCATGACACCTGTTGAAGGAAGTAAATGGTACGAGGAATTGTATAAGAACTCAGTAGAAATTACTAGCCCACATATTAAAAAATTATGCAAAGCTGCAAACGATAATGATATACAAATTGTAATTGGTATTAACGAACGCGGTAATAGCTATGGTGAAATTTACAATACAAATTTAATCATCGATAATAAGGGAACTATAATAGGAAAACATCGCAAATTAGTCCCTACTTGGGCTGAAAAATTAACTTGGACTTCAGGTGATGGATCGTCTCTAAAAGTGTATAATACTGAGATTGGTCCTATTGGAACTTTAGCCTGTGGTGAAAACACTAATACATTGGCACGTTTTACCCTACTTTCTCAAGGTGAATTGATACATATCGCCAATTACATTTCGTTACCGGTTGCTCCACCTGATTACAATATGGCAGAAGCTATTAAAATTCGTGCAGCTGCCCATTCTTTTGAAGGGAAATTATTCACTATTGTTTCATGCTCAACAATTTCACAAGAAATCATGGATGTACTTAAACCAGATGTTCCAAATGTTGAAGAATTATTAACCCGTAAAAACTCAGCATTCTCTGGATTTATTGGTCCTAATGGAGCTGTAATTGGAGAACCTTTAATTGACGATGAAGGAATAATCTATGCTGATATCGATTTAGCAAAATGTATCCAACCTAAACAAATGCATGATATATTAGGTCACTATAACCGATTTGACATATTCGATTTAAGAGTCAATACTGCTCCTACCAGAAAAGTTACTTTTATAAATAATCACGAAGAATTTAATAAACGCTAATTATGGAAGAAAATAAATATTCAGACGATATATACGGTAGAGCGAGAGTACAAGATTCTCCAGAACTAGAACAATATTATAAAGACTTAGAAGGTTTAGGTGCAGGTGCCCTTTGGACAGTTGCCAATGATATTGAGCCTTGGGAGCCAAAATCAACATCTGTCCCTATGCTTTGGGAATACGATAAATTAAGAGATTTAGTTTTAAAATCATCGGAATTGGTTACACCGGAGCAAGCTGGAAGACGTGTCGTATACCTAGTAAATGATAAGCGTAAAGACGTTGCTGCAGCCGTTGGATGGTTGTATTCAGGTATTCAAGTAACTCGTCCGGGTGAATTTACATCTGCACACCGCCATAAGGCTTCTGCCCTGCGTTTCATCATGGAAGGTTCTGGCGGTTATACCGTTGTAGATGGCAATAAAATAATGCTTGAAGTCAACGATTTTGTCATTACTCCCAATTCAACCTGGCACGAACATGGTGTTGAAGCTACAGGAAAAACGTGTATTTGGCAAGATGGTTTAGATATTCCGCTTATAAATGCACTTGAGGCAAACGATTATGCTGTACATGATGGTAAACAAGAACTTGTAAAGCCCTTAAATTATTCTCCAATGAACTACGGAACATCGGGTTTAATTCCAGCAGATAAAACTTGGGACAAACCTTATTCTCCATTATTTATTTATTCATGGAAAAAAGTGTACCCAGCATTATTAGATGCTTTAGAAGTGAATGAAATAAATCCATTTGATGGAATTTTAATGCAATATTCAAATCCTGTAACGGGTGGTCATGTAATGCAAACTATGGGAGCCGCTATGCAATTGCTTCCGGCTAGTTTTAAAGGAAAGGCACACCGCCATACAGGGTCATTTGTCTATCAATGTGCCAAAGGTAAAGGGTATTCAATCATTAACGGCAAACGTTTCGATTGGAAAGAACGTGATATTTTCTGTGTTCCATCATGGGCGTGGCATGAACATCATAATCTGTCCGATACAGAAGATGCTTGCTTGTTTAATTTTAACGATTTACCTGTTATTGAATCATTAGGATTGTTTCAAGGTAGAGAATATACTGAAAACAACGGACATCAAAAAATTTAAAACAAAAATAAAAGAACACTTACCGTTCAAAACAATATGAGATTATTAACATACACAACAAAGGAAAACGACGAAGCGCGCTTAGGATTTATACACAACAATCAAGTAATTGACATGGAAGATTTTGGAGATATCTCTAATTTTCCATTACCAAACGATATGTTGGATTTAATTGATATGGGCTTCGAAATCATAACTGAAATAACGGAACTAATAGCGGAAACTCCTGAAAATTTCTTCGAAGAAATTGCTTATGAAATGAACGAAGTTATATTTTTAGCTCCTATTCAGAAACCACGTAAAAACATCATAGGCATTGGATTGAATTATACAGAACACGTTGCCGAAAGTGCTCGTTCATTAGACACATCAAATGAATTACCGCAACAACCCGTTATTTTCTCAAAACCACCTACAACCGTTACGGCTACCAATACTGAAATTTTATTAAACAGAAAATTAACTAACCAGTTAGACTGGGAAGTTGAGCTTGCTGTTGTAATTGGAAAAGATGGTAAGTATGTACCTAAAACTGAAGCAATGGATTATGTATTTGGATATACCGTTATTAACGATATTTCTGCACGTGATTGTCGTCGTTCAGGACAATGGATTGTTTCGAAAGGTCAAGATACTTTTGCACCTATGGGACCCGTTTTGGTTACTAAAGATGAAATTGAAAATCCACATAACTTAAACTTGTCGCTAACTGTAAATGGTATTGAAAAACAAAACTCAAACACCAAATTCATGTTATTTAACATTAACGATTTAATTGAAGATATTAGTACCGTTTTTACAATTGAAGCTGGTGATATTATTGCAACAGGTACACCTGCGGGTGTTGGTGCAGGAAGAACGCCTCAAGAGTGGTTAAAAGATGGGGATGTTGTAAAATGTGAAGTAGAGAATATTGGAACAATTGTAAACACTGTCAAGGAAATTTAAAATGAAAAAATACAGAATTGGACAAATTGTACCATCGTCAAACGTAACGATGGAAACTGAAATACCTGCCATCTTTCGTTCTCGTGAAACCATTTTACCAGAACGCTTTACGTTTCATAGCAGCAGAATGCGCATGAAAAAAGTAACCAAAGAAGAATTGGAAGCAATGGATGCCATGAGTTTAAAATGTGCTCAAGAACTTTCAGATGCCCATGTAGATGTTATGGGATATGCTTGTTTGGTAGCGATTATGAGTATGGGTAGAGGTTATCACTGTGTTTCTGAAGTAAACTTACACCAAGAAACCGTAGCCAACGACTTCCCTACTCCTATTGTAACTTCTGCTGGTGCATTAATTAACGGACTAAAAGTATTAGGAGCTAAGCAAATTTCAATTATAACACCTTATATGCGTCCTTTAACGGATATGGTGGTTGATTATATAGAAAATCAAGGAATAAAGGTTAAAGAAAGTATTGCACTTGAAATTCCTGATAATTTAGAAGTTGCAGCCCAAAATCCATTAAACTTATTAGAAATCTATAAACAATTAGATTTAACCGATGTTGATGTTTTAGTAGCTTCTGCATGTGTTCAAATGCCTTCACTAGAAGCAATTGATCAAATTCAAAAAGAAATTGGAATTCCAGTAACTTCTGCAGCCGTTTGTACTACTTACGAAATGATGAAAAAAATTGGTATTGAAGCCAAATCGGCTATTGGAGGCGAACTCCTTAACGGAAAATATTAAAAGTAAAAGCCTCATTTAAAATGAGGCTTTTTTATTATTAACAAACAATAAAAAAAACGTATGTAATTGAAAATGTGTATATTTAAGGTGATTTTAAAACAACTAACCGATGAATAAAACATTACTTTTACACATCGCACTTTGGATAACTTGGGTTGGCTTTTCTCAGAATGCACCAACTATTAATAATTCTCTGTGTGATTCCAACAATGATGGAGCAGAAATGTTTGACATAAATGCCATCAGTAACGAGATTTTAGGGAATCTAAGCCCTAATGACTATAGTATAAGTCATCATCTTTCACAATCCGATGCTGTTAACAACTTGAACTCATTACCTTCCTCATATACCAACATTACGAATCCACAACTCATTTTTGCTAATCTTCTAAATACAACAACTAACCAATCTACAATTATTGCTTATAATCTAGTAGTTAATAGCCCACCAATAGCACCCGTTGTAACTACAACCAGTTGTTTAAATACAACCAATTCGGTTTGTTTTGATTTAACAACAGTAATCCCAACTATAACACAAGGTAACACTAATTTTGACATTGTTTTTTACGAAAGCTATAATCCGCAAAGCACAGTTAATGTTCCAATCACCAATTTAAGCTGTTATACCTCCTCTCCTATACCTGGAACTACAAATTCATTCCTTCCGGTTCATTATACTATAGAAGATCTTATTACAGGCTGTATAACAACAAGTGGATTAGTCGAATTAATAGGAGTCCAGTGCAATCCATGTCCTGCTGTAAGCAATATTAGTGTTTCTAATATTACAGAAACATCCGCAGATTACAGTTGGGTTGAAAACGGAAATGCCACAGAATGGCAAATCGAAATTAGCATAAACGGTGTAGTAAGTCAAACCTTTACTGCTACAACAAATTCATATACCATCTATGGTTTAACTTGTAATCAGACAGTGCAAATAGGAATTCTTCCTATTTGTAGTGCAACTCAAACTACAAATATGGTTTATACCACTTTTACCACTTTGAGTTGTAATCCAAGTGGACAACCACAAGATTTAAGTATGTGTACCGATGCCTCACAATACTGTTTTGATTTAACACAAAATGATCTGGACATATTAGCCAACTTAGATCCTAACGAACATACCATAACCTATCATCCCTCTCAATCTGATGCAGAAAACAATACCAATTCATTAACAGCTTCTTATTGCGTAACAAACGGGACAACGACTGTAATTTATAGTCGTATCTCAAATAATCTAAACGGTAATTATTATATAAACTCATTTAATGTAAGTGTTTTTAATATCAATCCATCTGTTCAACAATTAATACCTATCGAACTATGTGATACTGATGGAAATGGAAATATCGATTTTGATTTAACGACTGTTGCTGCACAAATCAGCTCAACAAACAGTATCGCTTTTTATACATCTCTTACAGATGCCCAAACAGAGCAAAATGCTATTTTATCTCCTACAGCATACAATGTAATCGTACAATCAAATGCTGTTATTATCTTTGTAAGAGAATCTGTTACCAATGATTGTGACAATATCTATACCGTCAATTTGAGTACTTTCCCAAATTGTAATTTGGCTTCCGTTTGCTCGTTATCAAATTCACTTTGTGGTGCTCTAGGTAATGCTTTTCCAAATACAATAGGTATTCCTAGTACGGGGAGTTTGGGATGTTTAACAACAACTCCAAATCCAACATGGTTTTATTTACCGATAAGTAGTTCGGGTACTATAAACTTGATGATTCAACAAAGTACCGATCCAAACATTGGAACTAACAATATAGACGTTGATTATGTTTTACTAGGCCCTTTTACAGATCCGGTATCACCTTGTGTTAATCAAATAACACCTAACTATATTGTAAATTGTAGTTATTCATCAAGTGCCGTTGAGTACCCTACAATTACCAATGCTCAAGCAGGACAATATTATTTAATTATGGTTACCAATTACAGTAACCAATCAGGCTATATTAAAATTTCAGAATTAGGGAATTCACAAGGAACAATTGAATGTAGCGGAATTAGATTAAACGCCTTTTTGGACACAAATAATAATGGTACTCAAGAAACTGGAGAAAACAATTTCCCATTAGGTCAATTCCATTATGAGATGAATAATAACGGAACGGTACATAATATAATAGCTCCAACTGGGATTTATAACATTTATGATAGTAATTCAAGTAATAGTTATGATATAGGTTTTGAAATAGATCCAGCTTATGTTACAATGTACAACAATATAACTCCTTCATATTCTAATGTAAGTATTATAGCAAATAACGGAATTACTATCTATAATTTTCCAATAACAACTACACAAGTCTATAATGATGTAGCCGTAATGATTATTCCAATAAATGCTCCACGACCTGGATTCACCTATACTAACAAAGTAGTTTATTCCAATTTAGGCAATCAAACGGTTTCAGGAATACTTTCATTCAATAATGATCCTAGTGTTACTATTACGTCCATAGGACAAGCAGGAACAATCCCAACCGTAAATGGTTTTTCATATTCATATTCTAATCTTACTCCCTTTGAAACAAGAAGTTTTGATATTATTATGCAAATACCTTCTGTACCAACTGTAAATGCAGGTCAAAATTTAACTAATACAGCTAGTATCACTCCTCTTGCTGGAGACATTAACCAACAAAACAATGTATTTAATCTTACACAAATGGTTGTAAATGCATACGATCCAAATGATAAAATGGAAGCTCATGGAGAAAAAATTCTCCACAGTTCCTTCACTTCTGCCGATTATTTATTTTACACCATACGTTTTGAAAATACTGGAAATGCTAGTGCTATAAACATTAAAGTCAATGATGTTCTCGATACAAAGCTTGACGAAACATCTATCAAAATGGTTGATGCAAGTCATGAGTATACAATGGACCGAGTAAATAATAATTTAACATGGACTATGGACAACATAATGTTACCTGTTTCGGTACAAAACACTTCTATAGGAAAAGGATACATCTGTTTTAAAATTAAACCCAAAAATGGTTATACTGTAGGAGACATTATACCTAATACGGCATCAATTTATTTTGATTATAATCCTCCGATAATAACAAACACTTTTAACACAGAATTTGTAGCTGCTTTATCTAGCAATGCTTTTGAAAATAAAATATTTAATATTTATCCAAATCCAGCCAAAAATGTGATTACAATTTCATCAAACAATACTGGTGAACATATAGAATCAATTACTGTATATAATGTTCTGGGAAAAAAAGTACTTCATAGGAATGGACTGAATACATCACAGGAAATAATTTATCTAAATGAATTACAAACTGGAATCTATGCTATAGAAATCATAAGTAATTACAAAAATATATCGCGAAAGAAGTTAATTATTGAATAAATTAAAATCCCTGTTTAAAAACAGGGATTTTTTATAAGACACATTTCTTTAAAAAATTAATCATGAATATTTAATATTTAAAACACTTAAAATCAAGTAAATATTGGTTAAATTTGTAATACCCTACACCGAAAAATTTTCTTATTTAAAACTCTGAAAGTAGTTTTTTGAATCTAAAAATTGATTTTACATGAGAACAATATTTCCTGTTTTTTTAAGTATCCTATTTTTCTTTTCGTTCCCACTTTGGAGTCAGAATCCATTAGAAAATGATTACTTTCAAAAGTTAAATAATTTTGAAATAACCATCCATGAAAACACAATAACACCTTCTAATACAAAAGATCGAGATGTTCCATGGTTCGTTGAACGCTTTAAAATAGCTGCTGGATTATTTCAAGCTAATAGCAATACAAGCATTAGGGTTGGAACCAATAATGGTAAAATTGGTACAGAAATAGATTTCGAAGACGATTTAGGATTTTCAACAACAGCTAGTACATTTATAGCAAATTTTCAATGGCGTGCTTCAAGTCGTTCGCGTTTTGATTTAACCTATTATAACATTCGTAGAAATTCAGAATATACTTTAAAAAAAGATATTGAATTTGGAGATAATACCTACAATATAGATGCTACTGTAAATGCATTTTTTAATACTCAAATTTATCGTTTTTCCTATGGGTATGCAATATTAAGCAAACCTACTTTTGAAGTTGGCCTTTTATTTGGAGCACATATTATTGGAGGAAATGTTGGTATAGGTTTAACAACTGCTAATAATGAACTCGAAGCAGAAGAAGATTTAGGTTTTACTGCTCCTTTACCTGATTTTGGTATTTGGGGTGGTGTTTCCCTAAGCAAACGGTTTGCTTTTAACGGTGAATTCGATTATTTAGCCGTAGAAATTGACAACATTAGAGGTCGTATATTGGCATACAATTTTGGTTTAACCTTCCGTGCCGTAAAACAACTCGATTTAACCGCTACTTATACAGGAATGCATTTCAGAGTTGATGCTGAAAGACGTCATTTAAATGGTCACTTTGTATGGAGTTATAACGGCCCTGCTTTATTAGCCACCTTCTCATTTGGTAATAAAAAATGGCATTAAATTAAAGACAATTTTATTTGCTATCAAAATTTTAATTAACTTTACAAAACACTGATAAACAATAAATAAACCTTAAAAACTAATTATATGAAAAGATTTGTTTTACTATTCCTTTTGCTAACTACTTTTAGTTTTGCTCAAGGTGATAATTGGATTAAAATTGGTGAAAAATCTGTAGCCTTTAAAAACGAAAAAGACAAAGTTACTTTAACAGGTAATGAAAGAACAGTGGACAAAATTAAATTAAAATGCGTTCAAGGTACTGTACAAATTAAAAGCATTAAAATTGTAATGGAAAATGGAAAAAGTAAAACTTATGATGCAAAAGGTATTGGAGTACTTACTAATGGAACTTCATCAATACCTTATGATGTACCCGATAAAAATGATAAAATTAAACACCTTGAATTAGAATATGATTCCAAAGGAAGTATGGTTACTAACAAAAGGGCAAAAGTGGAAATTTGGGGTAAAAAAGATAAAGATAAAAGTTAAAACTAACTTCAAAAAAAGCCTTGTTTGAACAACAAGGCTTTTTTTATGACATTAAATTATTAATAAGCTAATAAAGCTTTTAATTCCTTCTCAAATCTTTCTTTTGGTAAATATTGATCTTCGAGAGCCTTGACAAAAGGAATTGCGGTTTCTAAACTACCAACTCGTTTGACTGGTGCATCTAGGTATTCGAAACAATTTTCCATTATCATTGCCGAAATATCACTTGCTACCCCTCCAAAAAGCGAATCTTCTTGTAAAACTATAACCCTATTGGTTTTCTTAACTGAATTATAAATGGTATCCCAATCTAACGGTTGCAAAGTTCTTAAATCAATAAGATCTGCAGAAATATCAGGATTTTGCTTCAATGTATCTAAAGCCCAATGTACACCAGCTCCAAAAGAAATCACAGTAATATTATTCCCTTCCTTTACAAGCGCCGCTTTTCCTAAAGGTAAAGTATAGTATTCCATAGGTACATCTTGATAAACACTTCTATAAAGCTGCTTATGCTCAAAAAACAATATAGGATTTGGATCATTAATTGAGGCATTCAAAAGCCCTTTAGCATCATAAGGAAATGCTGGGTAAACAACTTTTAAACCTGGCGTTTTGGTAAACCAAGCTTCATTGGTTTGCGAGTGAAATGGACCTGCTTGAGTACCACCTCCACAAGGCATACGCACCACTACATCTGATTTTTCGCCCCATCTATAGTGTTGTTTTGCTAATAAATTCACTATTGGGTTAAAACCAGTCGAGACAAAATCTGCAAATTGCATTTCCACAACTGCTTTAAACCCATTAATTGAAAGACCATTTGCAGCAGAAACAATAGCACTTTCGCAAATAGGAGTATTACGCACACGTTCCTTACCAAATTGCTTTACAAAACCTTCCGTAATTTTAAATGCCCCACCATACTCCGCGATATCCTGTCCCATTATAACCAAATTACTATGGCGTTCCATAGATTGTTTCAATCCACTTGAAATCGCATCGATTAAGCGTATATTTTCATTTGAATCAGTAGGATTAAAAACCTCATGTTCATATGGTTGATACATATCATTTAACTCTTCAGTTAAATCAGCAACAATATCTGATTCTGCTTGAGTTATAGCCCAATTTTCATCAATTTCAGCCTTTATTGCAGTTCTGAATTCTGCATCCTGCTCTGGAGTTAAAACAAAGGTCCTCAACAAAAAATCTTTATAATTCTCTATAGGATCTTTCTCTGCCCAAGTATCCATAAGTTCTTGCGGCACATACTTTGTTCCACTTGCTTCTTCATGACCACGCATTCTAAATGTTTTAAATTCTAATAAAACGGGACGTGGTTTTTCTTTCATTGAAGCCTTTAAATTTGATATCAGATCAACAACCTCCAAAATATTATTTCCATCTACAATATGGCTTTCCATTCCATAACCAATTCCTTTATCGGCTAAATTTTCACAACGATATTGCTCATTTGTTGGTGTTGACAATCCGTAACCGTTATTCTCAATCACAAATAATACGGGTAAATTCCAAACCGAAGCAATATTCAATGCTTCATGAAAATCACCTTCAGATGTTGCACCTTCACCTGTAAAAACAGCAGTAACTTTACCATTCCCTTGTAGTTGATTTGCTAATGCAATACCATCGGCAACACCAAGTTGTGGTCCTAAATGCGAAATCATTCCCACAATTTTATACTCCTGAGTTCCAAAATGAAAACTACGATCTCTTCCTTTAGTGAAACCTGTTTTTTTACCTTGCCATTGTGAAAACAATCGGTGTAATGGAATATCGCGAGTTGTAAATACCCCTAAATTACGGTGCATAGGTAATATGTATTCATCTTTGTCAAGAACAGCTGTAATTCCTACAGAAATAGCCTCTTGTCCAATACCTGAAAACCATTTGGAAACCTTTCCTTGTCGAAGAAGAATAAGCATTTTTTCTTCAATCATTCTAGGTTTTAAAAGTTTTTTGTACAAATCCAGTAATTCAGTATTGGTTAAGTTTTTTCGATCAAAATGCATATGTTATCGGTCGGTTTAGTTTGCTTCAAAAGTATAAAAAATAACATTTTAAACAGGTTTTGTTATATAAAATATTTTTGTTAGTTTACACTCTAACACTATACCTGTTTATCTTGTTAATAACTTTCACAAATTCAATTAAAATTAATTCTATACTTTTGTAAGTATAGGCGCTAGCCTATTGTAAGTTAGTAACAAAATGTATTCAAATGCAAAAAATTCCTAGTGTTGACTTACGTGATTTCCTATCGGATGACCCGGTACGTAAACAAAATTTTGTAAATGAAATCGGAAAAGCCTACGAAGAAATTGGTTTCGTAGCATTAAAAGGTCATTTTTTAGATGACAAATTGGTAACAAATTTGTACGATGAGGTTCGAAATTTCTTTCAACTACCTCTAGACACAAAAGCAAAATATGAAATTCCTGGTATTGGTGGACAACGCGGTTATGTCTCTTTTGGTAAAGAACATGCCAAAGGTCGTTCTGCTGGTGATTTGAAAGAATTTTGGCATTTTGGCCAATACATTTCTGAAGAATCTAAATATGCTGGAGAATATCCAGATAATGTTACGGTTACAGAGCTACCAAATTTTAATACAATTGGTAAAGAAGCTTACCAAATGTTAGAAAAAACAGGTGTTTATGTTTTAAGAGCATTAGCATTATACATCGGATTAGACGAATTTTATTTTGACGCTTTTGTAAAAGAAGGCAATAGTATTTTACGCCCAATACACTACCCTCCTATCACTGATGAACCAAAAGACGGAGCTGTTCGAGCTGCTGCCCATGGAGACATTAACTTGATTACATTGCTAATGGGTGCTCAAGGTAAAGGATTACAAGTCCAAAACCACAATGGGGATTGGATTGATGCCATAGCGGAACCCGATGAGTTGATGATAAACGTGGGAGATATGCTGTCGAGACATACCAACAACAAACTAAAATCTACCATACATCAAGTAGTAAACCCTCCTCGAGAGCTATGGGGAACATCACGTTATTCTATACCGTTCTTTATGCATCCAGTTAGCGATATGAAATTGGATTGTTTACCAGAATGTATTGATGCTGAACATCCAAAACTATATGAAGATACAACAGCAGGTGATTTTTTATACGAAAGGCTTGTAGAACTTGGCTTGATAAAAAAATAATTGTAAATTTATAACTTCAACTAAAGACATTGAGATTTTCTTAATGTCTTTTTGCTTTTAAATACTAAACCAATGGACTTAAGCGAGCAATTAAAAAAACTCTTTCCTGATCATCAACCAATTGAAGATACGGAAATTGAAGATACAACACCACATGAATTATTCGTTCAAAAAGAACCTATGATTTGTAAATACGAAAAAAGAAAAGGGAAACCAACTACCATCATATCAGGTTATGAAGGTGAAGACGAAGATTTTAAAATTTTAGCAAAAGAAATCAAGAGTAAACTAGCTGTAGGTGGAAGCTTTAAAGATGGAGAAATCATCATTCAAGGGGATTATCGCGATAAAATAATGCAAATTTTAAAAGACAAAGGTTTTAAAACAAAGCGTGTAGGAGGCTGATAGTTATAGTAAATCTAATTAACAATTTATGTTATTGCATTCAAAATGATACAAAATTCTGAGTTAATTCTTAATCCTGATGGTAGTCTCTATCATATCAATTTAAGACCGGAGCACATTGCTCATGATATTATATTTGTAGGTGATCCAGATCGTGTAACGACTATTACAAAACGTTTTGATTCTATAGAGTTTTCAACCCAAAAAAGAGAATTCAAAACGCAGACAGGTACCTATAAAGGAAAGCGCATAACCGTTATTTCTACAGGAATAGGCCCTGACAACATTGATATTGTAATGAATGAACTTGATGCTTTGGTAAACATTGATTTAGAAACACGCCAACCTAAAGCAACCACAACAAAATTAAATATTGTCCGCATAGGCACATCAGGCTCATTACAACAGGATATTCCTGTTGATAGTTTTGTAATGAGTGTATTTACTATAGGAATGGATAACATGCTACGCTCCTATTTGATTGATTCCGTTACCGAAAAAGAAATGGAAGATGCTTTCATCAATCAAACCAATTGGGATTTAAAAAAAGGAAAACCATATGTGATTTCATGTAGTAAAGCTTTACAACAAAAAATAGATGATAATAGAATGGTAAAAGGGTGCACTGGAACAGCTCCAGGTTTTTATGGCCCTCAGGGACGTATTTTAAGGTTAACCATTCAAGACCCTGATTTGAATCATAAAATTGAAAAATTTCATTTTAAAGGTATACGAATGACCAATCTTGAAATGGAAACGGCAGCGATTTACGGCTTAGGAAAGCTATTAGGTCACGAATGTCTTTCTCTTAATGCCATCATTGCCAATCGACCAAATGGTACTTTTAGTAAAGATCCGCATCAAGTGATAGAAAAATTAATTGATTATACCTTAGAAAAATTAATTCAGTAGTCATGAAGCACTTTTAGAATGGAACGCTTTTTCATCAATTCATCTAACATACACCAAATATTACAATTCATTTCTACATTCAGACAATTATAATTTAATTAGCCTTCAAAAAGCTTATTGTTTATTTCTATTTTTGTAAATAAGAATCAAACTAATATGAAAACAATAAAGATAGCAGGTGTACCTGAACATTTTAACTTACCATGGCATTTGTGCATCGAAAATGGAGAATTTGAACATGCCGGAATCGATTTGCAATGGACCGATGTTCCTGAAGGGACTGGAAAAATGTGTGAAATGCTTCGTAATGGTGAAACTGATATTGCCGTTATCCTTAGTGAAGGCATCGTAAAGGATATTATTGCAGGTAATAACAGTAAAATTGTACAGGTTTATGTTAAAACACCTCTTATTTGGGGCATACACGTAGCGGCTAATAGTACTTACCAAACAATTGCTGATTTAGAAAACAAAAAAGCAGCAATATCACGTATGGGCTCAGGTTCACACTTAATGAGTTATGTGAACGCACAAAACAACAATTGGGATACAAATAAGCTTCAATTTGAAATAGTAAACACCATTGGTGGTGCTGTCGAAGCTTTAACTTCAGCCTCTGCTGATTATTTCATGTGGGAACGTTTTATGACTAAACCTTTGGTTGACAATGGTACTTTTAGAAGAGTTGGTGACTGTCCTACACCATGGCCATGCTTTGTTATTGCAGTTCGTAATGAGGTTTTAGAGAGCCAATCGCATATTATCGAACAAATATTAGAGATTATAAACACTACAACGGAAGAGTTTAAGATGATTCCTAGTATTGACCGTACTTTAGCTTCAAAGTACAATCAGAAAACAGAAGATATTCAAGAATGGTTAAAAGTTACCCAATGGTCGCAAAAGCAAATGGACAGAAAAACTTTGGATAAAATCCAGCATCAATTATTTGCGTTAAATATTATTGAAAAAATAGTCCCTTATGAAACGATAGTTAAATAAATACTTAATTTTATCGTTTTAAAGATTTAATGATAACAATACATCCCATTTCTTTTACAAAACTCAAAGAAAGGCTTTCTTTACCAAAGCCTTGGGATACTATTATCATTTTTTTATTGAACATTTTAATTGCAATCCCTACCTTTTTGATTGCACATCAAAACTTAATTGAATTACATTGGGTATACAACCTAGATAGGATATTAATGTTCTTAATTATTCTTGTAATCATTCAATTAATTCTAAGAAGTTTAAAAACTATAATCATACTTTGTATTTTCTTTTACCTGATAACACTAACTTACGGTACCATCTTTGGAAATTATGGTTTTGAAAGAGTTTTTGAAGATTATAGGTATATGATTTATTTTATGAGTGAAAGCCCAAAACCTCAAGATTTAATTATTTCAAAGCTTTTACCATTTCCTAATAAATCGAAAATTGTTGATGCGGTTGATTTTACAAATCCTAAAGTTCGAAACTTTGCTTTATACGCTACCACGCAACACTTTAAAAACACTCCTAATTATAATCAAAACAGGAAATTAATTCAATGTTTTGCTGTTTTTAAAGAAATCAAAGACCATTGGAACTATGTAAACGACCCAAAAGGCAGAGAATACATTGCCTATGCCTCAGAAAGCTTACAGCACTTTTCCGGCGATTGTGATGATCATGCCATTTTAATGGCTGCATCTATAAAGGCTATTGGAGGTACACCACGTATTATTCACACAGGTGGTCACATGTACCCAGAAATGCTTATAGGTGATAAAAATGATTTGGAAACAGCAACCTATTTAATCAAAGAAGTCCTTTTTGAAAAAGAAGCGAAAAACCAACAAATTCATTATCATATTGACGAACGTCAAAAAATATGGCTTAACCTTGACTATACTGCAAAATATCCTGGAGGACCATTTATGAAAGAAGAAATTTTAGGAGAATTAACTTTTAATTAAGTTAAAGTAACCTACCAATTAACTTGATTTAAACCCTTATTTTTCAAATAATTATTTGTTTTAAAAAAATGATTATTACCAAACCATTTCCCTTGATTTGCACTCATCGGTGATGGATGACCTGAAGTCAAAATCAAATGTTTTTTTTCATCAATAAGCTTGGCTTTTTTCTGTGCAAAAGCCCCCCAAAGTATGAAAACCAAATGTTCTTTCTCATGTGACAACAAACTTATAACAGCATCTGTAAACTGTTGCCAATGCAAATGCTTGTGACTGTTTGGTGTATCTTTTCGAACCGTTAATGTAGCATTCAACAACAATACTCCTTGTTGTGCCCAACGCTCTAAATTTCCAGAGCTTTGTTCTATCGGCTCAAAAATAGTATCGTATTCTGCGTTTATTTCCCGGTATATATTTCGCAATGAAGGCGGAATTTTAACACCATCATTTACAGAAAAAGCCAATCCATTAGCCTCTCCCTCCCCATGATAAGGGTCTTGACCTAATATTACGACTTTGGTATTTTCAAAACCACATTGATTAAATGCATTAAAAATCAAATCTTTAGGAGGATAACATTCAAAATTCTGATATTCTTCTTCTAAATTATCCATCAAAGCATTGAAATAATCCTTTTCAAACTCATTTTGAAGTTGATTTTGCCAACTATTTTCAATCTTTATACGCATACCTTAAAATTTTACCAAAAATAGAAATTTATCTTTCAAATGCGTGTAAATTTGCAGTATATGCGAGAATCTAAAATGTCTAAAATATTTTTTTTAATAACTTTTTTAATCTTTAAAATTTCATTTTCACAGTCATTACATCAATTAGATCAAATCGATGACTTAGAAAATTTAAAAGAATATAAAAAAATAATCATTCAATATCCTCATTTAAAAAAATTTAAAGCAAAACATATTTTTTCTTTAAAAAATGGTAAAATTGTTAAATATAGAATAAACAAATCTGTATATAAAACGTACTATCACTATAACGCAAATAACGATGTCGATTACCAAATAATTAATCAGAAAATAAAAGAAAATAAGCAAAAAAGAATAACTACTGATACCATATTCTACAAATTAAAATACAATTCAGACAATCAATTAACTGAATCCGATTATTCACTTAAAAAATGTTTTTCAAATTTCAACAAAAGTGGCTTACCTCAGATAATTGAGAATTGTGATTCCAAGATAAATAATGATAGTATACTTGAAAAGGATTTCAAAACAGAATTTCAGTACGATTCTAATAATAGAATATCAAAGAAGACCAGTTATTCCATACTTTATAAAAAAATTGAAACAAATGAGATTTACTATACTTACGATGAAAACGGAAATTTAACACAACTTGAAAGGAAAGATACCCCTAAAGTTGATTATCCAATATATAGCTTAGGAAGTTTACCCCTATATGAAAATGAACGTTTTAGATATCATTTCAATAAAGATGGTATTTGGACAAAAAAATATTGGATTGTAGAAGGAGAAGAATATTTAATTGAAAAGAGAAAATTAGTAAAATGATTTCAGTTACCAATAAAACGTTACAAGATTTAGAATTTAATACTATTTTAGAAACCATTGCAGCTAAGTGTAATACTGAAATGGGACACGAAATGGCACTTGAGATAACACCTTTTAAAAATAAGGAAGAGTTATTGCTAGAGTTATTTCAAACCTCTGAGTATGTATCGTCTTTTATTAATAACAATGCTATACCCAATCACGGTTTTGAGACTATAACCAAAGATTTACAACTACTGGGTATAGAAGACAGTTTTTTGGATGTTAACTCTTTTAAAAAAATAGCTCATGTTGCAACAACAGCTAATTTCTTACTCCTTTTTTTGAAGAAATTTCAAGAATACTACCCGAAATTAAACGAATACGCGAGTACTATTGCAACAACAAAAGACATTAACAAAGCCATTGATGTTGTTTTTGACAAATATGGAGAAATTAAAGACAATGCCTCTCCCGATTTGGTTAACATTCGAAAAAGCATGCAATTGGTTCGTGGTAAAATAAATCAAAGCTTTGGATTAGCTTTATCACAATACAACGCTTCTGGTTATTTGGATGACATCAAAGAAACAGTTGTGGAAAACCGTCGCGTACTAGCTGTTTTAGCTATGTATCGCAAAAAAGTCAAAGGTTCTGTTTTAGGATCTTCCAAAACTGGAAGTATCGTTTACATAGAACCCGAAGCTACTTTACGTTACTCTAGAGAATTAAACACATTAGAACAAGACGAGCGCGAAGAGATTATTCGCATATTAAAACAATTAACCAATGAAATCCGTCCGTTTAAGTCACTTTTATTGGAGTACCAAAGCTTTTTAGCTCATATTGATATTGTTGCTGCAAAAGCTAAATATGCAAATGCTATAAATGCTATTTTACCCGAAATTACAGAAGAAAAACGTTTATTTTTCAGAGATGCATTCCACCCTATCCTTTATTTAAACAACAAAGAGAAAAGAGCAGTCACACATCCACAAACTATTGAACTCACAAATGAAGGACGAATTATAGTAATTTCTGGACCAAATGCAGGTGGAAAAACCATTTCATTGAAAACCATTGGTTTATTACAACTAATGTTACAATCTGGAATTTTAATTCCTGTTCACGAGCGCAGTGAAACGTTTTTATTTGACAGAATCCTAACCGATATTGGCGACAATCAATCTATTGAAAACCATTTAAGCACCTATAGTTATCGTTTGAAAAACATGAACTATTTTCTTAAAAAATGTAATGCTAAAACATTGTTTTTAATTGATGAATTTGGAACCGGTTCCGATCCTGAATTAGGAGGTGCGCTAGCCGAAACTTTCTTGGAAGAATTCTATTCCCGTGAAGCTTTTGGAATTATAACCACGCATTATACCAATTTAAAAATTTTGGCAAACGAACTGCCTTGTGCCATTAATGCCAACATGCTTTTTGATGAAAAAACATTGGAACCCATGTACAAACTACATTTGGGACAAGCTGGTAGTTCCTTTACTTTTGAAGTAGCTCAAAAAAATGGAATTCCTTTTGGGTTAATTAACCGTGCCAAAAAGAAAATTGAAAAGAGTAAAGTTCGTTTTGACAAAACCATAGCAACTCTTCAAAAAGAACGTTCCAAACTGGAGAAAACTTCTCAAAATTTAAAAGAAGAAGAATCAAAGGCACGAGAAGAGAGTAAAAAAATGGAAAATATTAATGCTAAGATTCAGGATAAACTAGAGCGCTATCAAGAGCTTTACGATGCTAACCAACGCTTAATTTATCTAGGACAACGATTGGATGATATTTCTGAAAAATATTTCAACAATAAAGACAAAAAGACATTGATTGGAGAGTTTTTAAAAATGGTAGAAATTGAGAACTCAAAACGAAAAAAAATAACAAAAAAAGAAAAGATTGAAAAAGAAAAAGTTGAAAAAGTAGTAATTGCCGAAGTTAAGGAAAAGGTTGAAGAAATTAGAAAAGAGAAGAAAGAGCAAAAAATAAAAGCACAAAAAATAGAAGAAAACAAACCTAAAGTAATTTTAAAAGTTGGTGATCGTGTGCGAATGATTGACGGTAAATCAATAGGTACCATTGATAAAATTGAAAAAACGAAAGCCGTAGTGAATTATGGTATTTTTACTTCTAAAGTTAGTTTGGACCAGTTAGAATACATACAACCTTTATAATTTAAAAGTTATGGATGTTCAAAAATTACCGAAAGACAAAAAAATAGTACTTTTTGATGGCGTATGTAATTTGTGTGATGCTTCTGTACAATTAATTTGCAAACACGATGTTAATGATCATTTTAGATTTGCTTCAATACAGTCAGAAATCGGGCAAGAGATTATAACCTATTTGGGTATTGATACTTCAAAAACGGATTCTATAATATTATATGAACCTGGATTTGCTTATTACACTAAAGCAGAAGCCGCTTTACGTATTGCAAAAGAATTAAACAGTTGGCATTCCTTTTTATATGGTTTTATTGGACTTCCAAATACTATTAAAAATACCGTTTACGATTACATTGCTAAAAACCGATATAAGTGGTATGGTAAGAAGGATAACTGTATGATACCAACACCTGAGATTAAGACAAAATTTTTATAATACAAAACGACCTATAAATAGGTCGTTTTGTATTATAATTATAAACTTATTGTTTTATAAACTTCTTTGTAGTTGATGAATCTTGATCGGTAACAATTTTTATCATATAGACACCCGATTCTAAATCCGCAACATTTAATTGACTACTATTTTGATTTACAATTACATCTTTAACAACCCTTCCTTTAACATCATAAATTTGAACCGATTTAATATTTTCAGTATCAGTTTTAACATTTAAGACGTCCTTAACTGGATTTGGATAAATAGCCAAAGTACTACCTAATTCATTTGAAAAAGTTTCAGCAGCTAATAAATTATCAGCAGCTGTAGCCTTTACAAGATAATTATCAAAACCAACAGTTGCAATAGTTGAATTTGTATTTCCTCCATATAACTGGATATATACATCAATAGGATTATAAATTCCTGTCAAAATAGTTTGTTTTGAAATGGTTTCAACAGACATATTAATTTTCCAATACGCTTGCCCTGTAGTTGTATTGTAACCAACCCCAAGTCTATACCATGTATTAGCATTTAAAATTAAATCTCCTCCTCCAGATTGTAAAGATGCAAGATAATTTTCCAACCCACCAAACCCATTATCAGGGGATAAATAGGCAATTCCAGATAAAACTCTTGTATTAATAACATAATAAAACCCTGCAAGTATATAATAATATGAACCGTTTTGACCATAAATGTATATATCAAATGAGCTATCACTTGTAGTTATATTTCCTGTATAAAAATCAAATTCAACTTCAATATTATTATTACCTGCTGTACGTGATGCCCATACTGTTTGTAAACCGTATTTCCACATTTTTCGTTCACCATAATTTCCATCGGGACCAATGATTTGCAAACCATTTGTTCCATTAAAACCTGAAGCTACAATTTGAAAGTTACTATTGTCAGCATTTGTTGAAGTTGCTCCAAATCCACCGTTATTAGATAAAGTTAACCAATTTCCTTGTCCTGGAACAGTCCCCATTATATTAGTTCCTACATTGCCAATTGTCAATGCATCAAAATTTTCAGAATCAAGTATTTGAGCATACAATTGTCCAATTGCAATAAAAATTAAAAAAAATAATCTTGCTTTCATGATTGAAAAAATTAATAATTTATAAAATTACAACCAATCAAAATGTAATGAAGAATAAATTAACACAAATAACTAATTATTAATATTTTAAACTAAAATAAAAATACACAAAACGTTGGTTTGTAAATAGATTGAGTAATTTAACACAATCTATTCAATCAAATTATTTTATATAAAAAAACGACCAAGTTATTGGTCGCTTTTTTTATGTCTAAAACTTTTTTATTGTTTTATAAACTTCTTTGTAGTTGAAGAGCCTTCATCGGTAACAATTTTTATCATATAAACCCCCGATTCTAAGTCTACAACATTTACTTGGTTATTACTATCAGTTCCTTCAATATCCTTTACAACTCTACCATTAACATCATAAATCTGAACCGATTCAATATTTAAAGTTTCAGTTTTAATATTTAAAACGTCATTAACTGGATTTGGATAAATAGCTAATGTACCACCTATTTCACTTGAAAAAGCTTCATTACCCAATAAATTATCTGTAGCAGTAGCCTTTGCAATATAATTATCAAAAATTAGAGTAGCTGTAGTCGAATTTGTTGTCGGTGCAACTTGTAAAAAATCAACTTCAACAGGGCTAAACGGCCCAGTGTAAAAAGCAGAATTTGTTAATGTAATAGTTGAACTTGTTGAATTAATTTTCCAATACGGTTGACCATTAGTAGTATTATATCCAACACCAATCCTATACCAAGTGTTTGCATTTAATACCAAACCTCCTGATTGCAAGGTTATACTATAAGTACCTAAAGTTCCAGAATTATTCAAATATGCAACACCCGACAATACTCTTGTATTAGTAATATAGGAAAAACCTGTAAGTGTACGATAAGTACTACCATCTAAACCATAAATACGCAACCCTACTTGACTCGTGCTCGTTGTAACGGCACCAGTATAAAAATCAAATTCTACTTCAATATTATTGTTTCCTGCAGTTCGAGAAGCCCAAGCAGCACCTAAACCATCTTTCCACATATAACGACCACCTGCATTTCCATTAGGCCCAATAAATTGTAATCCATTAGTACTATTAAAACCCGAAACCACAATCTGAAAATTACTGTTATTAGCATTAGTAGAAGATGTACCAGCTGCTCCATTTTCAGCATAAGTTAACCATCCTCCTTGACCTGCAGTAGTACCTGTTATATCAGTACCTACGTTGCCAATTGTTAATGCATTAAAACTTTCAGACTGAAGTGTTTGTGCCGAAAGTTGGCCTATAGCCATACATGTCAGAAAAAGTAATGTTTTTTTCATAAGGTATAAATTTTAAATAAATATAAAAATTTTAACAATACAATTAAAAATACATTTAAAATTTAACACTTTAATAAAACATAACTATTTAAAAATTTTGTTTAACATGAAAGAATCTGCAATCACTAAAGCTGCCATTGCTTCAACAATGGGTACCGCTCTAGGCACCACACAAGGATCATGACGCCCTTTACCTTGTAATTCAATTATCTCACCTTGGTTTGTTAAAACATCTTGCTTTTGCAATAAAGTTGCAACGGGCTTAAACGCAACATTAAAATATATATCCATTCCATTACTTATACCACCTTGAATTCCTCCTGAAAAGTTAGTTTTAGTAGTACCGTCTTCGTTAAAAAGGTCGTTATGTTCACTTCCTCTCATTCTAGCACTCTCAAAACCGCCACCGAATTCAAAACCTTTAACCGCATTAATAGATAGCATTGCTTTACCTAAATCGGCATGTAATTTATCAAAAACAGGTTCTCCTAAACCAATAGGTACATTTTGTATTACACAAGTTATTATACCTCCTATCGTATCGCCACTCTTCTTAACCGCTTTAATGAATTGTTCCATTTGCTTAGCCTTTTCACTATCTGGACAACGTACAACATTATCTTCAATAATTGAAAAATCTAAATCTTGATATTTTTTATCCAATGAAATTTCACCTACTGCAGAAACAAAAGCTGTAAATTTAATATTTGGCACAATCTGTTTCGCTAATGCACCTGCTACTACCCTACTAACTGTTTCTCTTGCAGAACTTCTTCCTCCTCCTCGATAATCGCGAATTCCATATTTTTGTTCGTATACATAATCGGCATGACTTGGCCTATAGGTTTTTTTTATCTCAGAGTAATCTCCTGATTTATGATTAGTATTAGCAATCAAGAACCCTATTGGAGTACCGGTACTCTTTCCTTCAAATATACCCGACAAAAACTGCACTTCATCTTCTTCTTTACGCTGTGTAACTATAGAGGATTGACCAGGTTTTCTTCGCCGTAAATCATTATTTATGGCCTCAAAATCTATCGTAATACCTGCAGGAAAACCATCAATTATTCCTCCCAAAGCTTCTCCATGTGATTCACCAAAAGTTGTTAATTTAAGTAGCTTTCCAAATGTATTTCCTGCCATATTTTTTCAATTTGTTCAAACAAATTTAACTATTATTTACCAAGCTCGTAATAATAATAAACTAACTTTTATTTTTTTAGATAACTTTTTAGTAATATCATTTTAACTATCAATTCATATTTATAGTGGTTTTTTGTATAAAATTTGAAAATTTGAAAAAACGTTTAGTTGATCTTGTTGTAATATCAGATGTACATTTAGGGACATTTGGTTGTCATGCACATGAATTATTGGATTATTTAAACTCCATTAAACCCAAAACTTTAATCTTAAATGGCGATATTATAGATATTTGGCAGTTTCGAAAATCCTACTTCCCAAAAGCTCATTTAAAGGTTATCAAAAAACTAATCAATTTTGCTAGCAAAGGAACCAAAGTCTATTACATTACTGGAAACCATGATGAAATGCTTCGAAAATTCAGTGAAACTCATATGGGAAACTTTTCATTAGTTGATAAAATTGTATTGGAACTCGACGGTAAAAAAGCATGGTTTTTTCACGGCGACGTTTTTGATAGCTCGGTTCATTCTGCAAAATGGATTGCAAAACTTGGTGGTTTTGGCTACGATTATCTTATTTTAATAAACCGTTTCATCAATTGGTTTCTAAAAAAGATGAATAAAGAACCGTATTCATTATCCAAAAAAATAAAAGCAAGTGTAAAAAAAGCCGTTAAATTTATATCTGACTTTGAAACTACAGCCTCAGAAATTGCTATTGATAACCAATATGATTTTGTTTGCTGTGGCCATATCCATGAACCAAAAATCATTCGAAAATCAAACAATAAAGGTTCAACATTGTATTTAAACTCAGGAGATTGGATTGAAAACCTAACAGCACTAGAATACAATAGAAAAAGATGGAAATTATACCAACACAAACCAATAGATAAAAAAGAAAATGAGGAACTATTTGAAATGGAAAATAAGATCGATTTAGAACTTAATGGTGTTATAAATCTCTTACAAAATCAAAAATAATTATTATCTTAGCTTTATAAATCTCAATTTTTTCTTATGAAGCTTACCAAATTTATATTTATTGGATTAACCGGATTACTATTTTCTTGTTCAAGTTCTGATGATAGTAACAATGGATCAAATAACAATTCAACTCCTTTTGCATTGTCTTTAGAAATAGGTAACTACTGGAATTATGATGTTACAGATAGTAGTGGAAATACATTTAGAGATTCCTTATTTATTTCAAAGGACACACTAATAAATGGAATTAATTACAAAAAATTTGAGACAGATGGTATTCCAGCTGGATTTTATTCTTCTACTTTAAACAATAATGGTGTAAGAAAAGATGGTAACAAACTACTTATAACTGGAGATTTTTCTGTAAATGCCGGAACTGGCGTACCTGTAAATTTAGATTTATCAGTTGTTGATTTTGTAATTTTTGATGCAGATGCCTCAAACAACCAAATGTTAAACAGTCAACCTCAAACGGGTAACATTCAACAAACTGTTCAAGGTGTATTGTTAGATATTGATTACGAACTTAACACCTATGGTGGTGAAACATTAGCTACTTATGATGTTAATGGTATTACCTATTCAAATGTTAAAACTTCAAAAGTAAAAGTTACTATGACTATTGGAGCTTCTTATCAAGGTGTTCAAATATCAAATAACATTTTAACCAATAATGAAGTGTTGGTTGCAACGCAATATGTAGCCGAGAATATTGGAGTAATATACAATGACACACAAATCAATGTAAACCTTAATGCACAAATTGCTACCCTAATGGGGACTCCTCAAAACACGTCGCAACAACAAAATGAAAAGCTTGATACTTATTCAACTAATTAAAACTTAACTTTATTAAAATAGATACAAATGAGAAAATTAATTTTATCCGCTTTTATGCTTATGGGATTGGCATTTAATGCAAATGCTCAGGATATTTCAAAACATGCCATTGGTTTACGACTAGGCTCTAATGATGGATTTGGTGGAGAAATTTCTTACCAACATGGTCTTTCTGGAAATAACAGATTAGAGTTTGATCTTGGATGGAGAGATAATAATCATTTTGATGCTATCAAATTGGCAGGTCTTTACCAATGGGTATGGAATATTGAAGGAGGTTTCAATTGGTATGCTGGTGTAGGTGGTGGATTTGGTAACTGGAGTTATCATTATGATCATCCAAAAAATAGTAACGATTGGAAAGAAGACCATAACGAATTTGCTATTTTCGTTGCAGGAGATATTGGTATCGAGTACAATTTTGATTTCCCTTTACAATTATCGTTAGATTTCAGACCTGAAATATATATCAATGATGGTTTAGATGATCATTTTGGTCCTGATGTAGCTTTAGGTATTCGTTACCGCTGGTAAAATTATAATAATAAAAAAAGGTTCCAAATATGGAACCTTTTTTTATTATTTACTTTCTTTAATTAGAGTCTCTTTTGCTTTTGGAATGGCAGCCACTGTAAAAGGATTCGTCAATGCCATAGTTACCATTTCACCTGGCTTAGGTTTTACAATTTTATAAAAAACCGTAATAACATTATTTTTATTTTGAATGTCTTCAACTTCTATACCATAACCACCGGTATTCTTTTGACCTAAATGTAAAATTAATACATTATTTTCTTTAAAATTAACGTTTAACAATTTATCATAATCACTTTCTTCAATAGGTAACTTTGATATTGCTTCAGCTAAATCATTATCATTCTCCAAAACTATATATGAAAAGTTTTCACTTCCGCCATTTGTACCAGAGGCTAAAACACTAAAACCGTGTGCTCCTCCATTTTTAGCAGAATTACAGGAAACCATAAGCACTATGATCATTACTATTGTTACTACTTTTTTCATTTAACTGTTTTTTATTGCTGTATAATATAACTCCTCATATAGCGGAACTATTTTCTTAATATCAAATTGTTTTGCCGATTCTTTTGCATTTGCTTTAAACTCACTCAAAATTTCATCATTTTCTAAAATTTTCAAAGCATTCTGGCTCATTTCCATAATATTACCAACATCACTCAAATAGCCTGTTTTTCCATCAAAATTAACTTCAGAAAGTCCTCCTGAGTTACTAGATATTACCGGAACTCCACAGGACATTGCTTCTAAAGCGGCTAAACCAAAACTCTCGGTTTCTGAAGGCAATAAGAATAAATCTGAAAAACAAAGAATTTTATCAATTTCATTACTATTACCAAAAAAGATTACTTTCTTTTGAATACCTAATTCCTCACATAAATTTTCTGCCATTTCTTTTTCTGGTCCTTCTCCTACCATCATCAATTTTGCCGGAATATGTTTTTGCACCTCGTAAAAAATCTTCACTACATCATCAATACGTTTTACTTTTCTAAAGTTAGAAATATGCGTTAAAATTCGCTCTCCTTCATTTGCCATCAAAGACCTTTTACAAGGATTTTCATGTGCAATATCTGCTTTATTTAAATCTATAAAGTTTGGAATTACATGAATTTCTTTCTTGATATCAAATATACTATATGTATCGTCACTCAAACTCTTTGATACACTCGTCACATAATCCGATTTATTTATGCTAAAAGTTACAGCTGGTTTGTAAAATGGGTGTTTACCAACTAGAGTAATATCAGTACCATGCAATGTTGTAACCATTGGAATTTTAATTCCTTCATCCTCCAACATTTTTTTGGCCATATATCCTGCGTAGGCATGTGGTATTGCATAGTGTACATGCAATAATTCAATATCGAACATTTTAATAGTGTCTACTAATTTACTCGAAAGTGCAAGTTCGTAGGGTTGATAATGAAATAATGGATATTCTGGAACGTGTACTTCGTGAAAGTGAACGTTATTACTTAACAACTCCAAACGTACTGGTTGACTGTACGTTATAAAATGAATTTCATGTCCTTTTTTAGCTAATTCTAACCCTAGTTCGGTAGCAACAACACCACTACCTCCAAAGGTTGGGTAACAAACTATAGCTATTTTCATATTGTGGTTTTAGATTAATTTTTAAAAGTACAGCAAATAATAGATAACCTATTTTAAATATTCGTTAAATTATTTTTTCAGCATACTTTCATATAAAGAAATCCAATTTTCAGCCGACACTTTTTGCACCAATTCACCAATTAATTCAAAAGGGATATCTTCTTCTTTCTTAAAACGAATACAACTTTTCCCCATATCTAATTTACGTTTTGAATATTTTGGATACTCACTCACAAACCAATCATAAAGATTTTTATCAGCGTATATACCCATGTGATAAAAATTAATACTGTTTTTTTGTGAAGCAAAACTCATGAACGGTAAAGGTAATTTTGGATTACAATGATAACCATTCGGGTAAATTTCGTGTGGAATGACATATCCTATCATTCCATAACCCATCCCTTCCTTAAAGTTCTTTGGTAAATTCTCTAAAATGGTTTTTCGAAGTTTTTCCAAAACAGGCTTGCGTTCAAGCGGAACTTCGTTTAAATACTCTTCTGGTGTTTTTGCTGTGGATGTCATAATTAATCTAATAAAGCATCGTAAATAACTTCTTGAATTTTCTCACGAATATTTTCACGTGATAAAATATTGGTTCCTGCTTCAGGATACGTTCTGTTTGATAAAAAAACATATACCAATTCTTTCTCTGGATCAGCCCACGCCATAGTACCTGTAAAACCTGTGTGACCAAAACTTGTCATTGAAACACATCCGCATGTAGGCCCACTTTCACCTAATTGTGGTTTGTCAAAACCTACTCCTCTTCTATTATCATCTTTACAATAATAACAAGTATTAAACTTATCAAAAGTTGTTTCTGTAAAGTATTGGTGTCCACCATAATTTCCCTTTTGCAAAAATAATTGCATCATTTTGGCTACATCTAAACTATTGGAAAATATCCCAGCATGACCACCAACACCACCTTGCATAGCAGCACACATATCGTGAACATAGCCTTGAATTTTAGTATGACGGTAATAATTATCAATTTCTGTTGGTATAATTTTGCTAACATCAAATTTTTGCAAGGGGTTATACATCATAGTAGTAGCCCCCATACTGTTGTAAAAATTATCATACGCCAACTGATCTAGTTTTTTACTTGTTACACGTTCCAAATACTCTTTCATTAAAATAAATGAAAAATCGCTGTACTTGTATTTCTTTTTTGGCAACAAATCGCTTTCGGCAATTGTTTTAATAATGCTATCATTATAATCTTTTCGAATGAACAAATTTTCAGCAACCTGTACTGGAAACTCTTTCGAATACGTTGAACGGTAATACTTTTCACTTGGATTACCCAAACTGTCTAAAGTTGCTTTGTAAAAAGGGATCCAAGGTTGAAAACGCGCTTGATGCGTTAACATATCCAAAAGTGTAGCATTCGCCTTATTTGAAATTTTTAAGGCTGGCAACATTGTTCCTAATTTGGTGTCCAATTTTAGTTTATCCTTATCAAACTGAACCATCAAATTGGGTAGCGTTGCTAAAATTTTAGTCAAAGAAGCCACATCATATAAATCAGAATTATGGACTGGAATCTGATTCTCATACGTATGATACCCAAATGCCTTTTGATAAACTACTTGACCTTTTCTAGCCACCAATACTTGTATACTAGGTGTCATTTTCTTTGCAATAGCATAGTTTGCAATACTATCTATTTTGGATAACTTAATTGCATCCAAACCTACATTTTCAGGAGCTTCAAAACCTAAAATATTAATTCTTGAAGTAATCAAACCATCATTTACATGAAATTCTTCGTCTATTGAAACTGGTATCTTCCCATTCATAGCAACAGCTCCAAAAATAGCTTGAGCAGCAACAGTTTGCGCAAAATCATTATTTTGATATGCTAAAATCAATCCTTCAATTGCGTCGAAATTTTTAATTTTTAATAGCGAATACGGTTTTGTAAAAAATGTAACAATTGTTTTGTTCTGTTTTGAAATTTTATCAATCCACATTACATCTTTAAAAGTCAAATTATGGTTTTTCCAAGCCCCATCTGCTCTATGGTAACCGATAATAACTTTTGAATAGTCTTGTAATGCCACTAAAACAGAATCAATATTGGTAGCTTTTATTTCAGTTACTTTAGTATAAGCATTCAATTTCTCAACGAAAGTTGTATTATAATCATCTCCCAATCCTACGTATGCAATCGATTCTTTGTCAAGCTTTTTAATTGGTAATAACTTGTCTTTATTTTTTAATAGCGTAACTGCATTTTCATACAGTTTATAGTTCATCGCATCGTATTTAGATTGGTTTAAATCTTCAAACAAATTCTTCAATACAATCTCCTTATACTGATGTAATCCGGCTTTATACTTGTATTTTAAAATTTTTTTTACCGATTCAGCTAATCTACTCTCAGTCAATCTTCCATCTTCCAAAGCTTCCTTAAAACGTTGTACTGCCACAGGTATATTTTCAGCAAATAGCAACACATCGTTACCTGCTAAAAAGGCCTCTAAATCAATATCTCCAGGTTGTTTAAAGTTACTTGCTCCTTTCATATTCAAGGCATCAGTAAAAATTAATCCCTCGAAATGCAATTCATTTTTCAGAATATTAGTCACAACATTATAGGATAATGAAGTTGGAAAACCATCACGAGGCTCAATACTTGGAACATTCAAGTGAGCTACCATTATACTGGCTAAATCATTTTTAATCAATTCTTTGTAAGGATACAACTCCACATCATCCAATCGCTTGCGGTCAAAATTAACCACAGGTAAAGTATGGTGCGAATCCGTTGAAGTATCGCCATGACCTGGAAAATGCTTTGCTGTAGCAAAAACACCGCCACTTTGTAAACCATTCATTAAAGCAATTGCAGCATTGGTAACACCAATTTTATCTTCGCCAAATGAACGATTTCCAATAATTGGATTTTTCGGATTGGTATTGATATCAACTACAGGCGCAAAATTAAAATGGATCCCCATTCGTTTCGATTGCTCGGCCATTTGCATCCCCATTTTATCTATCAAACTATAATCTTGAATAGCGCCTAAAGTCATGTTCCATGGATAACGATAGGTAGAATCCAGACGCATACTCAATCCCCATTCCGCATCAATCCCTACAAACAAAGGAATATCCGCTTTAGATTGGTAACGATTGGTTAATTGCGCTTGACGTACAGGACCACCTTGAAAGAAAATTACCCCTCCAATTTTATATTTTTCAACCAAAGCATCAATATCACGATAATGCGATTCATTTTTATTAGAATAAGCGGCAACCATAAACAACTGTCCTACTCTTTCTTCAAATGACAAACGGTTGTAAATACTATCTACCCATTGTTGTTGTGGTAAATTTGATTTTTTTTGAGCAAATGAAAAATGGAATAAAAGTAGAAGAATGGGTAATAAATTGCGCATATAAATTGAAAATGTAAAATATAAAAAAATCACCAATACCGAAGTAGTGGTGATTTCAAATATACTAAAAATTAAAAGTAAAAATCTTTATAAAACGCTAAAATTATTATGTTCTTACATCTATCACAATCCATTTTTGCGAACTTGCATCATACACTAAATCAAAAGTACCTTGACCTTGCGTTGATAATGTTCCTCCTGCACTACTTTCATAAGTATTAATTTGATTTGAAGCGGTTGAACCTGAATTTGCATTTTCAAGACTCATAGCTGATGAAGTTGTATTGATAATAATGATATGTCTTCCATCTACACCTCCTTGAATACCAGTTACAGAAAAACCAGTTGTTGCTCCGACAACTCTAAAAACAACAACTTCTTTGTTTACGCCACTTAAATCTAAATTAACATTGTTAAACACGTTATTTGAATTATTTGTAGCAGCTAAATTTATTGTTGCAATTTTATAACTCGCCACATCCGAACGTACTGATGACAAGACATTACCTGTTAAATTTAAGTTATCTCCTAATACAACATCAGTAATTCTACCTTCAGTGCCAATACCCGTTAATTTTACTGGTGTAGACACAGCATCTGTGTTGGTTACTTGAAGAGTTCCTTCAACGTGTAAATCTGATTGTGGAGAAGTAGTACCAATTCCTACTTGAGAAAATGAAGCAAATGGAATGCACAGCAATAAGCTTGCAATAATACCGTGGTTAAGTTTCATAGTTAATAGCTTTAATTACAGATTAAAGATATTATACTAAAGTTAACTGGTATAAAATAGCCGATAAATTACATTAAAAAACGATAAGTAGGATTTTTATGAATAATTTAACTTTGAAAATCAGATAAAATACTATTTAATAGGTTAAAAAACTTAACATTAAGTTAATATTAAAAGAAGCGACTGTGCCAACTTTCACTTGCTGGAACCTCCCAAAACTCTTCCCACTCTCCTATTGTATTCACTAAATTATTAAACACTATGGTATTAGCAGAAACTGCTTTTTCTTTAGCCATTTTTTTGAAGTCAATCAAAGATTTGTGTGCTATGTGTTCTCCTAATTTGAATGTAACATTCATTTTATCCAACAAGTCAATGCTATACTTTTGTTCTAGGGCTTGAATAAATTGCACTGAAGCATCAATAGAACAACCTGTTGCAGCTTGCACGTCTTGATTTACAGCTATAATAATAAAACGATTATAAACGATTTGGAAAGAAGCTTCTAAACTTTGACCATGCGCTGACCAATCTTCTAAAAAGGCTTTCGTTGCTTCTGTAATTTCTAATTCTTCACTCTCTGAAAATTTTCTATTCGATTGGTAAATCCAAATTCGAGAATGTGCTGGTAAAGTATCAAAGGGTACGTACATTATATTTTATTTAAATCAGAAATTATTTTTTGAACAATAAATTTATTCAATTTGACATCATAAAGGGCTATTTCGTAATAACTAACTTTTACAATATCATTATTTTTTAACACTTTATCAGTCAGTAAAAACGAATTATCAAAATCATTTAGCACTATAAATTCATTTACTTTTCCTGAAGGTTCAACTATTTTTAAAACTAAATTATTTGAAAACGATATGGATTTTACTTTTCCTTCTATTGCAGCATATTCATCTTCGTAATCTGCATCCTCTACATCCGTTTCATTAAGTTTCTTTCTTCCTAATGCTAATACAAAATCTGGACAATGATTAACCATTTTTAACCCAATTTTTTCACCAAAGGCTCTCATTTGGGTTGAGTTTGACATGTCCAATCTTTCGGCTAAAGAAAACTCATCAATATGATTTTTATAACTTTGAATCATGCACAAGCCTAATTCCATAGTCAATTGATTTTCATCTTCATTTTCCAAATTGATATTACGCTCTGAAATACAAGAACACGTTTCTTTTGCAATAACATCTAAAATCACTTCATTTTGTGAAAAGCCGAACAAACTGAATAATAAAAAAGAACTAAAAGTAATTACTTTAAACATCTTACAAATCTTGAGCATTAGCAATTATTTCAGCAATATCTAAAACCTTTACTTCATTTTCTTTCTCATTAAACTTAACACCATCAGTCATCATGGTATTGCAATAAGGGCAACCTGTAGCAATAATATTTGGATTGGTTTCGAATGCGTCTTTTGTTCGTAATACATTGATGTCCATATTTCCTTTTTCAGGCTCTTTAAACATTTGAGCGCCACCTGCTCCACAACATAATGCTGAATTTTTACTGCGCTTCATTTCAACTATAGTAGCATTAGTTTGTTTTAAAATGTCACGAGGTGCTTCGTATTCATTATTAGCTCTTCCTAAATAACACGGATCATGAAAAGTAATGCGACTTCCTTTATAGGTATCTGTATTGAATTTTATACGTCCTTCACTTAATAAGTCTTTAATAAACTGAGTATGGTGCAAAACTTCGTACTTTCCTCCTAGTCCAGGATATTCATTTTTTAAACAATTGAACGAGTGTGGATCACAAGTAACAATCTTTTTAACATTATAAGCATTTAATAATTCAATATTCATCATTGCCTGCATTTGAAACAAAAATTCGTTTCCTGCACGCTTTGCAACATCTCCAGTACAACTCTCTTCAGTTCCTAAAACCGCAAAATCAACATTTGCTTTATTTAATATTCTTACAAATGCTCTTGTAATCTTTTTTGCTCTATCATCATAACTACCCGCTGAACCAACCCAAAATAAAATTTCCGGTTCTCTTCCTTGAGCCATCATCTCTGCCATTGTAGGCACTACTAAATTTTCAGACATAATACTATGTTTTCTGTTTATACTTTAAACTATTGCTCGTCTTTAAATACTTGAATAGTAACTTCTTTATCTATTAAATCAGTAAATTTACCTTTATATCGAGTCGCCTTTACCAAATGATTGTCTATCCAATGGTAATTACCTCCCCTAGGCTTACCCATCAACATCCCATGATATTTAAAACCATGTTGTTTTAACCAAGCTTCGGTAACGGTTCTGTGTTCTTCTGTACGTGAAGTAAAAAAATAGATAATATGACCTTCATCATACCATTTATTCAAAGTTACCAATGCATCAGGATAAACTTGCGCTGTTACCATTCGCTCTGGCTCTTCATTTGGAATGTCATCACAAATTGTTCCATCAATATCTATAAGGTAGTTTTTAACTCCCTCAGGAAGTATAGGGCTTAATTGCTCCCCATTTATTGAAATTGGTTGCAATTTGCTTTCAATTTCTTCTTTTTTCATTTCCTTATGATTTACAATTTGTAATAATCGCTCTAATGATTAAGCCTCGTCTTTCCAATTTAAGCGATCCATTTGGTTATAAGGCCAAGGTGCTCCATTATTCTCAATATTAGCCATCATAGAATTTAATTCCATTGGTGCAGCACTCTGCTCCATTACCAAATAACGACGCATATCCATTATAATTGATAATGGACTGATGTTTACTGGACATTCTTCCACACATGCATTACATGTAGTACATGCCCAAAGTTCTTCTGGAGTAATATAATCATTCAATAATGACTTACCGTCTTCTAGAAAAACACCGTTATTCGCATCAATATTTTTACCAACTTCCTCCAAACGATCACGCGTATCCATCATGATCTTTCGCGGTGACAGTTTTTTTCCTGTTTGATTTGCCGGACATGAAGAGGTACAACGTCCACATTCTGTACAAGTATATGCATTTAACAATTGAACCCAATTTAAATCTTGCACATCAGAAGCACCGAATTTTGCAGGCACAGCATCTGGATTAGCTGGAGCAGCAAAAGGATCAGCTGAAGGGTCCATCATTAGCTTAACTTCGTTGGTAACACTTTCCAAATTATTAAATTGTCCTTGTGGATTCAAATTTGCAAAATAAGTATTTGGGAAAGCTAATAAAATATGTAAATGTTTTGAGAAGTATAAGTAATTTAAGAATACTAAAATACCTGTAATATGCAACCACCAAGCGCCTCTTTCAATTATAAACACAGCTGAATTGCTCATACCATCAAATAATGGAGCAATAAATTGAGAAATTGGGAAACTTCCTGCTTGATTGTAATGACCAAATCCACCACTTACATGTTGTAAATGAAAATCAGCGGCATTCATTAGTAAAAAAAGCGACATCAATACCATTTCAAAATATAGAATGTAGTTAGCGTCATTCTTAGGAAAACCTTGCATTTCTGGTTTCCAAAAGCGCTGTAATTTTATAATATTACGTCTTGTCCAAAACACAATAACCGCTACTAAAACTAAGAATGCTAATACTTCAAAAGAACCAATCAACACATTATAAAAACCACCTAAGAAACTAAAAACACGGTGTGTACCAAATAATCCATCAATGATAATTTCTAAAACTTCAATGTTGATTATGATAAAACCTACGTACACTACAATATGTAAAAAACCTGCAACAGGACGTTTTACCATTTTTGATTGTCCTAATGCAATCATCAACATATTATTCCAACGCGCAGATGGATTATCAGTTCGATCAACATTTTGACCTAACTTAATGTTACGAATTAACTTTTTTACATTTTTAGCAAAATATCCAATTCCTAAGAATAAAATAATGGCAAATAAAAGATTAGGTAAAAAACTCATCTTGATTGTAATTAATTAGTTGGTTGGCTTTGTTCTTTAAACTCTGGTGCTACGTATGGTTTCTCTTTTTTTCCAAAAACCGAAACGTTTATGTATCGTGTAGGGTGTAGTCTTAAATCTTCTAATAGTAATTCTAATTCTTTAGATGCAGAAGAGAAGTTGTTGTACATGGTTTCATCTTTCATAAGTTTACCCATAGTACCTTCACCATTTTGCATACCAAGCATTAATTTATCAACACTTGCTAAAGTCTTTTGTAAGTTCTCAACGGTTTGTCCTAAATTAGCTTGGGCTAACGAATCGGAAATAGTAGCAAAATTAGATGACATTCTATCTAAATTACTGAATGTGGTGTCTAATTTACCTTTATTAGTAGCTAATAATTGATTTAAACTTTTTGAAGCACTGCTAAATTCAGTCATGGTTTTATTCATTTCTGCAATAGCATGCTGTAAATTGTTCTTGGTATTTTCGTCTAAAATTTGATTAACATTAGCGAACAGAGTATTTGCATTATCCAAAAGTTTTTCAACTTTATCTTTCAATGGTTCAATTTGCTTTGCCAATGCATCTGTAAGTCCCAATTTATTAGAAGGAGTTAAGAAATCACCGGAAACAGCATAATTTTGATCTTCTAAGTTAAGAATAATGGCAATTTCACGTCCTCCAACTAAACCTGAATCGTAAATCTCTGCCACACTTGATTTTGAGATAGGAAAATCATTCATGATTAACAACTCTACTAATAACCTACCATCAGGTTCAATAGAAATACTATTAACCTTCCCTATTTTTAACCCATTTAACGTAACAGGAGCTGAAGTAACTAACCCTGCGACATTCTCATAATTAACGTATAACTTTTTGTTGGTACTGAATAAATCTTTCCCTTTTAAAAAACTGTAACCCCAGACAAACAGCAAAATAGATGAAATGACTAAAATTGCGGTCTTAATTTCTCTTGTTAATTTCAAAGCTTTCTTTATTTTTAACAAAAATAAAACTTTATTTTATTTAATTGCTTCCGATAGGCTAATTTTTACTCCGTCTTTATAAGCTACAATATAAGCATCTTTATAACCTTTTGCTTTGGCTTCAGACATGCGTTTATTAATCATCTGATAATCATTTTCATTACCATAGAAATACTTATAAACTTTCCCCACCTGTTCTACTGATATAGAAGATAGTCCTTTAAAATTTGACGGGCTAGTTTCTAATTTTCGGCTACTCGCAGAAATCTGAACTTTAAAAACCACACCTTGCACCGTTTCAACTGCAGGCTCCTTATTCTCTTTTGGTATTGTGGTCGTCACAGTTGGTACATACGCTTCTGTTGAACCAGATGAATTATAAAATTGCTTCTTGTATTCCAAAACGGCTTCAGCTATTGCTTTTGCCATATCATTTTTACCAGCATCTGAATTCAAATAAGCACCTTCTGTTTTATTAGAAAGAAAACCCAACTCAATTAAAACACTCGGCATGTAAGATGCGTCTAAGACCCACAATGGCGCTTGCTTAACCCCTCTGCTATTTCTCTTCAATTTTGTTGAAAAAGCATTTTCAATTTTTGAGGCTAACTCAATACTTTGCGATAAATATTCTTCTTGTAAAATTTTTAACCCGATAAACGATTCTGGACGGTTAGGATCAAAACCGTTATATTTCTCTTTATAATCCTTTTCTAATAAAATTACCGAGTTCTCGTTTTTAGCGACTTCTAAATTGGTATTACTACGCGATAATCCCATTACGAATGTTTCAGTTCCCATTGGTCCAAAATTCTTAACAGAATTACAGTGTATCGAAACAAACAAATCGGCATCCGCTTCATTGGCTACCTTTGGGCGATCTTTTAACTCAATAAAAATATCTTTTTTACGAGTGTATAAAATTTCAATATCATTGTATTTTTCTAAAATATCACCAACTAAAAGTGTAGTTTGCAGGGCTATGTTTTTCTCAACATATCCGTGATAAGAATTTCCTGGATCAGTACCCCCGTGTCCAGCATCTAGCACAACTTTAAATTTTGGTTTTGTTTGTGCAAATACTGCGTTAAAAGAAAAAGGCAATACCCCTACAAATAAAAGAAAAGTTGCTTTTTTTGAAAGTATTGAAATTTTAGTTTTTATTAGCATAGTTATAATTTTATTAAAAGCTTATTTTTGCAAAAAAATATATGTAAGTTTGACACTTCAAAAAGTGAGCCAAATTTTTACAAAAATACTATTAATAGGATTGCGTACCAAGTTATTTCATATCGTTTTATTAGCAATTTTTCTAACAAATGGGAATACTGCTGTTTTTTCACAAGATTTAAAGCAAAAAGATTCCATCAAGCTCAATAAAAGCAGTTTACCCCTTCCTGAAAACACTCTGAATATTACTACAAAAAACGACTCTGTTAAAGAGGAAACTACTACAAAAAAAGACACAGTAGTAAAGAAAAAAGGAGCTTTAGAAGGTATCGTAAAGCGAAAGGCAAAAGATTACGAGCGCGTGGACCAGCGAACAAAACAAATGACGCTTTATAACGAAGCTGAATTATACTATACCGACATACAATTAAAATCAGGAATTATAGTTGTTGATTATGATAATAATGAAGTTTACGCTGGACGCATAAAAGACAGTTTGGGCAATTACACACAATCACCTATATTCACACAAGGAAGTAACGTAATTGAACCCGACTCCATTCGATTCAATTTCAAAACCAAAAAAGCTTTAGTTTGGAATTCTAGAACCAAACAAGGGGATTTAAATATCAAATCTGAAATTTCAAAACGAGAAAATGATTCGGTTTATTTCTTAAAAAATGCCCGAATTACAACTTCAAAAAACATTGAAGATCCAGAATATTATTTCTTAGTCTCGAAAGTAAAATTTGTACCTAATAAAAAAGTTGTGGTTGGCGGAACGAACTTAGTAATACAAGATGTCCCTACTCCTTTATTTTTACCGTTTGCTTACTTTCCCATGACAGACGAAAGTACCTCTGGATTTATTATGCCAACGCCAGGGCAATCCAATCAACAAGGTTACTTTTTACAAAATGGAGGGTATTATTTTGCATTAAGCGATTATTATGACTTAGCCATTCTAGGGGATTACTACACCAATGGTAGTTATGGTTTACGATTTGAGAGTAGTTATGCTAAGCGTTATAAATTTAACGGTCGGATGAATTTCAGATTCGAACACAACATACAAGGAGAAAAAGGCTTTCCTGATTATGCCCGCTCTAAACAGTATAATATTCAATGGAGTCATAGTCAAGATGCTAAAGCTTCTGCTAATTCAAGATTCTCTGCTTCTGTAAACTTAGGAAGTAGCCAGTATTTTAGACAATCGGTAAATGTAGCTAATATTGGTTCTAGTTTAAACAATAACTTGAGTTCTTCTGTTTCCTATTCGCATACTTTTCAAACTGTCCCACAAGTTAATTTTTCACTTGCAGCAACGCATAATCAAAACACCAATACTGAACTAATCAACATGACGCTTCCGACACTACAAGCAAGTGTGGATCGTATTTTTCCATTTGCTCCAAAAGATGGTGTTAAAAAAGGATTTTTTAAAAATATTAACTTTCAGTATAATCTAAGAGGAGAAAATAGAATTACAACTGCTGATTCATTGTTTTTTAAACCACAAATGTTTAGAGATGCAAAATCAGGGTTTCAACACTCTATACCTTTAAGTACAAATTTTAAAGTATTCAAGTATTTTAGTGTTTCTACATCTGCAAACTATAATGAAGTTTGGACTTTTAATACAATAGATAAGTATTATAGTGCCGCGCAAAACAAAATTATTACTGAAGATGTTAAAGGTTTTGATGCCTTTAGAACCTATAATTTTGCTGCTAATATTGGAACAACTATTTACGGTACATTTAATTTTGGAGAAGATAAAAAGATTCAGGCTATTCGCCACGTAATGCGCCCTGGTATTTCTTATAACTACACTCCTGCTTTTGACCAATATTACGACACCTATGCAATTGATGCTACAGGGAACAATATGGATAATTTTACTCGCTTTGAAAGCGGACTTTTCGGGACTCCAGGGAACGATTATGCAAGTAGCGTTGGTTTATCATTAAGTAACACTTTCGAAGCTAAAGTAAGAGACAAAGACAGTAAAAAAGATGAACCTAAAAAGGTTATGCTTTTAAATAACTTAAATTTAGCAACAAGCTATAATTTAGCTGCTGATTCTTTAGCTTTAGCTCCTTTAAGAATTAGTGGTGGTACCCAGTTATTCAAGCAAAAAATGAATGTGAACTTTGCTACTACACTTGACCCATACGCTATTGACAATTCAGGAAAAAGAATCGAGACTTTTAATATTGATAATGGAGGTAGTTTATTCCGCATGACTAGTGCAAACATGACCATTAATTACTCTTTTTCAAGTAATGATTTAGCTAAAGACAATAAAGAAACTACAACTCAAACGGAAAGTCAAACCGCTTTAAATGGTGGCCGTAATGATGATTTATTTGGTACAGGTGCCGATTTGAGCGATAGCCGCCAAAGTTTATTCAACAAGAAAGACAAAGAAGGAGAAGATTCTAATGATGAATGGTACAATACAAAACTGCCTTGGGATCTTCGTTTAGCATACTCTGTTACCTATAACAATACAAACCGCCAAAGCGAAATCAGCAACAATTCCTTAATGGCATCTGGTAATATTGAACTAGCACCACGTTGGAAAGTAGGATTCTCTTCTGGTTACGACTTCAAACAAAGAGGCGTTACTTTTACTCAATTTCGATTTGAAAGAGATTTAGAAAGTTGGAGAATGAGCTTCAACTGGGTTCCATATGGTCCTAATGCATATTGGGGATTCTTTATTGGAATTTCATCTTCAGTATTGAGTGACATTAAATGGGAAAAAAGACAAATTCCAGATCGCGTATTCAGATAATATAAAACATATGAAAAAGATAATTTTTACAGAAAAAGCACCTGCTCCTATTGGTCCATATAACCAAGCGGTATTAGCAGGTGGAATTTTATACACTTCAGGTCAAATTGCCATTGACCCAAGTACCGGTGAATTGGTTCTTTCAGATATTGAGATAGAAACGAAACAAGTAATGGAAAATATGAAAGCTGTTTTAGAAGCTGCAGATATGACCTTTGAAAATGTTTTTAAAACTACCATTTTCATTAGTGATATGAATGATTTTGCTAAAATTAACGGAGTATACGGTAGTTATTTTAACGAAAAAACCGCTCCTGCAAGAGAAACGGTTCAAGTTGCTTGTTTACCTAAAAATGTAAATGTTGAAATTTCAATGATGGCTTCAAAAGAAGCTTAATCAATCGTTAAAGCATTTAATAATAATTGTGCCGTTGCTCCATTTGTGGCCAATGGCACATTATGTACATCACAAATGCGAATCAACATACTAATATCGGGTTCGTGTGGATGACTTGAATTAGGATCTTTAAAAAAAATAACCATTTTCGTTTTTCCTTCTGCTACCCTAGCGGCTATTTGCGCATCACCTCCTAGTGGTCCTGAAAGCATTTTTTTTACTTTAATTCCTATGTTTTCTACTTTACTACCAGTTGTTCCTGTAGCAATAAGTTTTATCTTTTCAGAGATTAAAATTTCTTTATTATGATTTAAAAATTGCACCATATCTGCTTTTTTAGCATCATGTGCAATTATCGCTATTTCGTAAGATTTTTTCATTTTTTAAGCATTTAAAACATGGTATTCAATTAATCCATCAATTGGGCGTGAAACCACTTTCCCCATTGTAATACCATATTGATTTAAAATTGTTTCGATTTCATCTTTCAAAAAGAAAGCGATTGAACCAATAAAATGTACTGGAATTTCTTTATAGTCCTCAAATTGCATGATATAATTTTCAACAAAAACTTTGATTTCTTTCGTTATAAATTGTTGGCAAAATACAGTATCCTTATGTTTAATTAAAAAAGAAGCAAAATTTGCTAAATATGCATTCGGATTCGGTTCTTTATAAAAATTTTGCTTGATAACATCTGCATCCAAATCAAAAGTCGTTTCAAATTCAAGTGCCAACTCCTTTGGCATTTTATTGAAATAATAGGCCCGAATCAAATGACGTCCAAAACGATTACCACTGCAATCGTCCATAGCAATATAACCCAAGGATTGTACTTTTTGATGTAAAACTTCACCATCAAAATAACTACAATTTGATCCTGTCCCTAAGATACATACAATTGCTTTATCTCCTTTTTTTGTTGCCGCATAAACCGCTGCATAAGTGTCTTCATTGACTAAGACTGTAGCATTTGTAAAATATTCTTGAAAAACTTGAGCTAAAAACCGCTTCATCCTATCAGTACCACAACCAGCACCGTAAAAAAATATATCTGAAGCTTGATCTTTGATCTCTAAAATTTCAGTTGCACTATTTAAACGAGCAATAATATCTTCTCTACTTAAAACCTCAGGATTTAAGCCTAAAGTATGCGTCGTAAAAAGTACATTTCCATCATTATCCGTTGCAATCCAATCGGCCTTTGTAGAGCCACTATCTACTAATAATTTCATTATATATTCATCTTAATTTCAGAAAGAATATAGCTTAAAACCAAACCATCCTATCTAAAATCTTTTAAATTTAAATACTTACAAACTTCCAATGTGGGCTACTAAATCTATTAATTTAGAAGAATAGCCATATTCATTATCGTACCAAGAAACAATTTTAAAAAAAGTCGAATTAAGCTCAATACCCGCATTTGCATCAATAATAGAAATACGCTTATCCGATATAAAATCGGAAGAAACAACTTCATCTTCCGTAAAACCTAAAATTCCTTTCATAGAAGTCTCAGAAGCTTGTTTCAAAACCCGCATGATTTCAGCATATGAAGTTTCCTTTTCTACTTTTACAGTTAAATCCACTACGGATACATCAGCAACAGGAACACGGAAAGCCATACCAGTAAGCTTGTCTTTTAATTCTGGAATAACTTTAGTAACAGCTTTTGCCGCTCCCGTAGAAGCTGGAATAATATTTACTAATGCCGAACGTCCCGAACGATAACTCTTTCGAATTGGACCATCAACGGTTAATTGCGTAGCAGTTGTAGCATGTACAGTGGTCATCAAAGCTTCTTTGATACCAAAATTATCATGAAGTACTTTGGCTAATGGCGCCAAACAATTTGTTGTACAAGAAGCATTCGAAACTATCGTATCTGTTGGTTTTACCTGATCATGATTGACTCCCATCACAAACATAGGTGCATCAGATGAAGGTGCTGAAATTACAACTTTCTTAGCACCCGCTGTTAAATGCGCATTAGCTTTTTCTAAAGTTGTAAAAATACCGGTACAATCAGCTACCACATCTACTCCAACAGCATTCCAATTTAACTGTGTTGGATCTTTCTCTGCAGTAACTCTAATATACTGACCATTTACCCACAAATGCCCTTCTTTAACTTCCACAGTACCTTTAAAAGGACCATGTACCGAATCGTATTTTAAAAGATAGGCCAAATGATCGACATCTAGTAAATCATTTATAGCTACAATTTCTACATTATCTCTATTGAGTGTTTCTCTGAAAACAATTCGTCCGATACGGCCAAAACCATTGATTCCAACTTTAATTTTTGTCATAAATATTGTGTTTTATGATTTTAATCTTATTAAAACCATTTAATTCAAACTAATCCTAAGTAGTCATTATATCAGAAACACGAAGTAATTCCCTATCCACTTCGGTATTTCCTTTAATGGCTTGTGTTAAGGGTGTAAGCGCTACTTTGTCGTTAAGTAGTCCTACCATGAAATTTGTTTTGCCTTCCAAAAGTGATTCAACTGCCTTAACACCCAAGCGAGAGGCTAAAACACGGTCAAAACATGAAGGAGAACCACCACGTTGCATATGTCCTAATACAGAAACACGAACATCATATTCTGGCATATTTTCTTCCACGTAATCTTTTAATTCGAAAACATTTTTACCAATTTTATCCCCTTCGGCAACCACCACTATACTAGAAGACTTACCTGACAATTTACTTCGTTTTAACGATTCTACAAGTCGGTCTAAACCTAAATCTTCCTCTGGTATCAAAATTTCTTCCGCTCCTGCTCCAATTCCTGAATTTAAGGCAATATGACCTGCGTCGCGTCCCATAACTTCAACAAAAAACAAGCGATTATGTGAACTCGCGGTATCGCGAATCTTATCAATAGCCTCAACAACGGTATTCAAAGCGGTATCAAAACCTAAAGTATGACTTGTACCATAAATATCATTATCAATAGTACCAGGAATTCCCATTACTGGAAAATTAAATTCTTTATTAAAAACTTCAGCCCCTGTAAAAGAACCATCACCACCGATAACAACCAATGCATTAATACCTGCATCTATAAGATGTTGGTAGGCTTGTTTACGTCCATCTGCAGTCATAAATTCTTTAGAACGTGCTGATTTTAATATAGTACCACCTTTGTTGACTATGTTATTAACGGAACGAGGCCCCATTTCTTTAAAATCACCCTCAATCATTCCTTGATAACCACGGTATATACCAACACACTCAACATTGTGAAAGGCACAAGTTCGTACTACGGCACGAATAGCAGCGTTCATACCTGGAGAATCTCCTCCGGAAGTCAACACTCCGATTTTTTTTATTGTAGAAGAAATTATTGTCATAGAAGATAAATTTAATCAATTTCAGGAACATATTCTAATTCTTCATTTCGAATTCCATCGGATTTATTTTGTTGTTTACGCTCATTAATAAAATCAATAAATCCTGGAGGTAAATCAGAATCCGGAACATCTGAAGAATTATCACTTTGATTGGATTGTTTTTTATCTTTTCGTTTAAAAATTTCGTAAATCAATTCTTTAAATTTATCAAAATCGACACTATATGTGACCCCAATTCCTTGTGTATAGCCAATTCCTTCTCCTATATAATTGATATCATTTTCTCTATTAAAAACATGAGCTCTTAAAGTACCGTCTTCGTTTAACTCCATTTGAATTTCTACATTCCCTACAATAACTGATTCTGTTACTCCTCCTACTGGAACCCCTACTTTACCATTAATGGAAATTTTATCATTAATCTGTGTTGCCAAGGTTACTCCAACTCTATCTGACAAATCGTTCAAACGATCTCCTTGGGTATAATCGACTCCAAATTGCAACTTGCTATCTTCATCGGCAAAAATATCACTAAATAAAGAACTTGCTCGCTCAAACAATGGTCCATAAGCCGCATTTCCAGCTGTTTCAGGTGTCATAAAGGATCCCGTTGACAACAATGCCAATGCTTGTGTTTGACGTTTGTCTTTATTTTGTAATTGATAATCGATTTCACTTTTCATTACCGAACTTACATTCGGGAAATTAATACTAAAATCAGGTTCTGGATTTTGTAAACTTCCAGTAATTAAAATTGAAACATCTGTTTCGACTTTTCGGTTAAAAGAAGCACTTTCAACCAAAACTCCTGGGTTGGCTTGTGTATGATAAACAGCCTCTAAATCCAAAATTGCGTTCATAGGTTCACCATCCCAACGTATTGTTCCGCCATTTTTTACTGTAAACTTTTTATCAATTAAACCTCCATATTTAAATTTATACTCTCCTTCTACAACGATAAAATCCCCATTCATTAAAAACTTACCCAAAGTATTAATTTCCATTCGCATAGATCCATAACCTCTACCCTTCATTGAGTGCCCAGTATTACGATCCAATATAACTTCAATCTCTGCATCCGTATCAATATCAAAATCAAGTTCCAATTCTATACCTTCATACTTGTTCTCCTGAGACACAATTCCTTTCTCCATGTTTCGATATTCCTTTTCCGAAACAAACGTTACAAATGAATTATCTCCTATCTCTTCGGAATCACTCACTGGAATCTTAATACTTGTTCCTTTTTCCGACTCTCCTACTACCTTAATTTCTAATGCGTTTGTAGGTCCTTTAACTGTGGCATAACCATTCATAAAAGCTGTTCCATAATAAAAGACATCATCACCATCTTTGGTATCTAATGCTAAAATATTATCGGATTCCAACTCCAAATCTATTTGCCAATCGTCAAATACAAGATGTCTAACATTTCCACTTAACACGCCACTAGAATTATATTTAGTATCGGTTACATGAATATTTCGGAATAAAAACTGATGCTCAGTAACATCAACAATTGCATTAGGCTCAAAATTATAATCTACATTAAGATACGGTATACTCAATCCTGATTCATTCAAATACAAACGTCCATCCACTTCCGGATTTGTCAATACTCCCTTTATAGCTGCTCTACCAGATGCATTACCTCTTACATTCGAAACAATCGAACTTAAAAGAGGACCAAACGGAGCTAATTCAAATTTATTAAAACCAGCATCTAAATCAAGCCTAGTTTCTTTATTGATGTACTTTAAATCACCATCCAAATAAAAACGTTCCTCTCCATTTTGTGTAATATTTGCATCAACTTCAAATAAGTTTAAATTTTCATTTCCATCAATATTCAACTCAAAATCACCTACCGGTAATTCATTAATTTTTAAATTATCAATTTTAATTTCTGAAAGTGGCTTATATACCTTTTTCTTCTGATTTAATTCCAAAAATCCATTTATTTTCCCTTTAAAACTCAAACTATCAACAGAAGGTACTATTTTTTCCAAATCTACATCCTTAAAAGTCAAATGTAAATCTTTAAAGGTTGAATCTTTTATTGCTCCGTAAAAACTCATGTCTTGGTTATTATGAGACAAACTCAACTTTTCGAAATTAAAATTACTTAACGATTTATCGAATGTAATTTTATTATCATTTGTTCCTTTTTCGTTGATATACCAAACAAAATCTTTTAAGTTAATCTCCGACTTCTTAAAACCAATAACTGATTGTTTATCCGTATTAATTGTGTGGTACAAGTTCAATGAATAATTATCTTGATTTTCAGAACCTCCTTTAAACTCTGAACGAACAAACAAGGTATCGTTTATTGTAAGATTAATTAAATTAAAATCGGAAATTTTATAATTTCGATTTCGAATACTATCAATAGCTATATAAGTATTATAAATAGGGTTTTTATTATCAATATCTATCTTAATGTTACTGAAACTATTTTTATAGGCCTCAATACTAGGAGAAACAAAGTCAAACACAAATTTACCTTTATCAGCGTTTATTTGACCTTTAATTTTTGTATGCTCTGAAATCAATACTTCCGGAACAAATACCTCTACTATCTTATTGTAAATCGTAAAATCAAAATCTAAATATTGTCCTTCGTTCAGTTTATTAGGAGTATAATTTGCATATAAACTCCCAACAGCATTTTCTACAATTTTTGGTAATTCAGCCGTTTTAAATTTACCCACAACCTTACCGTTAATAATATCTGGAGAATTAACCGCAATCGTACGAATGTTGTTTTCATCAAAATCCGATGTCAGATTAAAATCTTCAAAGTAAAAGGCTTCTTGATTGTTTTGATAGGAAACATTTCTAATATTCAATTTTCCACTCAAATCATCAAAATTATTACCTTTTGCATTAAGTAAAATTACCCCTTTAAAAATAGATATACTATCGTTTACAAAATTCAATTCGTGTAAATCCGCATAATCGATAGTAGAAATAAAATCGTATTTTTTAAGTTTCGAACTTAAATCTACCAAACCTTTAAAGTCCATACGTAAATTAGGATCGTTACTGTTAAAATACCCCTGAAAATAAGGCAATTTCATCTTACCATCAAGAGTTATGTTGGTATAATTATAATTATTAAATTCTAAATTTTGTACTGCTCCCTTAATCTTGGTATCTAAATATTTCTGATTAAAACCCTTACCATCCACATCCAAATCAAGTGAAACTTTTCCAATTTCTGTAATGGCTAAAAATTTACCCAAATTGAATTGCTCTAAAACAACATTTCCTTGATACGTTGCTTTATCAATGTGTCCTAAATCTTGAATAGCCAAATCGGCATCTACTATACCTAAAAGTGTCGTTAAATAAACATCTGTATCGATATAGCTGTCAGTTAAAGTTAAATTTCCGGATAAATTAATTGTTCCTAATTTTGAAAGAGCTGTAGGCAAATTTTCACCTAATAGTCGAGGTAAAATTGCTCCTAAATCAGCATAATTTGAAGATATTCGCGTTATATTCCCTTCAATTTTAAACGATTCATCCTTCTTAAACAGGTTTTTAAAATTCAGTGTCCCAATGATTTCAGAATGCTTTTTATCTACTAACTTTAAATTATGCGTTGTAAAATCATTCAATGTACCTTTCAAATGGGTATCCAAATAAAACGTATTATCTGCACCGAATTCATTGTAAAAATAATTCAAGTCATTTGTCGCTATAAAAGCCTTATCCAAGGTAACATCAAATACTACTTTATTGTTAAAATCTGAAAAATCTTCTCGATTATAGCGCATCTCTACATCACCTAACAGATGTGAATTTGGTGATTTTAAATCTAATTTTTGCAATAAAATATTCGACTTAGTATACGTGAAATCAGTAGTCAAATTTTCAACTTCTAAACCACGATGGTCATGAAAACTCAGTTTTTCAATAAAAGTATTTACGTTTGCACCTTTAATAAAAAAATCTTCTATCCTTCCGTTTAATTCGGTAAAATCTAGAAGTTTAGGGTTTTCTAAATTATCATCAATATATCGGAAACGACTATCAAAAAGCGTCATTGAAGAAGCCTTCATTCTGAATCGTCCTGAAGAAGGTTTTCCATCATCAAAAATTGCAATAAACTGGTCTAAATTAGTATCTTTTTCTCCCTCATATTGGCGGAGTTTACAATCCAATCCGTTAATAATAACATCACCCAAATATGGATGCCCATCTGAAACCAAACTTTTAAATTGAAGTATTGCCGTATTAAGACTTTTGATAGCAAACAAAGTATCTTGATGATGGTCACGCACCAAAATTTTCTTTAATTTTAAACTTCCAAATGGGGTAATGGAAACCTTTTCAACAGTTATATCTGTTCCAAACTCCTTGTTAAGTTGGTTTGTAGCATAATGCCCTAATTGCGTTTGCACAAACGGCAACGAAAAAACCACACCTAACAACAATATAAATAGCAGTATAGCTATTATCGTTCGGATGAATATTTTTTTAAATTTTTTGATACTTTAAATTGTGTTAAATTTGCCTAATGATATAGTGAAGTTGCTAATAAACAAAAATAAGGATTTTTGAAAGATATTAACAACATCAAGCCAATCAAATTTCATGCCTTTTTATGAATTCAAAAAATATATACACTCTAGCAATTGAAAGTTCATGTGACGACACATCGGCAGCAGTTCTTTTAAACGATAAAGTACTATCAAATGTAGTAGCTCGTCAAGAAATTCACGAACAATATGGAGGGGTTGTGCCCGAACTTGCATCAAGAGCGCATCAACAGAATATTGTACCCGTTGTAGACGTTGCACTAAAAAAAGCCGGAATTACAAAAAATGATTTGTCTTGCATTGCGTTTACTCAAGGTCCAGGCTTGATGGGTTCTCTCTTGGTGGGAGGGTCATTTGCAAAATCACTAAGTATGGCCTTAGACATTCCATTGATAGCTGTAAATCATATGAAAGGACATATTTTGGCACATTTTATAGATGAAGAAGGATATTCAAAACCTACCTTTCCATTTTTAGCTATGACCATAAGTGGTGGACACACTCAAATCATACAAGTAGATAGTTTTTTTGAAATGAAAATCATAGGGGAAACTACCGATGACGCTGTAGGTGAAGCTTTTGATAAATCAGCAAAAATTTTAGGCCTTCCCTACCCTGGAGGTCCTTTAATTGACAAATATGCAAAAGATGGAAACCCAAAAGCCTTTCCTTTTACCAAGCCTAAAGTTGATGGCCTAAATTTTAGCTTTAGTGGTTTAAAAACTCAGATTTTGTATTTTATCCAAAAGCAAACACAAACAAATCCAAACTTTATTGAAGAAAACCTAGCCGATATTTGTGCTTCCATTCAACATACCATTATCAATATTCTGATGGATAAATTAAAATTAGCTGTCAAAGAAACTGGCATTAAACAAATTGCTATTGGTGGTGGAGTTTCTGCAAATTCAGGTATACGAAACACTTTGAAAGAAGCTGAAAAAAAATACGGTTGGCAAACGTATATTCCAAAATTTGAATACACTACTGATAATGCAGCCATGATTGGGATAGTTGGTTATCACAGCTTATTAGAAAATAAAACAAGTAACACAGACGTTGTTTCAAAAGCACGAATTGAATTTTAAGCCCATGCAATTATTCTATAACTCTGAAATAAAAAGTAGCGATAAAGTATTCACTTTTGACAAAGAAGAAAGTAGACATATCGTTAAAGTTTTACGTAAACAAAATGGAGACAAGATACATCTAACAAATGGCTTAGGTTTTTTATTTACTTCAGAAATTATTTCGGCATCCGAAAAAAAATGTGAAGTTAAAATTATAACTGAAACATTTGAAGAACCTGTAAATTACAGAATTCATATTGCTGTTGCTCCAACAAAAATGAACGATCGATTGGAGTGGTTTTTGGAAAAAGCAACCGAGATTGGCTTGCACGAAATCACACCTATAATATGTGAGCATTCGGAACGAAAAATTTATAAAATTGACAGAGCTGAAAAAATAGTTCAAGCGGCTATGAAGCAGTCCTTACAATTGTATTTACCTAAAATAAATAACCCCATAACTTTTTCAGAATTTATAAAACAAAATTTTGAAGCTAAAAAGTACATTGCACATTGCGAAGAAAGTGATAAAAAATCATTCAAAAAAACAATTTCGCAAAACGAAAATTCACTAATTTTAATAGGTCCGGAAGGTGATTTTTCTACAAATGAAATCAACAACGCTATAGCGTATGGTTTCACTCCAGTAACATTAGGAAACACTCGCTTACGTACCGAAACTGCAGCCCTTGTTGCCTGTCATACTGCTGCTTTAACAAACGAATAATATTATGAAAAAGAGTTTTTGTTTACTATTGATTTTTTGTTTCAGTTTTTTATTCGCACAAGAAGTAGCCGTACTGAAATACAACGGCGGAGGTGATTGGTATGCTAATCCTACTTCATTGCCCAACTTAGTAAAATTTTGTAATCAGAATATCAATACTAAGATTAATACCAAAGTAAATAGTATTGAAGCCGGCAGCAGTACACTTTTTGATTATCCTTTCATCCACATGACAGGACACGGAAACGTTGTTTTTTCACCATCTGAAATTGAAAATCTACACAATTATTTACTTTCTGGCGGTTTTTTACATATCGATGATAATTACGGTATGGATGAATACATTCGTAAGGAAATTAAAAAAATTTTCCCTAATGAAGTGCTACAAGAAATCCCTTCAAATCATAACATTTTTAAGGCACCGTATAATTTCCCAAATGGATTACCAAAAATTCACGAACACGAAAACAAAAAACCTCAAGCATTTGGTATTTTCGTTGAAAACCGTTTAGTTTTACTTTATACTTTTGAATCCGATTTAGGCGATGGTTGGGAAGATAAAGAAGTGCATAACGACCCCATATCTATAAGAGAAAAAGCTTTAAAAATGGGTGCTAACATATTATTTTACGCTTTTAACAACTAAAAATATGTCAACCCAATTAATTCACGAAAACACAGAATTTGAAACTAAAACTTTTCCAATAACAGTTATTTGTGATGAAATTTACTTTCAACAAAATATAGGTAGTATTTTCAGAATTTGTGACGCTTTCGGGGTTGAAAAAATATATTTTACAGGAGAACATTTCATTTTATCGGATCGAAAAGTTAATAAAACATCTCGAAATACTCATAAAACTGTTCCTTATGAAGTTCTTAAGGATAAAAATGAACTAATTAATATCATTAAAAATGGAAATTATCAAGTTATTGCACTTGAAATAACCGATGATAGCATTCCAGTTGAACAGTTAAAAATCACCAATCAGCCAATCGCTTTAATACTTGGAAGCGAAATTTATGGGATTTCTTCTGATTTACTACAAATTGCAAATCAATGTACACATATCCCTATGTATGGCAAGAATAGTAGCATGAATGTTGTACAAGCTGCAGCTATAATTTTGCATAGAATAACTTCAATTATTTAACATATTTCAAAAAAAATGTGATTTTTTTTTGTTTAATAAATTTAATGCGTTAATATTGCTTAGATTTTAATACAATTTTAACCTATTAATTAACATTTATTAATCAAATTATGAGAAAAATTTTATTATCCGTAGCTTTAATCGCTATGATGGTTTCTTGTAACAACGAAGAAACTAACCCTGTTGAAGATGCAAATGCTGTAATGGTAACAGAACGTCAATGTGCCTCAGATGATGTTTTACAAGAACAAATGCGTCAAGATCCAGGTTTGGCTCAACGTATGACTGACATTGAAAATTTTACCGAAATGGCATTAAAAGCAGGTCGTTTAGTAAATGGTCAAATTGAAATTCCTGTAGTTGTTAATGTGCTGTATAGCTCATCTGCAGAAAACATTTCTTTAGCTCAAATTCAATCTCAAATTGATGTTTTAAACCAAGATTTCAATGGACAAAACACAGATTTCAATCAAGTTCCTACAACTTTTTCGGGTGCAAAAGCTAATGTTGGAATTTCATTTGTATTGGAGACTGTAAATAGAAAATCTACACGAAAAACATCTTGGGGTACTCGTGATACTATGAAAAACGCTAAGAGAGGTGGTATTGATGCTACTTCACCAGACACAAAGTTGAACTTATGGGTTTGTACTATTGGTGGAGGAATTTTAGGTTATGCACAATTCCCTGGAGGTTCTCCTTCAACAGATGGAGTTGTAATTGACTCAAGATATTTTGGAACTACTGGTACTGCTACTTATCCTTTCAACAAAGGTAGAACAGCAACTCACGAAGTAGGACACTGGTTGAACTTAAGACACATTTGGGGTGATACTACTTGCGGTAATGACCAAGTAAATGATACACCTTCACACAATACTGCAAACTATGGTTGTCCATCGTATCCACATTATTCAACTTGTTCAGGTTCACCTATTGAAATGACAATGAACTATATGGATTATACAGATGACGCTTGCATGTACATGTTTTCTAACGGACAAAAAGACAGAATGTTAGCTACATTTGCTCCTGGAGGACCTAGAAGTTCATTTGCACAATAACATTTTGTTAGTTTAGTTAATTTAATTTTACTTTTAAAACTCGCTATAAAAGGCGAGTTTTTTTTATTTTAGCACTTAACTTTAAAAGCATAAAAATGTAACCTTTTTGGATTTTTGAAGTTTTAATAAATTCATCTTCTGTTAATGTTAAACCAACTACTTCAAGTCGAAATTCAAAATTTTATCAATCAGAATATTGAAACCAATATTACTGAACTTGCGTTTAAGAAAAATCCATTTCCAGAGTTAGACTATAGCGTTTTATTAAATCAAATTGCTGCAAAACAAAAGGCAAAACTAAAATTACCTACATGGTTTGGAGCGCAAAATATCATTTTTCCTGAAAAAATATCCATTGAACAAACTTCTTCAGAAAAAACAGCTCAATATAAAGCCTCGTTAATAAAAGGAGAATCTTTAATCGATTTATCAGGAGGCTTTGGAATTGATGATTATTATTTTGCTAAACATTTTAAGGAAGTCGCTCATTGTGAGATCAATAATAATCTTTCTGAAATTGTACAACACAACTTTAATATATTAAGTGTTTCAAATATTAAATGTTTTTCTGGCGAAAGTACAGAGATACTAAAAACGTTAAACCGTAAGTTTGATTGGATATATGTTGACCCATCAAGACGTCATGATAAAAAAGGAAAAGTTTTTTTATTAAACGATTGCGAACCAAATGTTCCGCAATTACTATCCTTTTATTTCAAATATTCCGAAAACATTTTAATTAAAACCGCACCGATACTTGATATTCAATCGGGATTAAATGAACTCCAATTTGTAAAAAAAATTCATATCATTGCCTTAGAGAATGAAGTAAAAGAACTTTTATGGGAGATTGAAGCAAATTATAGCGGCGAGGTTTACATCAATAGTATAAATATCGAAAAGGAAAGTATTACAGAAGACTCTGCGGTGTTTAAAAAAGATTATAAATCTAGTTTTTCAACTGTTCAAAAATATTTATACGAACCCAATGCTGCTTTGATGAAATCGGGTGAATTTTCATATGTATCTGAAAAATACAATATAGCCAAGTTGCACCAACATTCTCATCTATACACCAGTAATGAATTGATTGCTTTTCCTGGACGATCTTTTGAAATAATGGAATGTATTCCTTTTCAAAAAAATGATTTAAAAAAACATATTATCAATCAAAAAATGAATATTTCTACTCGGAATTTCCCTTTAAAAGTTGATGAGATTAAAAAGAAATTCAAAATAAAAGATGGCGGTACAATTTTTGCTTTCTTTACAACCGATATTCAAAACAATAAAATTGTACTACTTTGCAAAAAAACAACCCCATGAAACTAATCGTATACCTATTTTCTCTTTTCTCAATTTTAAGCTATTCTCAAAAAAAAGATTGTGAATACTTTTTTGAAGAAAAAACTGATTCAACTGCTATAAAAGTATTACCCGAAAAATTAGTTTACGAACGTGTTTTTGGAAATTCTAAAGATTTGGTACAATTTACACTTTTAAACAATAATGGCGTTCCGACAATTGGAGTTCAAGTTTTACAAAAAAGTTCTCTTTTTATCCCAGCTCTATGTTTGGATAGTAAATCAAAAATTATTTTTCAATTGGAAAATGGAAAAATAGTTACACTTCTTAGCACAAATAAAGAGGTTTGCTCTTCTCTAGGTTATGACGAAATCGAAAAAAGTAATATCAGAGTTTTAAGTGGGTATTTTGTTTTTACCCGAAACAATTATGACCAATTGAAAAAATCTCCAATCAGTTTAATGCGTATTCAGTTTGTAGGAGAAAACAAAGATTATTCTTTAAAAAAAGAAATTAATTCTGAAGCTTTAAATACAACCCACTACCCTAGCACCATTTTTATGGAACATTTGAAATGCATTGAATAATTCAACATACTGATATTTAATTAATAAGTAAATTTTTAAAAATATTTAGTTAACTTTATGAGGAATAAAGATTAGTATTTCAATTTCCTTAATCAAGTTAACTATGAAAAAACTATTATCACTATGTAGTGTACTAATTGTGTTCTTAGGACAAGCGCAGGATAGCAAATCCATAGATTCCACTGCAGTTTACCTCATGGATAAAATGTCCAATGTTATTGGTAGCTTAGAATCAGTATCCTTTAACATAAGCACTGCAACCGATGCCCTTACTGAAAAGGGAGAAATTACAACCTACTATGGCTCCAGCGAAATAAACATGACTGGACCAAATAAATTAACTTCAATTACCAAAAGTGATAATGGCAATTTTAGCTATTGGTACGACGGAGAATATGTGTCATACTATTCATATGACGAAAATAATTACGTAACACTAGATGCTCCGGAAACCATCTTGACGATGATTGATAGTATGCATACTGTTTTTGACTTTAAATTTCCTGCAGCTGATTTTTTCTACCCTTCATTTACCGATGACATAATAGAAGAATTTGATAAAATATCCTATGAAGGAAAGCGTAATATTGAAAATGAAAGTTGTTTTTACATTACGGCATCAAATAAAGAAAAAAGTATTCAATTGTGGATTTCGAATACTTCTACTATGCTACCTAAACGAATTGTAATTGTATATAAAAATCAAAATAATATACAATTTGAATCAACCTTTACCAATTGGGTTTTAAATCCAAATATTCCAGAATCCATATATGATTTTACTGCCCCTCCAAATGCAAGTTTAATTAGTATTCTAGCCAATAGTAAACTTTAAAACACTTCATTATGATAGCAATTATAAAAAACATAAAGTCATATATCTTACTAATCACATTAGTATATTTCTGTTCTACAGAAATGTTACAAGCACAACGTTTAGGTCATAAAGCATCCAGAGGTGGTAATCCTTCTATGGCTCATAAACCTACACGACCTACTAATCCACCAAGAAACAACACAGCAAGAACAAGACCCACAAATATTAACCGTGGTGGTAGTATAAATGGTGGTCATCAAAAAGCTACCAATAGGGGTGGTTTTCAAAGTACAAATAAACCCGTTAATCGCAGCATTACTACAAAAACTCCAAATCGCACAGTTTCTAAAAACAATAAACAACCGATTACAAATAATAAAAGACCAACATCTAATGTTAAAAATGTAAATCGCAAACCAAATATTAACAATAGCCACAATAATGTTAATATTAACATTAATAATAGTCGTAATTACAACAATAGACATACACAAGTAAGACATAGTCATTCACATTATAGAAGACCACCACATATCTACGGTGGCCATCGCTATTATTGTCATCGTCCTTATTTTTACCACCCATATCGTCCCTATTATTGGGGACCTCATTGGCATCCATGGGGATATTTTGTAACACGACTAGCTACAACTGCTATCATTGTTAGCATAGTTAATGATTCTAACAATGATAACGAAGAATATCACTATGATAATGGAACTTACTATTTAAAAACCGAAGATGGTTTTGTGGCAGTTCAAGCTCCAATAGGAGCTCAAGTTCCATCCATACCTAATGAAGCTCAAGAAGTCACAGTAAATAACACAAATAACTACTATTACGGAGGAGCTTTCTACGAAAAAAATGCTGATGGTTACATAGTAGTACCTGCTACAGCTGGAACAATAGTTCCTGATTTACCTGAAGGTGGTGAAGAAGTAAAAATAGGCGACCAAACCTATGTTCAATTTGGCAGTACATACTACCAACCCATTCAAGTAGACGGAAAAAACATGTATGAAATTGTAGATGTTTTAGATGAATAATCAGAAAACAAAAGTATAAAAACAAAAAAACCACTGTAAATACAGTGGTTTTTTTGTGATCGCGCCAGGATTCGAACCTGGGACCTACTCATTAGAAGTGAGTTGCTCTATCCAGCTGAGCTACGCAACCAATATAACATTTTTGTCGGGGTGGCAGGATTCGAACCTGCGGCCTCCTGCTCCCAAAGCAGGCGCGATAACCGGGCTACGCTACACCCCGAGGACAAAAAAGCGGAGAGACAGGGATTCGAACCCTGGCATCGGTTACCCGATGACAGATTAGCAATCTGCTCCGTTACCACTCCGGCACCTCTCCTTTTTTGCTATAATCTTACAAAGAACTTATTCCCTTTTTACGGTTGCAAATGTATACCTTCATTTCAAGATACACAACTTTTTCTAAACATTTAGAAACAAAAAAACCACCGTATTCACAGTGGTTTCTGTGTGATCGCGCCAGGATTCGAACCTGGGACCTACTCATTAGAAGTGAGTTGCTCTATCCAGCTGAGCTACGCAACCAATATAACATTTTTTGTCGGGGTGGCAGGATTCGAACCTGCGGCCTCCTGCTCCCAAAGCAGGCGCGATAACCGGGCTACGCTACACCCCGAGGACAAAAAAGCGGAGAGACAGGGATTCGAACCCTGGCATCGGTTACCCGATGACAGATTAGCAATCTGCTCCGTTACCACTCCGGCACCTCTCCTTTTTTGTTATAATCTTACAAAGAACTTATTCCCTTTTTGCGGTTGCAAATGTATACCTTCATTTCAAAATACACAACTTTTTCTAGTCTTTTTTTAACCTTTCATTTGTTTTTTTTTTGAATCTTCTATTATTCAACCATATAGGAATTGGAATGTTTTTAAAAAAAAAACGTAAATCCCATACATTACCCCAATTTCCTAAAGTCTCAAACCAATTTATCCCTATAAATTTTAATTTACTATAGTAGTATCAAGAAAATATAGTAAATTCGCATTACCAAAATAAAATATCAAAAATCATGAATAAAAAAGTTGTTATAGTATCGGCTGTTAGAACGCCTATCGGAAGTTTCATGGGTGCTTTATCTAGTGTTCCTGCTACAAAATTAGGAGCTGCAGCTATTAAAGGTGCTTTAAATAAAATTAATTTAAACCCAACTGAAGTTGATGAAGTTTTAATGGGTAATGTTGTTCAAGCTGGTAACGGACAAGCTCCGGCTAGACAAGCTGCTATTTTTGCTGGTATTCCGGATACTGTACCTTGTACAACTATAAATAAAGTATGTGCTAGTGGTATGAAAGCTGTAATGCAAGGTGCACAAGCTATTATGGCAGGTGATGCTGATGTTGTTGTAGCTGGAGGAATGGAAAACATGAGTTTGATTCCACACTATGTACACATGAGAAATGGGGTAAAATTTGGCCCAACTTCATTAGTAGATGGTATGCAAAAAGATGGTCTAACAGATGCTTATGACAACAATGCAATGGGTGTTTGTGCTGACTTATGCGCTACAGAACATAATATTTCAAGAGAAGAGCAAGATAATTTCGCAATTCAATCATATACAAGATCTGCTGCTGCATGGGATTCTGGTAAATTCGATTCAGAAATTGTACCTGTTGAAGTTCCACAAAGACGTGGTGATGCAATTGTAGTTTCTAAAGATGAGGAATATACTAATGTAAAATTAGACAAAATTCCTGCTCTAGCGGCTGTATTCACAAAAGAGGGTACTGTTACTGCTGCAAACGCATCTACTATTAACGATGGTGCTGCTGCATTAATTTTAATGAGTGAAGAAAAAGCAAATGCATTAGGATTAAAACCACTTGCTTACATAAAATCATACGCTGATGCGGCTCAAGAACCAAAATGGTTTACCACTGCACCTGCAAAAGCTCTTCCAAAAGCTTTAGATAAAGCTGGTTTAGCTATTTCTGATATTGAATATTTTGAATTTAACGAAGCTTTCTCTGTAGTAGGATTAGCAAATGCAAAAATATTAGGATTAGATAACAACAAAGTAAACGTTAATGGTGGTGCGGTATCTTTAGGACACCCTCTAGGATGTTCTGGAGCAAGAATCATCGTAACTCTTATCAATGTTTTAGAGCAAAACAATGCAAAATTAGGTGCTGCTGCAATCTGTAATGGTGGTGGTGGAGCTTCTGCTATTGTTATTGAAAAAGCATAATATTTATTTACAATAAAAAGAAACAACTATCAGTTATTTAGATAGTTGTTTCTAATTTTTTATTCCCTTTTATAAATGTTCGGAATTTGTAATCTAGCCATTGTTCCTGTAAGAATTGAACCTTCTGACAGAAGTGAACAAGTATCTCAACTATTGTTTGGTGATCATTTTTCAATTTTAGAATCCACAGACAAATGGGCTAAAATTGAAATTGCATTCGATAACTACATAGGTTGGATTGACACAAAACAATTTAGTAAGATTTCCGAAGAACATTACAACTACTTATCCTCTACCCCAGTAATCCACAACAGTGATTTAATAGAATACGTTTCTGATAGTTTTGGTGGATTATTACCAATCCCTATTGGAAGTGCGTTGTCTTTTCTTGACAATGACCAAATAAATACACAAGGTTTTATTTTCGAAGGGTTAAAATCTTGCGGGCAAAAACCAAAATCAGAACTACTCAAAACAGCATTTATGTATTTGAATGCTCCGTATTTATGGGGAGGAAAGACTCCATTTGGAATCGATTGTTCTGGGTTTACCCAAATGGTTTACAAATTGAATGGCTACAAATTACTAAGAGATGCTTCTCAACAAGCTTCTCAAGGTGAAGCCTTGAGTTTTATTGAAGAAAGCGAACCAGGAGATTTAGCTTTTTTTGATAATGAAGAGGGCAACATTATTCATGTTGGTATCATGATGGAAAACAACCATATTATCCATGCATCAGGAAAAGTTCGTATAGACCGTCTGGATCATTTGGGAATTTATAATGCGGAGACTGATAGACATACACATAAATTAAGAGTTATAAAAAAGATAATATAAAAAAATCCCGCTGAAAAGCGGGATTTTTTATATTATTTAATAGTATTAGCTTTTTCTTTCATATCCAAAATATCGTAGGCCATTTTAAGTAATTGCTTCGTATTATTATCATCTTTCTTAACAGAATAAGCTTTTTCAAAATCTGGTAATGCATTCTTGAAAATTGCCTTTCTTTGAACCATTAACTCATCAAATTTTGCTTTATTATTCAAATTATTATTCATCTCATCAACTAAAGCCCTATCACCTTTTAATTTATCATAACCTGAGTTGAAATTCAATCTAAAAATAGCATCTTTAATCTCCTGATCACTTGGATTCAACTCATATGCTTTATCATAAGCTAATTTAGCTTTTTCTGAATCCCCATTTTGATCAATTACAATAGCTAAAGTTTTATAAACATCAGGCTTTTTTGTTGTCATTTTTACATCACGAGGTTTTTCATAAACCCCAGAAGCAATCATTTTAACTCTAGCATCTCTATTTGGAAAACTCTCTTCATTACCTGATGCTTTATTAATAGCAAAATACATTGTACCATTATTCAAATAATCACTTTCTGCAAATTCTGTATATAACTTTTCAGCCAATTTATAATCTTTAGCCTGTACAGCCATAATAGCAGCATTTTCTAGAGATTGACCTTCATTTTTGGGATCGAATAAATATAAAGCATAGAAAAACGAAGATCCCTCCTTAAATTTTGAAGCCTTATTCATACTATAGGCTAAATTAGCTAACCCTTGTTTGAACTGTAATTTCTCTTGAATCAGTTCATCTGTGTATATTTTTTTTCCTGATTCCTTTTCAAAAGCAATAGTTTCATCGATAGCTATTCCATATTGCTTTATAAAATCAGCTGAATACAATGCCATTTGATCTTGCATGGTAGCTTTATCGCCTTTTGAAGCTAAAACTACAGTAGGATACATTGCTTTGTAAAATTTTGCGTACACAACATCTGATTTTTCTGAAGCTAATCCAGATAACGCATTACTAGCTTCTTTATACTCTGCTAAATCCTTTTCAGAAATTGAATTCTTTGCATAAATTTTCTTTAATGTTTTTAACTCTTCTTTTTGCGCAAATGAAGCAATCGATACAAGCATTGCTACACTTAAAATAACTTTTTTCATTCTTAATATTTGGTTTATAACATAAAGCCCAATATAAAATTGGGCTTTGGTAATTTACTTTTAGATATCTCCTTCTGGAGATGCTGTTGAATCAGAAATTTCATCAGATTCTAATTCATCACTCTCTTGTGCTTCCGTTTCCTCTTTTAATACTTTAGTAACAGCAGCTATCGAATCGTTTCCTTTAATATTTATTAAACGTACACCTTGTGTTGCTCTACCCATAACACGTAAATCTGCAACAGCCATTCTAATGGTTAAACCAGACTTGTTAATAATCATTAAATCATCTTCATCCGTTACATTGTTAATTGCGATAAGCGCACCTGTTTTATCTGTAATATTAAGGGTTTTAACTCCTTTACCTCCACGATTTGTTACACGATACACATCCTCACCATCTTCATCCATCAATTTAGTTCGTTTACCATAACCATTTTCAGTAACTACTAAAATTTGAGAATCATTGATATCGTTTTCATCAATAGCAACCATTCCAATAACTTCATCTTTTTCGTCAGCTAACGTAATTCCACGAACACCAGAAGCTGTTCTTCCCATTGGACGTGTTTTACTTTCTTCAAAACGAACTAATTTACCAGACTTAACAGCTATTAAAACATGACTGTTTCCTGTAGTTAATTTTGCTTCTAGTAACTCATCGTCTTCTTTAATCGTAATTGCATTAATACCATTTTGACGTGGACGTGAATATTGCTCAAGTGGAGTCTTTTTAACTTGACCTTGCTTTGTAGCCATAATCACATAGTGATTATTAACATATTCTTCGTCTTTTAAGTCTTGTGTACAAATAAATGCTTTTACCTTATCATCTTGTTCGATATTGATGATATTTTGAATAGCTCTTCCTTTACTTGCTTTTGTTCCCTCTGGAATTTCAAAAACACGCATCCAGAAACATTTTCCTTTTTGCGTAAAGAACATCAAATATTGGTGATTCGTTGCTACAAATAAATGCTCCAAGAAATCTTGATCTCTCGTTGCTGCACTTTTTTGTCCAACTCCTCCTCTATTTTGTGTTTTGTATTCCGACAATGAAGTTCTCTTAATATAACCTGCATGTGAGATAGTCACAACAACTTGCTCATCTGCAATTAAATCTTCAATACTTACATCACCTCCAGAATATTCAATAACCGAACGTCTCTCATCACCATACTTTTCTTTAATCTCATTAAGTTCAGTTTTAATAAGCTCCATTCTCAACTCTTTGCTAGCTAATAATTCTTTTAACCCAGCAATAGTTTTCATAATCTCTTCGTATTCAGCTCTTAATTTATCTTGCTCCAGACCCGTTAACTGACGCAAACGCATTTCTACAATTGCACGAGCTTGGATTTCCGACAATTTAAATCGCTCCATCAATCGAGTTCTTGCTTCTTCTCCATCTTTCGACGAACGGATTAAAGCAATTACTTCATCAATATTATCCGATGCGATAATTAAACCTTCTAATATATGCGCTCTTTCTTCTGCTTTACGTAATTCATATTGCGCTCTTCTAATAACTACTTCATGACGGTGTTCCACAAAATGATAAATTAAATCTTTAAGATTTAACATTTGTGGACGTCCCTTAACCAAAGCAATATTGTTAACACTGAATGAAGACTGTAGCTGCGTATATTTAAACAACATATTCATCACTACATTCGGAACAGCATCGCGTTTAAGTTCGTAAACAATACGCATACCATTTCTATCCGATTCATCACGAATAGTTGAAATACCTTCAATTTTTTTATCGTTTACCAAGTCAGCCGTTTTCTTGATCATTTCGGCTTTATTCACCTGATAAGGAATTTCTGTTACTACAATGGCTTCTCTACCATTAGACTCTTCAAAATTAGCTTTAGCACGCATAACAATACGCCCTCTACCTGTTTTAAAAGCCTCTCTTACACCTTCATAACCATAAATAACCCCTCCTGTTGGGAAATCTGGAGCTTTAATATGATGCATTAACTCATCAATCTCAATATCATTATTATCAATAAATGCTAAGGTTCCATCAACAACTTCCGATAAATTATGAGGAGGCATATTTGTTGCCATACCAACAGCAATACCAGAAGCTCCATTTATTAACAATGTAGGCACTTTTGTTGGCAATACTTTTGGCTCTTCTAATGAATCGTCAAAGTTCAATTGAAAGTCTACCGTTTCTTTATCAATATCTGCTAACATATCTTCTGATATCTTACGCATTCTAGCCTCAGTATAACGCATTGCTGCAGGGCTATCACCATCAACAGAACCAAAGTTACCTTGACCGTCAACCATTAAGTAACGTAAACTCCAATCTTGAGCCATACGTACCATAGCATCATAAACAGAAGAATCTCCATGTGGGTGGTACTTACCCAATACTTCCCCTACAATTCTCGCAGATTTTTTATAAGCACTATTAGAACGAATTCCTAATTCATGCATTCCAAATAATACTCTTCGGTGCACAGGTTTTAATCCATCTCTAACATCAGGAAGCGCTCTTGATACAATTACCGACATTGAATAATCAATGTAAGCTGATTTCATTTCGTCTTCAATGTTAATAGGAATTAACTTTTCTCCTTCAGACATAAGTATTTAATTTTAATTGATCTTAGTTTCTAAAACGTGACAATATACGGCTTTTTGCATTTTATTTCCGGTAAAAAACTCAAGAAATTTAAACTATTTATTAACAACAAATTCTTTAAAAAAAAATTAATTTTACTAAAGACAGATTTTCATATTTCAAATATTTTTTGTCAATTAGTCATGAATCTAAGATCAGGCACATTATTTGTTAATTCCACTATAATGTTAGTATCTTTACAAATAGAACCAAATATTTATGGACGATAATTTTTCACCAAGAGTAAAAGATGTTATTTCCTTTAGTAAGGAAGAGGCATTGCGTTTGGGTCATGATTTCATAGGCACCGAACACTTGATGCTTGGCTTATTAAGAGAAGGGCAAGGTAAAGCTATGACTATATTACACAATTTAGCCATCGACTTAAATCACCTTCGCAAAAAAGTTGAAGTAATGAGCCCCGCAAATACTGCAGGAATTCAAAATAATGATAAAAAAAACATTCATTTAACACGCCAAGCAGAACGTGCGCTAAAAACCACATTTCTAGAGGCTAAATTATACAACAGTTCCATGATAAGCACTGCTCATTTATTGTTGTGTATTTTAAGAAATGAAAACGACCCAACCACAAAATTATTAAATAAATTAAAAATCGATTACGAATCCGTAAAAGAGCAATACACCGCTATGCTTACAAACGAAAACGACTATATAGACAATCTTCCTAAAGCAGAATCGTTTAACGATGACGATAATGACGATGGAACAAAAGATAGTGGCTTTACACCTCCTCCTTCATCAGGTAACAAAACAACTAAAAAATCAAAAACACCTGTTCTTGACAATTTTGGTAGAGATTTGACTGAATTAGCCGAAGAAGGGAAATTAGACCCTGTAGTAGGAAGAGAAAAAGAAATTGAACGTGTCTCTCAAATTTTAAGTAGAAGAAAAAAGAATAACCCGCTTTTAATTGGTGAGCCTGGAGTTGGTAAATCAGCAATTGCTGAAGGTTTAGCGCTTCGTATCGTTAAGAAAAAAGTATCTCGTATTCTTTTCAATAAACGTGTTGTAACACTTGATTTAGCAAGTTTGGTTGCTGGAACAAAATACCGTGGTCAGTTTGAAGAGCGTATGAAAGCCGTAATGAACGAATTAGAAAAAAATGACGACATTATTCTTTTCATTGACGAGATTCACACTATTGTTGGTGCTGGTGGTGCAACAGGTTCTTTAGACGCCTCTAACATGTTTAAACCTGCTCTAGCAAGAGGAGAAATACAATGTGTAGGCGCAACAACATTAGATGAATACAGACAATATATTGAAAAGGATGGTGCTTTAGAACGTCGTTTTCAAAAAGTCATAATTGAACCTACTTCAGTTGAAGAAACTATAACAATTTTAAACAACATCAAAGGTAAATATGAAGATCACCATAGTGTTACCTATACACCAGAAGCAATTGAAGCATGTGTAAAATTAACCAACCGTTATATGACAGATCGCTTCCTTCCAGACAAAGCAATCGATGCTCTAGACGAAGCAGGCTCACGTGTTCATATTACCAACATTGATGTTCCTAAGCAAATTTTAGAATTAGAACGCAAATTAGAAGAAGTTCGCGAACTTAAAAATAGCGTAGTTAAACGTCAGAAATATGAAGAGGCTGCTAAACTACGTGATGACGAAAAGCAAATCGAAAAAGAGCTTGCTATAGCACAAGAACAATGGGAAGCTGACGCCAAAAATAACCGTATTGAGGTAACTGAAGATAATGTTGCCGATGTGGTTTCTATGATGTCTGGTATTCCAGTGAACAGAATTGCACAAACGGAAAGCAATAAATTAGCAAAATTACCTGAGTTAATCAAAGGAAAAGTTATTGGTCAGGACACTGCCGTTGATAAAATTGCCAAAGCTATTCAAAGAAATAGAGCCGGACTAAAAGATCCTAACAAACCTATTGGTTCATTTATTTTCTTAGGTCAAACTGGTGTTGGTAAAACACAATTAGCAAAAGTAATTGCAAAAGAACTATTTGATTCTGAAGATGCTTTAGTACGTATTGACATGAGTGAATACATGGAAAAATTCGCTATTTCTAGATTAGTAGGAGCTCCTCCAGGATACGTAGGTTATGAAGAAGGTGGACAATTAACTGAAAAAGTTAGACGAAAGCCTTATTGCGTTGTTTTATTGGATGAAATTGAAAAAGCACACCCAGATGTATTCAATATGATGCTACAAGTTTTAGATGATGGTCATTTAACCGATAGTTTAGGTCGAAAAATTGACTTTAGAAATACTATCATAATCATGACTTCAAATGTTGGAGCGCGACAATTGAAAGATTTTGGACAAGGTGTTGGTTTTGGAACTTCTGCAAAAACCGCTCAAGCTGATGACAATTCAAAAAGTATTATTGAGAATGCCTTGAAAAAAGCATTTGCACCTGAATTCTTAAACCGAATTGATGACGTTATTGTATTCAATGCTTTAGAAAAAGAAGATATTGACAAAATCATTGATATTGAAATGGCTAAGTTGTACTTACGTGTAAAAGATTTAGGCTACAACCTAACTTTATCGGAAAAAGCAAAAGATTTTATTGCCGAAAAAGGATTTGACAGACAATTTGGTGCTAGACCCTTAAAAAGAGCTATTCAAAAATATGTGGAAGACACATTAGCAGAAGAAATCATTACTTCTAAAATTCATGAAGGCGATCAAATTTTTATGGATTTAGACGAAACTAATAACGAACTCACCATCGATATTAAAAAATCTGAACAACCACGCTCATAAGCGTGGTTTTTTTTTCTTTAAATAATAATATTTGAAAAAAAGTAGTACTTTAGAATTAAATTTAAAACAGTCTAATGTTAGAGAAAGTTATTGTTGGTAGTGAGGAATGGTGCTCTTTACCAAATTTAGGAATTCCTACTATTAAAGTTCGTGTCGACTCTGGAGCTAAAACCTCTGCCCTACATGCTATAAATATTAAAACGTTTAATAAAGATAGTGAAGAATGGGTCAAATTTGACATTAACCCTATTCAAAACAATGCCAAAACAGTGATTCACTGTGAAGCACGTTTAATTGACCAAAGAATTGTAAAAAGTTCGAGTGGGTTTCGTGAAAAACGCTATGTCATCAAAACGCACGTTGAAGTTGGAGGAAATAAATGGGAAATCGAAATCACCCTTACCAATAGAGACTCTATGGGATTCCGCATGTTGCTTGGACGTGAAGCCATGTCCGGTAAAATTCTTGTAGATCCAGAAAAAAAATATTTATTAGGACAACCGACAAACGAAAAACTTAAAGAGTATTATTACGAAAATTCAAATGCAAAACAAGGTTTACGCATCGGTTTATTAGCCAGTAATCCTGAATTGTATAGCAATAAAAGAATCATGCAAGCCGGAGAATTAAGAGGTCATGAAATGCACTTCTTAAACTTAAAGTATTGCTATATGAAATTGGACGCTGATACTCCAGAAATTCATTACAGAGGAGGGAAAACTCTTAACGATTTTGACGCTGTTATCCCAAGAATTCGTCCTAGTATGACCTATTATGGCTGCGCTTTAACGCGTCAGTTTGAAGCTTTAAAAGTATTTGCTTTAAATAATGCAGCAGCAATAAGTCAATCAAGAGACAAATTGTTTTCGCTTCAACTTTTATTAAACAATGGCGTAGACATCCCTACAACTGGTTTTGCAAACTCTCCATTAGACACTGACGATTTAATTAAAATGGTTGGCGGTTCGCCTTTAATTGTAAAACTTTTAGAAGGAACACAAGGTAAAGGTGTTGTATTAGCAGAAACTAAAAAAGCAGCCGAATCTGTAATCAATGCTTTTAAAAGTTTAAATGCTAATATCTTAGTACAAGAGTTTATCAAAGAGGCAAATGGTAAAGATTTACGTTTATTTGTTGTAGACGGTAAGGTTGTAGCTGCTATGCAACGTGAAGCCGCACCAGGAGAATTTAGAGCCAACATTCATATGGGAGGTTCTGCTTCTGTAGTTAAAGTTACCGCTGAAGAAAAGAAAATTGCCATTAAAGCTGCAAAGGCAATGAACTTAAAAGTTGCTGGTGTTGATATCATTCGATCAAGCAAAGGACCTCTTTTATTAGAAGTAAATTCGTCTCCTGGACTTGAAGGTATTGAAGGGGCTACCCAAAAAGACATTGCTGGTGAAATGATTAAAGCTATTGAAAAGCATTATAAGTGGAAATAAAATGGATAAAAACTATAAAATACCGCTAATACTTTTCCTAATTGGAATGGTAATAACTATACTAGGTGCATTATTTAAAATTATGCATTGGCCAGGTGCTTCTTTTATTTTAATCATTGGAATGTTTACAGAAATGAGTGCACTAATTGTACTTATCGCTAGACTTTTAAAAAATTAAAATGTACCAAATTTTACACGATTTAAATATAAACGTTGATAAAAGTACTATTTTTAAAGCTATAAGTACTCCAGACGGATTAAATAATTGGTGGACTTTAAAATGTAATGGAAAGCCAGGAATTGATGAAATATTCAATCTTTATTTTACAGATGAATATAAATGGTACGCAAAAATCACCAAGTTCGAATTAGACGAAGTAATTGAATTTACCATGACATCATCATCATTGGATTGGCTTTCAACTAATTTTGCGTTTATTTTAACCGAAATTGATTCAAATACTACTACTGTTTCATTTTATCATAGTAATTGGAAAGAAGAAAATAATGAGTTTAGAGTTACCAGTTATTGTTGGGCAAATTTACTGCGACAACTCAAAAATTATCTGGAACTTGGAATTATAACTCCATTTAACGATCGCAATTAATAATTTATGGCACTTATTTCAAATATTCTGATTGGTTGTATCGCTCTATTCCATTTGTATATATTGTGGTTAGAAATGTTTGCTTGGACTACAAAAGGACCAAAAGTATTTCGAAACTTTCCTATAGATTTATTTGAAAAAACAAAAAAGATGGCTGCAAACCAAGGTTTGTATAATGGCTTTTTGGCAGCAGGGTTAATTTGGTCATTATGCATCTCGAATCCAATGTGGTCATTTTACATTGCCATTTTCTTTTTAAGTTGTGTTTTCATAGCAGGAGTTTATGGTGGTTTTACTGCTTCCAAAAAAATATTTATCGTGCAAGCTTTACCAGCATTTATCACATTGATTATTATACATTTAAAATAAAAAAATCCTGCTAAAGCAGGATTTTTTTATTTTAAATCATCAAGCATTACTACTCAATATCAATTTGAAAACTGTTTAAAAAAGCTATCGCTTTTTCAATATCGTAATGCAAAATTCTATCTTCGTTTACAAAAGGAATTTCTTCTCTAAAAGCTTTTACAAATGTTTCAATAAAATCACTCGACTTTAAAGGTCTTCTAAATTCTATTGCTTGCGAAGCATTCAATAATTCTATAGCTAAAATTCGCTCTAAATTTTCAACTATGCGTAAAGTTTTAGTTGCAGCATTTGCCCCCATACTCACGTGATCTTCTTGACCATTACTTGAAACGATACTATCAATACTTGCAGGTGTTGCCAATTGCTTGTTTTGACTTACAATACTTGCGGCAGTATACTGAGGAATCATAAATCCAGAATTCAAACCTGGATCACTTACTAAAAATGCAGGTAATCCACGTAATCCAGAAATTAATTGGTATGTTCTTCTCTCAGAAATATTTCCTAATTCTGCTACAGCTATTCCTAAAAAGTCAAGTGCTAAAGCCAAAGGTTGTCCGTGGAAGTTTCCACCAGAAATAATTTGATCCTCCCCTACAAATACATTTGGATTATCCGTCACAGAATTAATTTCTGTACGGAAAACTTTTGTTACATAATCAATTGTATCCTTACTTGCACCGTGAACTTGAGGAATACATCTAAATGAATATGGATCTTGTACATGTGCCTTAGGCTGTGCAATAATCTCACTGTCCTCTAACAAATCACGCATTCTTTCTGCTGTAACAACTTGCCCTTTATGAGGACGAACTAAATGAATTAAATCAGTAAACGGTTCTACTCTACCATCAAAACCTTCCAATGAAACTGCACCAATTACATCGGCTAAATATGATAATCTAGTAGCTTTTATGATAGAAAAAACACCATAAGCACTCATAAATTGAGTTCCGTTTAACAGCGCTAAACCTTCTTTAGACTGTAAAACAATAGGTTCCCAATTAAATTTCTCTAAAACTTTTGCCGCTGGTTGTCTAAATCCATCCCAATACACTTCTCCTTCACCTAATAAAGGTAACGACAAATGAGCCAAAGGAGCTAAATCTCCAGAGGCTCCTAAAGAACCTAACTGGTAAACTACAGGAAAAATATCATTGTTGTAAAAATCGATCAAACGGTTTACGGTATCCAATTGTACACCTGAATGGCCGTAACTTAATGACTGAATTTTTAAAAGTAACATTATTTTAACCACTTCTAGCGGCACCTCTTCTCCAGTTCCACAAGCGTGTGATTTAACTAAATTTTCTTGCAGTTTTGACAAGTTATCATTTGAAATCTTTACGTTACACAACGAACCAAAACCTGTGTTAATACCATAAATTGGTGCATCATGAGATTTCATTTTATCATCCAAATACTTTCTACATTTTTCAATGTTTACTCGTGCTTCTTCCGATAATTCTAACTTTAAATTATTCGATACAATCTCGTTAATCTTTTCAACTGAAAGTAATTCAGAACTTATATAATGTATTGTTTCCATTTTAAAATTTTAAAGTCCAAAATTCCGTAAACAATTACTAAAATCCAAGTGATATTTATAATTATATGCAATAAATAATAATTCCATAATAAATCCTATAAAATCAAGTCATAAATTGAAGAATTTTGAATAAATTAGCCACTTTAAATTTTTAGAATTATTTCAGATGAAAAATACAGCTTTAACAAACATTCACGAGAGTTTAGGAGCAAAAATGGTTCCATTTGCTGGTTACAATATGCCTGTACAATACGAAGGTGTAAACATTGAACATGAAACAGTTAGAAATGGTGTAGGTGTTTTTGATGTTTCACACATGGGTGAATTCTTCTTAAAAGGTGAAAATGCATTAGCATTAATTCAAAAAGTAACATCTAACGACGCTTCTAAATTAGTTGATGGAAAAGCACAGTATTCATGTTTACCTAATAATGAAGGTGGAATTGTAGACGACTTAATTGTTTACAAAATTTCAGACAACAACTATATGTTAGTTGTAAATGCTTCAAACATTGAAAAAGACTGGAACTGGATTTCACAGCACAATGATTTAGGTGTTGAAATGGAAAACAAGTCGGATGATTATTCATTATTAGCTATTCAAGGACCAAAAGCTGCTGAAGCAATGCAATCTTTGACAAGTATTGATTTAATCAACATGCCATATTACACTTTCCAAATAGGAGAATTTGGTGGCGTAAGTGATGTGATTGTTTCTGCTACAGGCTATACAGGTTCTGGTGGTTTTGAAATTTATTTTAAAAACGAAGATGCTGTAACCGTTTGGGCAAAAGTTTTTGAAGCAGGGGCTGCATTTGATATTAAACCAATTGGTTTAGCTGCTCGTGATACTTTACGTTTAGAAATGGGATTCTGTTTATACGGAAACGACATTAACGATACTACTTCTCCGCTTGAAGCAGGATTAGGATGGATTACTAAGTTTGATAAAGAATTTACTAATTCTGAAAACCTTAAAAAACAAAAAGAAGAAGGTGTATCTCGAAAGTTAGTTGCTTTCGAGTTATTAGAAAGAGGAATTCCTCGTCATGATTATGAAATTGCTGATGCTGATGGAAATGTGGTTGGAATTGTTACTTCTGGTACTCAATCACCTTCTTTAGGAAAAGCAATTGGTTTAGGATATGTACCTACAGCTTTTTCTTCAGTAGATTCAGAAATTTATATTCGTATCCGAAATAAAGATATTAAAGCTAAAGTGGTAAAATTACCATTCTACAAAAAATAAGAATAAACCATTATTCAATTAAAAAGAGCCTAAATAGGCTCTTTTTTTATTATTGTGATTTGTGTTTTTTCTCCTTGCTTAATGTTGGCCATCAATTCAAATACCCTACCTGAGTCTTCCAATTCAATTTGAGATGTATTTGGCGTGATTTCTCCCTCATTTAATGCTTCTATTTGAAAGGTGTTTTTTTCTTCTTTAAACTTTACATTTATATACTTTTTCTTATTCGTTATTTTATACTTACTCAAAATAATTTTACCATTATGATACAAATTAATAATATCTCCATCTTGTTGTCCAGCATCCCAAACCGCCAATTTAATATCATCAGAGTTCCAAAACACATTTAGGTTTTCATCTTTATTTAATTTATTGATCTTCAAACTATCCAGCATTTTAGTTGGATTTACTTTATCCTTTGTCGCTTGATCTAAGCGATTTGTTTTATCAATTTTTGTTTGAATTTTTGCTACATTCTTTTCGATTTTTGCTAAACCTAAAAGCGAAATATCACCATTAATACAAACTTCTCCAGTATCAAATTGTCCTTTAAATTTTCCTTCTAATTTATTATTACCATCATCTAACTTTATCTTACCTATAAAATTAATAAAACAAAAGGAACTTGGACTAATCGATGATTTAGTATACAAAATCTCACGTTCTTTAAAATTAAGTTCATGCGTTGTTTTATTATAACTTCCAATAATGATATTCTTCGTCTCATGCTCCCCATCTAAATCTGTAATAGAATACCCATAAATTTTTCCATTGCTCTCATCGAAGACTAAACGATACGAAATCATTGACTTGATATCTCCATTTAATTTCAGCACTCCGAAAAATTCATGTGATTCTTGAGAATATAGACTCGAAATAAATAATAATAAAATTGTTAAAAATTTGAATTTAATCATTTATAATTAGAATTTTTTTGTTAATTTTAAGCTAAATATAAAACTATTTATTATGAAAATGAAATTTATTTTTACGTTAGTTGCGTTAATGATGGTTACCTTTTCTGCAACTTTTGCTTCTTTCCCAGTTGAGAGAACACCTGCAACAACAACTGCTAACACGACAACTCAGCTTGTTGCTGAAGACGCTCCTACTGATGAGCTAAGTTCACCTGCTGTTATGTACGGAGGCAAAAGTCAACTAATTGCATTGTTATTATGTATTTTCCTTGGTTGGATCGGTATCCACAGATTCTATTTAGGATACATTTGGCAAGGAGTTGTTCAATTATTAACAGCTGGTTTATTAGGTATTTGGACTATTATTGACTTAATTAGAATTATTATAGGGGACTTACAACCTAAAAATGGTTCCTATACAAAAACATTATAGTCACATTATTGACATTTCGTTAATAATTAAAACTATTAATAATTTAAAAGAGGCATTTATTGCCTCTTTTTTTTATTTTATGCGCAATATTGCTATTTTTGTACCTCAAGTATAAAACTTACAAAACTAGTATATAACAATGGGAAGAGCGTTTGAATTTAGAAAAGCACGCAAAATGAAACGTTGGTCTGCTATGGCTAAAACGTTCACAAGAATAGGAAAAGATATTGTAATTGCTGTTAAGGAAGGTGGACCTAGTCCAGAGACTAACGCGCGTTTAAGAGCCGTTATTCAAAATGCTAAAGCAGCAAATATGCCAAAAGATAACGTAGAACGCGCTATCAAAAAAGCATCTGATAAAGACACAGCAAACTATAAAGAAGTATTATTTGAAGGATACGCACCTCATGGTATTGCAATTTTAATTGAAACTGCTACCGATAATAACAACAGAACAGTTGCAAACATTAGAAGTTATTTTAACAAATGTAATGGTACATTAGGGACACAAGGTTCAGTAGAATTCATGTTTGATCATACCTGTAACTTTAGAATTCCAGCAGAAGGACAAGATGTTGAAGAATTAGAGTTAGAAATGATTGATTTTGGTGTAGAGGAAATTTTTGCAGATGAGGACGGAATTGTCATGTACGCCCCTTTTGAAAGTTTTGGTGCCATCCAGAAAGAATTAGAATCTCGTGGATTAGAAATTTTATCTTCTGGATTTGAAAGAATTCCTCAAGTAACTAAAGAATTAACCGCGGAGCAAGTTGCCGATGTTGAAAAACTTTTAGAAAAAATTGAAGAAGATGACGACGTAATGAACGTTTACCACACAATGCAAGAAACTGCTGAGTAATTTTTTTAAAAAAAATATAAAAAAAACCAACACTTTAAGTGTTGGTTTTTTTTATTAAGTCAATCCTCAATTAATTGATGATTTCTATTTTTTGTGCTTCTTCAACATTTACGCTATCAAAAAATCCTTGTTCATTCATCCATTCATCGCTATAAATCTTACTCATATAACGTGAACCATGATCAGGAAAAATAACAACAACATTACTATCCGCATTAAATTCTCCTTCTTCAGCAAATTGTTTGATTGCTTGAAAAGCAGCACCCGAAGTATATCCTACAAAAAGACCTTCTGTTTTACAGATCTCCCTTGCTGAGTGTGCACTTTCTTCATCTGATACTTTCATAAATTTATCGATAACATCAAAATCTGTAGCTGTAGGAATTAAATTTTTTCCCAAACCTTCAATTCTATAAGGATAAATTTCTTCACTATCAAACTCTTTCGTTTCGTGATATTTTTTCAATACAGAACCAAAAGCATCTACACCTAAAATTTTAATATTTGGATTTTGCTCTTTTAGAAAACGAGCAGTACCCGAAATTGTTCCTCCTGTTCCACTACACGCAACTAAGTGTGTAATTTTCCCATTGGTTTGTTCCCAAATTTCTGGACCAGTAGTATTATAATGAGCATCTATATTCAAATCGTTAAAATATTGATTGATATAAACAGACCCTTTAGTCTCTTCATGCAATCTTTTAGCTACATTATAATAAGAACGTTCGTCATCTGCTGATACATTTGCTGGACACACATACACTTTTGCACCCATTGTACGTAGCATATCGATTTTATCTTTTGACGATTTTGAACTTACTGCCAAAATACACTCGTATCCTTTAATAATACTAACCATAGCTAAGCTAAAACCTGTATTACCAGAAGTTGTTTCAATAATTGTATCTCCAGGTTTCAAGATACCCCTCCTTTCAGCTTCTTCAATAATATAAAGCGCAATCCTATCTTTCGTTGAATGTCCAGGATTAAAAGCTTCTACTTTAGCATAAAAATTTCCGCTTATGTTTTCGGTTATTTTATTCAGTTTAATTAAAGGTGTATTCCCTATTAATTCTAATATATTATCGTAGGCTTTTATTTCTTCTCTCATAAAAATAAATTATTGGCGAGGCAGTTTTACGTTTTTTTGAAACCCCAAAACCATGCAAATTTAACAAAAAAAGTTTAACTACTCCTTAATTTTTTCTAAATCTAACAAAAAGGCAAATTCCTTAGCTAATTCCTTTAAAGCTTCAAATCGCCCTGATGCTCCTCCATGGCCTGCATCCATATTGGTGTCTAAAAATAATACATTTTTATCAGTTTTTGTTGCTCTTAATTTTGCAACCCATTTAGCTGGTTCCCAATACTGTACTTGTGAATCATGCAATCCTGTTGACACATACATATTAGGATAATCTTGTGCTACTACATTATCATAAGGCGAATACGATTTCATATAATCGTAATATTCTTTCTCATTTGGATTTCCCCATTCATCATATTCTCCAGTAGTCAAAGGAATAGATTCGTCTAACATAGTTGTTACAACATCGACAAAAGGAACTTGAGCAATAACACCATTATACAACTCTGGATTCATATTAATAATTGCTCCCATAAGTAATCCTCCCGCAGATCCACCTTCGGCATATAAATGTTCCTTTGAAGTATAATTTTCTGCGATTACAAATTTTGAACAATCTATAAAATCAGTAAAAGTATTTTTCTTTTTTAAAAGTTTCCCATCTTCATACCATTGTCTTCCTAAATCTTCTCCTCCTCTAATATGAGCTATTGCATATATAAAACCTCTATCCAACAAACTCAAACGTGTGGTTGAAAAATACGGATCCATTGAAGCACCGTAAGAACCATAAGCATACAGTAAAAATGGGTTGTTTCCATCTTTTTTCATTCCTTTTCGATAAACCATCGAAATTGGTATTCTAATTCCATCTGAAGCTGTTGCCCAAACACGTTCTTCAACATAATTGGCTTTATCAAACTTTCCTCCTAATACTTCTTGTTCTTTTAAAACTACTTTTTCTTTGGTTTTCATATTGAAATCAATAACAGAAGAAGGTGTTGTCATTGATTGGTAAGCGAAACGCAAAATTTCGGTATCAAAATCTGGATTTGTAGTAGTATATGCAGTGTATGTTTCACTTTCGAACGGTAAATAATATGACTTACCTCCATTCCATGGGCGAATTTGAATTTTATTTAAACCATTTGAACGCTCTTCAACAACCAAATAATCTTTGAAAATATCAATTCCTTCCAGTAACACATCTTCTCTATGTCCAATAAGGTCAACCCAATTTTCCATATTAGTTGCATACTCAGGGGTTTTCATTAGCTTGAAATTTGTCGCCTTATCTTTATTGGTAACTACATAAAAACTATCTCCAAAATGTGATATACTATACTCTAATCCTCTTGTACGTTTTTGAAAAACTCTAAATTGACCTGTAGGATTATTAGCCTCTAAAATCTGAAACTCTGATGTTAAGGTACTAGTTGAACCAATAACAATATATTTCTTTGATTTTTCTTTATATACAAAAGTGGAGAAAGTATCATCTTTTTCATCAAAAACTAATACATCTTTATTTACATCCGTGTTAATTTCGTGTCTGTAAATTTTATCCGAACGTAACGTTTTAGGGTCTTTTTTAGTGTAAAAGAAAGTTTTATTGTCACTTGCCCAGGTTGCGCCTCCGGTAGTATTTTCAATAGTTTCTTTTAAAATTTCCCCCGTTTCAAGATTCTTTATATGTATAACATATTGTCTTCTTGAAACCAAATCAACACCATAAGTTATCCATTTATTATCCTCACTCACATTAATCCCGTTCAATTTGAAATACGCATGACCTTCTGCCATTTCATTACAATCAAACATTATTTCCTCTGCGGCGTCTAAACTTCCCTTTTTACGAGCGTAAATAGGGTAATCTTTTCCTTTTTCAAAACGTGTAATATAGTAGTATCCATTATAAAAGTAAGGTACCGAAGTATCATCTTCTTTTATTCTTGCTTTCATTTCCTTGAATAAATCTTCTTGTAACGTCTTTGTATGAGCCGTCATCTTTTGGTAATATTCATTTTCTTTATTCAAATAATCTATTACCTCAGTATCCTCTCTGTCATTAAGCCAAAAATAATTATCCGTTCTCGTGTCACCATGTATTTCTAAAGTGTGTGGAACTATTTTTGCAACAGGAGGCTGTATTACATCTTTCATTTTGTCTTGTTTATCTTTGCATGAAGTGGCAAAAATAATAGAAATCAATACCAAATAGTTAGATTTTTTCATGAAATTATACATTTATAGTTAACAGCTAATTTACTATTTTTGCCAGATATAAAAAATTACAACATATGTTTGGAGATATCATGGGTATGATGGGGAAAATCAAAGAAACCCAAGAAAAAGTAGAAGCTACAAAAAAGCGTTTGGATACGGTATTAATTGATGAAAAAAGTTCAGACGGATTATTAGAAGTAACGCTAACAGCCAATAGAAAAATCAAAAACATCACTGTAGCAGATGCTTTATTAGAAGATAAAGAAATGCTAGAAGATTACTTGGTAACTGTGCTAAATAAAGCAATTGAAAAAGCAACCAATGTCAACGAAACAGAATTAGCTGCTGTAGCAAAAGAAGGAATGCCAAATATTCCTGGTATGAACTTTTAAAATAACTTTAACAGCGATTCTAAAGTCCTAGCTTATATTTTGAATCCATATACAAGGTTCTATGATATTTTTTTTAAAGCATGAACAAAATTATGCTGGTTAAATTAAAAAAGGGAGAATAAATTCTCCCTTTTTTATTGCATTTTTTCTAAAACTTCCAATACATAATCATGCATAACGGAACGATAATCCATATGGGTAACCATGCGCAATTTTCCCTGTCCCATTGATGAAATTAAAATATTTTTCTGTTTCAGTTTTTCTATAAATAGTTTTTCGTCCACATAAGGTTGCAACGTAAAAATAACAATATTAGTTTCAATCGGAGCTACTTCTGCCACCCATTGCTTTTTTGAAATAACAGCTCCTAATTCTTTTGCTTTTTGATGGTCTTGAGATAAACGCCCAATGTTATTTTGCAGCGCATATAATCCTGCTGCGGCTAAATAACCCGACTGACGCATATTACCTCCAAATAACTTACGAATACGCATTGCTTTTTTCATATCCTCCGCAGAACCAACCAATACAGATCCTACTGGTGCACCAAGACCTTTGGATAAACAAACAGAAATAGTATCAAACAAATTACCAAAATCCTTTGGGTGTTGATTTTTAGCTACTAATGCATTCCACAATCGTGCACCATCCAAATGATATTTTAAATTATAATCCTGACAAACTTGTTTTATTTGTTGCAAATCCTCCATTGCATAACAAGCTCCACCTCCTTTATTAGTTGTATTTTCTAAACTTACCAATCGCGTTATAGGAGCATGATAAAATTCAGGATCATTGATAACACTTTTAACTTGATTAGCAGATATTTTTCCTCTTTTACCATCAACTAAATGACAAGAAACCCCGCTATTAGCCGCTACTCCTCCTCCTTCGTATAAAAAAATGTGTGACCATTTATCACAGATAACCTCATCACCAGGTCGTGTATGTATCTTAATAGCGGTTTGATTGGCCATAGTGCCACTTGGAAAAAATAAGGCTGCTTCTTTACCAAACATTTCAGCAGTAAAACGTTCCAACTTATTAACCGTTGGATCTTGCTTGAAAACATCATCCCCTACTTCAGCTTTAAACATCGCTTCAAGCATGCCTTGTGTAGGTTTGGTAACAGTGTCGCTTATTAAATTTATTTCCATATAATTGAAAGTAATAGCTTATTTTTGTGACGTAAAACTACAATATTTATGATAAATACAGAACACGTCAGAGATATTATTGATCGCCTTGGTGCGTTAAGGAGGTATCTTTGACATCGATAGAAAACTTATCGAAATAACGAACGAAGAAGAGAAAACCTTTGCACCCGACTTTTGGAATAACGCAAAAGAAGCGGAATTAATTGTGCGAAATATTCGTTCCAAGAAAAAATGGGTTGACGATTATAACAAAGGTATCGAGTTAGCCGAAGAACTTCAAATCATGCTTGACTTTTTTAAAGAGGGTGAAGTTACTGAAGCAGAGATCGATGAATTCTATGCTAAAACCATTGCACAAATTGAAGATATAGAATTTCGTAATATGCTTTCAGATGAAGGAGATAGTATGAGTGCGGTTCTTCAAATTACGGCAGGTGCAGGTGGAACAGAAAGTTGTGATTGGGCTTCCATGTTAATGCGTATGTACTTAATGTGGGGTGAAAAACAAGGCTATAAAATTAAAGAATTGAACTTTCAAGAAGGAGATGTTGCTGGTATTAAAACCGTAACTCTCGAATTTGAGGGTGATTTTGCTTTTGGCTACCTTAAAGGGGAAAATGGGGTACATCGTTTGGTACGTATTTCACCATTTGATAGTAATGCCAAGCGTCATACTTCGTTTGCATCAGTGTATGTATATCCACTAGTTGATGACACCATAGAAATTGAAATCAATCCTGCTGACATTGAAATTACTACGGCTCGTTCAAGTGGTGCTGGAGGACAAAATGTAAATAAGGTAGAAACCAAAGTACAATTGGTTCACAAACCTACAGGGATTCAAATTCAATGTTCAGAAACGCGTTCGCAACATGATAACCGTACACGAGCTTTACAGATGTTGAAATCGCAGTTGTACGAAATTGAATTGAAAAAGCAAATGGCGCAACGTGCCGATATTGAAGCAGGTAAAATGAAAATTGAATGGGGATCGCAAATTCGAAATTATGTTATGCAACCTTACAAATTGGTTAAAGATGTTCGTACAGGCGCTGAAACTAGTGATGTAGATGCTGTAATGAATGGCGAAATTGACAAATTCTTAAAAGCCTATTTGATGATGATGGGACAAAAAGAAGAAGAATAAAAAACGAAGCATTTAGCTTCGTTTTTTATTTGCTTATATCTATAACGATTTTGTATTTTAGCGAACCAAACAATGAAACTCAATAATGGACTTAAATTTCAATAAAAACGAAGATCACAATAAACTTTTACTTTCCGAATTAAAAACACGTTTAGCACAGGTAAAATTAGGAGGCGGACAAAAACGAATCGATAAGTTACATGCTGAAGGAAAAATGACCGCAAGAGAGCGTATTGATTACCTACTTGATGATAAAGCAAACAGTATTGAAATTGGAGCATTTGTTGGAGATGGTATGTATGCAGAACACGGTGGATGTCCTTCTGGAGGTGTTGTTGTAAAAATTGGATACATTCAAGGAAAGCAATGTATCGTTGTTGCAAATGATGCTACAGTAAAAGCAGGTGCTTGGTTCCCTATTACTGGTAAAAAGAACTTACGTGCTCAAGAAATTGCAATTGAAAATAAATTACCAATAATCTATCTTGTCGACTCTGCAGGAGTTTACTTGCCAATGCAAGACGAAATTTTCCCAGATAAAGAACATTTCGGACGTATTTTCCGAAACAATGCTATCATGAGCAGCATGGGTATCACCCAAATTGCCGCTGTTATGGGAAGTTGTGTTGCGGGTGGTGCTTATTTACCAATTATGAGTGATGAAGCTTTAATTGTTGATAAAACAGGAAGTATTTTCCTTGCCGGAAGTTATTTGGTAAAAGCTGCAATTGGCGAATCTATAGATAATGAAACTTTAGGAGGTGCAACTACACATTGTGAAATTTCAGGTGTTACCGATTTTAAAGCTAAAGACGATGCTGCTGCTTTAGACCGTATTAAAAGTGTTGTGGGTAAAATTGGTGATTTTGAGAAAGCAGGTTACAACAGAGTAAAACCTCAAAAACCGGCTTTAGATCCAAAAGACATTTATGGAATACTTCCAAAAGCTCGTAACGAACAATATGATATGATGGAAATTATCAGTCGATTGGTTGATAATTCTGAATTTGATGAGTATAAAGCTGGTTACGGACAAACTATTATTACGGGTTATGCACGTATTGATGGATGGGCTGTTGGTATTGTTGCTAATCAACGTAAGATAGTTAAAACTACTGCTGCCAAAACAAAACCAAGTGAAATGCAATTTGGTGGGGTAATCTATTCTGATTCTGCAGATAAAGCAACGCGTTTTATTGCAAATTGTAATCAAAAGAAAATTCCATTGGTGTTTTTACAAGACGTAACAGGGTTTATGGTTGGTAGTAAATCAGAACATGGCGGTATCATTAAAGATGGTGCCAAAATGGTAAATGCTGTTTCCAATTCAGTTGTTCCTAAATTCACTGTTGTCGTAGGTAACTCATACGGTGCTGGTAATTATGCAATGTGCGGAAAAGCTTATGATCCTCGTTTAATCTTTGCATGGCCAAGTGCTGAATTAGCGGTAATGGGAGGTGCTCAAGCAGCAAAAGTATTAATGCAAATTGAAGCAGCTTCGCTAAAGAAACAAGGAAAAATTGTAGATGAAAAAGTAGAACAACAACTATTTGATAAAATAAAGGCGAAATACGACGCACAAGTATCTCCTTACTATGCTGCATCTCGCCTTTGGACTGATGCAATTATTGATCCATTAGATACCAGAACTTGGATTTCTATGGGTATTGAAGCAGCAAACCACGCTCCTATTGAAAAACCATTTAATTTAGGGGTAATTCAAGTTTAATTTTTCCTTTTACAATACATTTTAAAAATCCATTGAATTCCAATGGATTTTTTCTTTTTTGAAAGTATCTTTGCGGCATGATTACCAATAAATTCCAACTATTCCAAGACGATATTTCAGGTATAGCTTTACCCGAAAATTTCACCTTTCCGTTTTATTATGAACCTCATCAATTGAGTATTCTTGCAGCAAAACAACTACAAGCATACCTTGAAAATGAGGCTGATTTTGAACACAATTTTGGATTAGTTGCCAATCAAGAAGGTTTGGTAATTGGAAAAATGTTTGGCGTTTTGGTATGCCAAAACGAAAATGGAGAATTGGGATATCTTTGGGCATATTCAGGGAAACTTGCCGAAAGCAACCATCACGATTATTTTGTACCTCCTGTTTTTGATATGTTGCAACATGACGGCTTTTTTAAAAAAGAAGAAGAAGTTTTAAATGCAATTAATCGTGAAATAGAACAACTTAAAAAAGATTCTAATTATATTGCTGCTAAAAGCAAGTTAGCTACTACTGAAACAGAAGCCCAAGTAGATATTCAGAGACAAAAAGAGCGCATTAAAACTTTAAAAGTTGCTCGTGATACCAAACGTAACACTCTCGCTCCTACTCTCTCTCAAGCTGATTTAAGCCAGTTAGAAACAGAACTTTCCGAAGAAAGCAAAAAAGAGAGTATTCTACTTAAAAAGATGATTAAGTATTGGAACTATCAAATTGAAAATGCAAAAAAAGAACTACTCACTTTTACTTCAAAAATTGCAGAATTAAAAGCATTACGTAAACAAAAATCAAACGCTTTACAAAAACAACTCTTTGATAGTTATTCCTTTTTAAACCAATTTAAAGAGTTAAAAAGTGTTGGTGAAATTTTTGATATTAACCCACCTGCTGGTGCAGGAGAATGTGCGGCTCCAAAATTATTACACTATGCCTTTCAGCACCATTTAAAACCGATTGCTTTGGCTGAATTTTGGTGGGGACAATCACCGAATTCTGAAATTCGAAAACACAAACAGTTTTATCCGGCTTGTAAAAGTAAATGTGAACCTATTTTAGCGCACATGTTAGAAGGAATTCAAATGGATGAAAATCCTTTATTAGAAAATCCTGCTGAAGGAAAAAACATTTCCATTGTTTATGAAGATGAGTATTTGGCTGTCATTAACAAACCCGCAGAATTCTTGTCAGTACCTGGAAAAAATGTAAAAGATTCAGTTTACCAACGCGTAAAAGATTTGTATCCAGAAGCTACCGGTCCATTAGTAGTACATCGTCTTGATATGTCCACATCGGGTATAATGTTAATCGCTAAATCTGATGCTATTTATGTGGCGCTACAATCACAATTTATCAAGCGAACTATAGAAAAACGCTATGTAGCCGTTTTAGATGGTATTCTAAACAATAATGAGGGTGAAATTGATTTGCCTTTACGGGTAGATTTGGACAACCGACCTAATCAATTGGTTTGTTACGAACATGGTAAACCTGCACAAACACAATACGAAGTTGTTTCTTTCGAAGATGATAAAACACGCGTACACTTCTACCCTATTACTGGTCGTACGCATCAGTTGCGCGTGCATGCTTCGCATTCTTTAGGATTGAATAGTCCTATTAAGGGTGATGACCTATATGGAACCAAAGCGGACAGACTTCTTCTACATGCGGAAGAGATTCGCTTTACCCATCCTATAACCAAAGAACGTATGACAATAATAGCTGAAGCTGAATTTTAAATATACTTTTGGTAACAAAAATTCATTTGGACTACTTATATTTATAGTTCAAATGCATTAGAATGAAAAAAACACTTTTACTAATCGTACTTGCACTTAGTTTGCAACAATTATCTGCTCAAAATTTTACAAGAAGAGACTCATTACAAGGTGGACTTCGATTTGAAAGAACCTGTTTTGATGTGCAACGCTATGATTTAAATATAAAAATAAACCCTGACGAAAGAAGTATTGTAGGATACAATGATATTACTTTTAAAGTAATCAATCCAACGCAAAAAATTCAATTAGATTTGTTTGATAATATGCAAATCGACTCAATTGTTTGGGACAACCAAAAATTATCTTATAAACGTGATTTTGATGCTGTTTTTATCAAATTTCCAACAACATTATCTGTCAATAATTTAGAAAAAGTTAGATTTTACTATTCTGGAAATCCTAAAGTAGCTAAAAATGCCCCTTGGGATGGCGGTTTTGTATTCAGTAAAGATTCTAATAAAAAACCTCATATAGGGGTTGCTGTACAAGGTACAGGTGCTAGTTTATGGTATCCTGTGAAAGATTCTCAAACTGATGAACCAGATAACGGTGCTTCCATAAAAGTTGCAGTCCCTAATGGATTAATGAATGTTTCCAACGGAAGGTTTAAAGGTTCTGAAGATTTAGGCAATGGTTATACACTTTGGAATTGGGAAGTTAAAAACCCTATCAATAACTACGACATAACCATTAATATTGCTGATTACGTTCACATCCATGATGCTATTGAAAACTTAGACTTAGACTATTATGTATTACGTGAAAACGAAGAAAAGGCAAAAGCACATTTTAAAGCTGACGTTAAACCCATGATGGCTTGTTTTCAAGAAAAATTTGGCCGTTATCCATTTTGGGAAGATGGTTATAAACTTGTTGAAACGCCTTATTTAGGAATGGAACACCAAAGTGCTGTTGCATATGGAAACAAGTACCGTAAAGGATATTTAGGTAGTGATTTATCTGGAACTGGGGCAGGTATGTTCTTTGATTATATCACGATCCATGAAACAGGACACGAATGGTTTGGAAACAGCATAACAAGTAAAGATATTGCCGATATGTGGATTCATGAGAGCTTTACTACTTATAGCGAAACAGTTTTTATTGAATGCCAAAAAGGATACGATCAAGCGATGAAGTATATTAACGGTCAAGCTAGAAGTGTACGTAATGATCGTCCTGTAATAGGACATTATGGTGTAAACAACGAAGGTAGCGGTGATATGTATTTTAAAGGTGCATTAATGCTCAATACTTTACGCCATGTCATAAACGATGATACAAAATGGTGGGCAATGATTTTAAAATATTCAGAAACTTACAAAAAACAAATTATTGATACTCAAACCGTGATAATTTTTTTCAACAAAGAATCTGGAATGAATTTAACGCCAATTTTCAATCAATATTTAAGAACAACTACTATTCCAGAATTTGTTTATAAAACTGATGGTGATGATTTCTATTATTCTTGGAATAATGTAAACAAGAATTTCAATATGCCGATAGATATTGAATATCGAAAGAAAAAAATTCGTTTATACCCTACAACAAGTGTTCAAAAGATAAAATTGAAGAAACTTAAAAAATCGGGGAGTTATCAAATTTACGATAACAAATTTTACATCCACTTAAAAGAAGACGAATAAGTCTTCTTTTTTTATTTAAAATTAAGTTAAATAAAATGATATCTCATTTATTTTTAATACCTTAGAGGTATAAAATCAGTTCCAATGATGAAAACAAAAGAACTAAATAAATGGGCTAATGCGCATACAAGTTATCCTATTGATTTATTAAGAATTGGATTTGGTATTTTTTTATTTCTTAAAGGAGTTTCTTTTATTACAGAAAAAAAATACCTACACGATCTTTTAAGTGCGATGGGTGGTTTCGGTAGTGAGATGTTATTAATCCACTATGTTGCAATGGCTCATATGGTAGGAGGTGTAATGATTGTATTTGGCTTCCTTACAAGATGGTCGATTTGGGCTCAGTTACCAATTGTTTTATGTGCTTTCTTAATTAACTTCATAGGAGATTTTAATACTCATAATTTTATTCAAGCATCAATAGCATTGGTTTTATGTGTATTCTTCTTATTCTTCGGAAGTGGAAAGCATTCTGTAGATTATAATTTAAAACTTGAAAAGTAATATTAAAGGGGTTGTATAAAAATAGTTGAACATCTGATTTTTTTGTCTTAAAAGAGAAATACTATATAATTACAATGAATATTTTTTAAGATTAGTTCAATTAAAGTTAAAAATATTTTTACACGACCCCTATTTTTAAAAGAGTTGCTTTTCGGTTTATTTTGTTTGTAGCAGTTTCCTCAAACTTTTCTGTAAAAAAAATAGCTTTTGGAATTTCAAATCGTTCTAATTTTTCAAAAACAGAATCGTGAACTTTAAATTCAGAATTAGATTCTATTACTAAAATTACTTTTTGGCCAAGCCTTTCGTCTTTCATTCCGCTTATAAAGTAGCGGTTTTCTATTTTACTTTGTAATTTATTCTCTATCTGCTCTGGAAACAGTTTAACTCCTCCACTGTTTATTACGTTGTCAAAGCGTCCTAGCCATTTAAAAGCGTTGTCTGAAATAATTTCAACAATATCATTTGTAACTATGGCTTCTTTTGAAATTTTAGGCGCATCAATTATCAAACAATTCCTAACATCTGTTTTAATAGTTACATCTGGTAAAACTTTAAAAAAATCATCTTGTATTCGCTTAACGGCAATATGGGAAACAGTTTCAGTCATACCGTAAGTTTCATATGCTTTTATTCCTAAACTTTGCAATTGTAAACTTAATTTTGAATCCAGTTTTGCCCCTCCAATGATTATTGTTTTAACTCGGTATAAATCTTCCATGCTTGACGCTACTTGCATAGGAACCATAGCAACAAAATCATAATAATTACTATTTGCAGCTAATGGTGTAGCACTTGGAGCTATTACATCTAATTCAAGACCTAGAACCAAAGCTCTAACCAACATCATTTTTCCCGCAATATATTGTGCCGACATACACAACAAACTTTTATCTCCAGGTTTTAAATTAAAAAAAATACCCGTAGCTAATGCTGAAGCTTCCATAGCCTTTTTTTCAACATATATTAACTTTGGCGTACCAGTAGTTCCAGAGGTTTGAACGGAAACAAAACTTCTATCATCCAACCAGTCCATTAAAAACTGTCCAAGATGTTTTTCATAATCTAATCCATTTTCAATAAAAAATATTGCTTTCTTTATTAAATCCTCTTTAGAATAACCAAGATTATTCAGTTTGAACTGTTCATGAATATTAATAGACATCATCTAATGATTTTTCATTACTTTCGTTTTCAATAGGTAATAAACCATTGCATAGTCTCCCTTTCCAATTGTTCCATTTGTATTTTTTAGCAAAAACGAACAACAATAAAGGGTACATAACAAAAACAGGAACTAAAATATCAAATCCTGCAGTTGGATCCGATATATCTTTAAAAATAGAATGGGTTTGAAAAGCAGTCCAATCTGCTGTTACTAGCAAAGCACCAACTAAATTATTTGCTGCATGAAACCCTAAGGCTAATTCCAATCCATCATCCATTAAAGTTAAAATACCCAAAAAGAAACCTGTTCCTATATAATAAATCATAATGATATAGCCAATTTTATCAACTTCTGGGTTTGCGATGTGCATTATTCCAAAAAGTATTGAAGTAACGATTAAAGGAATAACACGTGAATGCGTAGCTAAACCAAGACCTTGCATCATATGTGCTCTAAAGAGGTACTCTTCAAAACTAGTCTGCATTGGTATAAGTATTATGGCCAATACACAAAAAATAATGAATTTTAATGGTTTAAAATTCCAAACAAAATTCTCAGGACTGGTATAATAAGCAATTAAAGTTAATAAAACGGTAATGCCTCCCCACAATATAAATGAAAACAAAATTCTTTTCCAATCAATTGTAGGACGGGAGGTTGTTAAACTAGTTATAGATTGCCTTTGGATATATTTTGCCCAAAATAACACCACAAGACATCCAAATGCCAAAGGACCAATTAACATTAAAAAGGTTCCATTAACACCTAGCATTTTTATACTTTGTTGAATTACTTCATTTGTATCAATGTCCATAGAAGCAAAATAATTCCACAACATCATTACAATGAATAAAGCCGGTATTGGAATATAGGATCCTAAATTGAATTTTTTATAAGAATTACGCAATAATTGTTCAATATACATGTCTTTATAAGTATTTTAAGAGCTATTAAATATTTAAAATCTTTCGTCTAAAATACTATTTTTATTACTTTGCAAAAAATAAAAAAACATGATAACAATATACCACAATCCAAGATGTTCAAAATCAAGAGATGGCGTTTGTGAATTAGAAATTTTAAATCAAAATTTTGAAGTAAGAAAATATCTTGATGAGCCTTTTAGTAAAACAGAATTAATTGACGTCATTCAAAAACTAAATATCGAACCTATTGAATTAGTTCGTACAAAAGAAAAAATTTGGATTGAAAACTATAAAGGAAAAGACTTAAGTGCAGAACAAATTATAGACGCAATGCTTGATAATCCAAAACTAATTGAAAGACCAATAGTTGTGAATGGAAATAAAGCAGTTATAGCTCGTCCAAAGGAAAAGATTAACGAAATCCTTTAGGATTTTAACAAAGATTTGTGATTTAAGGGTTAAACCAAAGGTTATTTTTGCCGTCTTACAAAAGACTAAAAAAAAATACAACCTAATGAATTATCTTACAAAATTAACAACTACCCTTTTACTGGTTTTATCTTTTGCTACTTTTGCTCAATACAAGCCTAACTCAAAAAAAATATCCATTACGGGTACTATTCTTGAAAAAGGAACTGATTTACCTTTAGAATACGCAACAGTTGTATTCCAAGATGTAAACGAACCAGAACAATTAACAGGAGGGGTAACTGATTTTGATGGTAATTTTAATTTTGAAGTAAAAGCAGGAATCTATAATGTACGCTTTGAATTTATTTCATTCAAAACTCTAGAATTAAAGAATCAAACTTTTTCTGCTGATAAAAATTTTGGAAAAGTTTATCTTGAAGCAGATATCGCACAACTTGAAGGAATAGAATTAATCGCGGAAAAATCTACTGTCGAAATAAAACTTGACAAACGTGTTTACAACGTTGGTAAAGACATGATGGTTAAAGGAGGTACTATAAGTGATGTACTTGATAACGTACCTTCTGTAACTGTTGACCCTGAAGGAACAGTAGCCTTAAGAGGTAATGAGAATGTAAAAATTCTTATTGACGGGAAACCATCAGGTTTGGCAGGAATCAACATTGCAGATGCCTTAAAATTATTACCTGCAGACTCAGTAGAAAAAGTAGAAGTTATAACCAATCCGTCAGCACGTTATGATGCTGAAGGTGGAGGTGGAATTATTAATATTGTACTTCGAAAAGGAAAGGGCTTAGGCTTAAATGGTTCTTTTATTGTTTCTGCTGGAGATCCAGAATCTTATGGAGTTAGCTCTAGTGTAAATTACAGAAGTGAGAAATTTAATCTTTTCTCAAACGTTGGGTATAATTACAGAACTTCATTAGGAAACTCTACAAATGATACTCGTTATTTAAATGACAATAATGAAACTACAGGATATATTGATGAAAGAAGAAACAACGAACGTCTGAATGATGGTTATAATGCTAATTTTGGTGCTGAACTATATTTAACCAAAACATTATCTTGGACAAACGCCTTAACATTCAGGAACAGCATCACAGAAAATCCAGACAATGTGTTTTTCTATAACTACGATGCATCAAGAAATTATCTTTTTACTAGAAACCGTTTTAACGATCAAAGAGGAGATGATTTCTCAATTGAATATTCAACTAATTTTACTAAAAACTTCAAAAAAGAAGATCATAAACTAACAGTAGACATGGCTTTTTCTGACAATAGAGAAAATGATTATGCTACAATTAACGATCAAAAACTAGAAGACATAACATCATTGTTTTCAGAGAGAACTACGAATAACGAAACCCAAAATAGAAGTTTATTTCAAGTTGATTACGTTTTACCTTTAGGCAAAAATGGTCGTTTTGAAGCTGGGTATAGAGGAAGTTTTCAAAAAAACCTAACAAACTTTGTTATTGATTCTTTGAATAATGGATTTTGGATAAGAAATGATTACTATTCGAATTTATTAGAATACAACGAAAATGTAAATGCATTCTATATGCAATATGGAAACAAAATCAACAAATTCTCATATTTCTTAGGATTACGTTTTGAAGATAGTGACATTGATGTTAACTCGATTACCTCAAACGATTACAATACCAAAAAATATAACAACTTCTTCCCTACTGCGACATTTAACTATGAGTTTTCAGAAAGCAGCAGTTTAAGTTTAAGTTATAGTAAAAGAATCAATCGTCCTCGCGGTTTTTTCTTAAATCCATTTTCAACCTATTCAAGTAACATTAACATATTTAGAGGAAATCCAGACTTGAATCCTTCGTATACCAATGCTATTGACTTGGGATATTTGAAAAAATGGAACAAGTTAACATTTAATACTTCCGCTTATATTAATTTAACAGATGATTCTTTTCAATTTATCAGACGTGAATCGGGTAACTTTGTAGAGGGAATACCAGTAATTGAATCAACTCCAATTAATTTAGCAAAAGAATACAGAGCGGGATTTGAATTTAATATTAACTACAGCCCATTTAAATGGTGGAGATTGAATTCTAACTTCAATTTATTCAGAAATGAAACACAGGGGGATTATTCATACGTTAATTTTGAAGGTGAAACAAAGTTTCAAAATTTTGATAATGTAGCTACAACTTGGTTTACCCGTTTGTCATCAAAAATTACTTTACCATATAACATTGATTGGCAAACAAACGCAACCTATAATGCTCCACAATCAACTGCACAAGGCAAACGTTTATCTATAACTTCTATAAACTTAGCATTTAGTAAAGACGTATTAAAAGATAAAGGAACTATTGCATTTAATGTAAGTGACCTATTAAACTCTCGTAAACGTAGAAATGAAACGTACATCCTAGGAGTTTCAGATTCGTACTCAGAATTTCAATGGAGACAGCGCCAATTAACGCTTTCATTTACGTATCGTTTCAATAAAAAGAAAAATGATAGAGAACAAAGAAATAATTATGAAGGTGGAGATGGTGATTTTATGGGATAAGATAAAAAAAGGGCTGCAATTGCAGCCCTTTTTTATTTGAAAAAGAAAAAATTATTTCCCTTTTGCTTCTTTGTTTTTATTTCTTTTCTCTTTGATTAATTCAGAAATAGCACCACCTAACCAATACGGTACAAATGAAGCTAAGAAAATCATTAACCAAAAACCAATCGTTAAAATGGTTAAGAAAAGTAAAAAACCTAAATACTGTTGAAATTCAAACATGTTTTCCGGAATTTAATGAATTCACGTCAAAGATAATTGTATTATTTATTTTTAGCAATATTATAACACAATAAATTTAACAATCCATTCTATTTGCAGTAAATTAGAGTCTAATCTAATTGCTTTTAAAATGGACTATAGAATTGAAAAAGACACACTAGGTGAAGTTAAAGTTCCAATAGATAAATTATGGGGAGCTCAAACGGAAAGATCACGAAGTAATTTCAAAATTGGTCATGAAGCCTCCATGCCCTTTGACGTTATTGAAGCTTTTGCCATTTTAAAAAAAGCAGCCGCACATGCAAATTGTGATTTGGGTGTATTGTCCTCCGATAAAAGAGATTTAATTGAAACTGTTTGCAATGAAATTTTAGATAAAAAATTGAATTCTCAGTTCCCTTTGGTTATTTGGCAAACCGGATCGGGTACACAATCCAACATGAATGTAAACGAAGTAATTGCAAATAGAGCACAAATCTTATCTGAGAGAAAAATAGGTCAAGATGAATCGATTCTTAAAGCAAATGATGATGTCAACAAATCGCAATCATCAAATGATACTTTCCCAACTGCAATGCATATTGCTGCTTACACAGTACTCGTTAAAAATACCATTCCTGCACTTGAGCAATTACTCGAAAACTTTAACAAGAAAGCCGCCAAGTTTAATCCCATTATAAAAATTGGACGCACCCATTTAATGGATGCCACTCCCCTAACGCTTGGCCAAGAATTTTCAGGTTATGCAACTTTAATTGAAAAAGGGTTGCATACTCTTAATACATCTTTAGTTAATCTTTCTGAAATTGCACTTGGTGGAACGGCTGTTGGAACAGGCCTAAATGCACCAAAAGATTATGATGTCAAAGTAGCTCAATACATTTCGAAATTCACGGGCTTACCTTTCAAAACAGCTGAAAATAAATTTGAAGCTTTATCAGCACATAATGCCTTAGTTGAAAGTCATGCAGCTTTAAAACAATTAGCCATTTCCTTAAATAAAATAGCAAACGATATTAGAATGATGGCCTCAGGTCCACGTTCTGGAATTGGAGAATTATTATTACCCGAAAATGAACCGGGATCTTCTATTATGCCGGGAAAAGTAAATCCTACGCAATGTGAAGCATTAACTATGGTCTGTGCACAAGTAATGGGAAATGATGTTGCTATAACAATTGGCGCTACACAAGGACATTATGAATTAAATGTTTTTAAACCATTAATCATTGCAAATTTCCTTGAATCAGCGCGACTATTAGGAGATGCTTGTAACTCATTTAACGAACATTGTGTAAAAGGCATTCAACCAAATGAAAAAAGGATAAAAGAATTAGTGCACAATTCGTTGATGCTCGTAACGGCACTCAATACAAAAATTGGTTATTATAAAGCTGCAGAAATTGCACAAACCGCTCATAAAAATGGAACAACCTTAAAAGAAGAAGCCATTCGTTTAGGCTATGTTAAGTCAGAAGATTTTGATTTATGGGTAAACCCAGAAGATATGATATAATCAAAACCACTTTTTCTTTTTAAAATAATAAATCATAAGAACAACTATAAGTAGCATTACACCTAGAATGGTATAATAACCGTATTGATATTCCAATTCTGGCATGTGTTTAAAATTCATACCATATATACCCGCAATAAAGGTTAATGGTAAAAAAACTGATGATATTACAGTTAAAGTCTTCATTACTTCATTCATTTTATGATTTTGTGCTGTATAGAAAAAGTTACTGGCACTATCTAGTGAAGTCATATCATATTCTATTTGATCTAAAAGTTCAATTGTCTTTTGATGCAAGCGACTAAAAAACACAAAATTGGATTGTTCAATACTATTAAATTCATCGTCTTCTTTAATAGTCTTAATAGTAAAAAGCGCATCTTTTAATGGTGTCAAGGAACGTTTTAAAAAATGAAAAACTTCCTTTAATTTTTCAATCTCTACAACAATTATAGGATCAGCAGATGTCTTAGAAATTAATAACAATTTTTCAATTTCAATTTCTTTGTTTTCGATGGTGATATAAAAATTTTCAATTACAGCATCTAAGTGTAAATACAGCAAATAATCTACTTTTCTTTTTCTAACAATTCCTGTATTGGTACGCAAACGCTCTCTAATGTGCGTGAAAAAATCTCCTCGCTTTTCTTGAAACGAAATAATTAATCCGTCTTGGATTAAAAAACTTATTTGTTCAATACTGATATCGTTAGAACCAATTGTAGGTAAAATTGATTTGATACTAAAAAAAAGGGAATCATCAAGTTCATCTAGTCGTGTTCCTCTAGTTATATTTAAAATATCTGAGACAATTAAACTATTTAATTGTAAATGTTCCGATAAAGATTTTATCCATTCAATATTGGTCAAACCGTGTAAATTGAGCCAATTATTTTTTGAAACATCTCTGTTTTTAACAAACTCCTCTACATTGATATTCTGACATTCAACAACGTCATCTTCATCGTAAACAAAAAGTTGCATTTCTGTTGGTTTCTCAGTAAAAACACCATTATATTCTAATGGTGCCGATTGCACCTTTCTCCCCTTTTTGTAATTAATCTTTCTCAAAACATCTAATTTTTATTATAAAGATAGGAGTTTTTAAAATTCGGGCTTATTTTTACAGAAATTTATTTTCAATGCAAACACTCTATACAAACATAAAAGAATTACTACAAGTCCGTGAAACATTAATTGAAAAAGTATCAGGAATTGATATGGCTATATTGCCAAAAATTGACAATGCTTTTTTATTAATTAACAATGGAATAATTGAGGAATATGGTTCAATGGAATCTTGTCCAAAACTAAATTGTGAAACAATTGATTTAACGGGAAAAGTTGTTTTACCAACTTGGGTTGATAGTCATACCCATATTGTGTATGCTGGTAACCGTGTACAAGAGTTTGTAGACCGTATCAATGGTTTGTCCTATGAAGAAATTGCCAATAGAGGTGGTGGGATTTTAAATTCTGCAAAAAAATTAAACGAGACCGCTGAAGATGAAATTTACGAGCAGTCAAAACAACGTTTAGAGGAAGTAATCAAACAAGGAACTGGTGCTGTTGAAATAAAATCAGGTTACGGTTTAACCGTTGAAGGCGAATTAAAAATGCTTCGCGTTATCAAACGTTTAAAAGAAAATTACAACATTCCGATTAAAGCTACATTTTTGGGAGCACACGCCTTCCCTACTGAGTTTAAAGAAAATCATGCCGATTATATTGAGGTTATTATTAACGAAATGTTACCGCAAATAGCAAAAGAAAATTTAGCCGATTATATTGATGCTTTTTTAGAAACAGGATACTTTTCAGTTGAGGAAACTATAAAAATTATGGAGGCTGGTAAAAAGTATGGTTTAACACCAAAAATTCACGTAAACCAATTTACAGCAATTGAAGGTATTAAAGCTTGTGTACAAAATGGGGCAATTTCTGTTGATCACTTAGAAATAGTTACCGATGAAGATATCGAAGTTTTGAAAAATTCAGATACAATGCCCGTAGCTTTACCAAGTTGTTCCTATTTCATTAGTATTCCTTATACGCCTGCCCGTAAAATGATATCTGCTGGACTTCCACTAGCTTTAGCAACAGATTATAATCCAGGTACTACACCTTCCGGAAATATGAACTTTGTAGTTGCAACTGCATGTATCAAAATGAAAATGACCCCAGAGGAAGCTATTAATGCAGCAACTGTAAACGGTGCATATGCAATGGGAGTATCAAATGAAGTAGGAAGTATTACAAGAGGAAAAAAGGCCAACTTCATTATCACAAAACCCATTGTTTCGTATTACCAACTACCTTATGAATTTGGATCAAATTTAATTGACAAAGTTGTCATTAACGGTTCTGAGTTTAAATAAATAAAAAAAGGCGATTCTTAAGAATCGCCTTTTTTTATTTTAATTAAGTAATAGCCTTTGGGGAAACTATTATCTTAAGTTAAAGCTTGTTTGTGAAACATTCTCACCTTTTTCGTTAAATACATTAACAAAATAAGTACCAGCTTCAAAATTTTCACCTGGAACTTCTTCATTCACTTGAACTGTTTTATTTTCGTATTTAACAGTTGTGATAAAACTATATGTTAATGTCATTGCTTCTCCATTTATCATTCCCATATCAACAGTCTGCTTATCACCTAGAATATTGTTTTTACTATCGATGATTTGAACATAATACATTCTATCACCTGATTTTGCAATTTGATTTTCAGCAATAACGAAACTAATTTTTAATTTATCAGCTCTACTTGCTTTATCCGTTTCTATTTGTCTTCCAGAACTTCTTTCTTTAACTGCTAAAACATTTAAATTTAATACTGCTAATTTAGAACCTTTAGCAACTGTTCTTGTCAAATTATCATTTTGAACTAATAATGTATCCGTAAACATTCTTGATTCATTTAATGCAACATTAGTGCTATCTAAACTAGAAGTTAAAGCAATATTTTGCTCTTTTAATAATTTATTTTCAGCAACTAAATTATCCATTTCGCGTTTTAACTTGAAATATTGATTTTTATAACGAGCCATTGCAGCAGCATCTCCTTTAGATTTTTTTAATTCTTCTAAAAGTTTCTCCATTTCTGCTTTTTGAGCATCAATATCACTTTTTAAAGCTGTGTTTTCTCCAGACATAACTTCCAATTCAGCAATTCTAGCTTCTAAATCACTTTCTAAGTTTTGTCTCTCTGTGGTTAACTCAGTAACTTCTTTTTTATTATCAGCAGTTATCTTCAAAATATAACCAATACTTCCTAATAATAAAAGCGCTAATACAACTACCGTTGCTTTTAATCCTGAACTGTTCTGTTTGTTTTCTGTGTTTTCCATTAATTTAAGTAGGTTTAAAAATTTATAACTATAACAAATCTACAATTTTAAAACAATTGTGCAATTATAAACGAAACTAATTTTAAAATAGTATTTTTGGAAAGCGAATTTTTTTACAATGGATAATATTAATTTTTTAACTATCAATGAGTTGGCCAAAATAACCAACCATAGAAGTGGTGAAATAAAGTTTGGAGAGAAGGTTTTAACGGTTCCAAATGAGGAAAATAGCCTCGATTTTTTAAAAAAATGTGATGCAAAATTTGTGCTTTTGGGCATTCCTGAAGATATTGGCGTAAGAGCTAATATGGGACGAAAAGGAACTGCATCTGCCTATCAAAGTGCTATTAAAAGTTTGGTCAATATTCAACATAATAAATTCTGCAAAGGCAATAACTTACTTATATTAGGTGAACTTGACGTTGCTGAAGAGATGAAAGCCGCAGAACATCTTGATCCTTCTCAAAAAGAACATCGTAAAGAACTTTACAAACTTGTTGAAAAAATTGACAAAGAAGTTTCTCATATTATCCATCAAATTGTAAGCGCAGGTAAAATTCCAATAATTATAGGTGGCGGACACAACAATGCGTATGGTAACATTAAAGGCTTAGCCTTAGCAAAAGGTAAACCAGTTAATGCCGTTAATTTTGACGCTCATACCGATTTTAGAATTCTTGAAGGCAGACATTCAGGAAACGGATTTAGCTATGCATTTGAAGACGGCTTCTTAAAAAAATATTTTATTTTTGGGTTACACGAAAGCTATACTTCTAAAGCCGTATTGCAGAACATGAAAGATTTAAGCAGTCGTGTTTCTTTTAATACCTATGAAGAAATTGAAGTACGTGCTGAAAAGACTTTCAATCAAGAATTGGAAACAACATTACAATTTATAAAAAATGATAGTTTTGGTATTGAACTTGATCTAGATGCAATTCCAGGTATTTATTCAAGTGCTATGACCTTTACTGGCTTTAGCGTTCAACAAGCGCGTCAATTCATTCATTATTTCGGAAAGCATAAAAATGCTAGTTACTTACACATTTGTGAGGGAGCTCCCGATTTAGACCACACTAATAATAGCCATTTAACCGGTAAGCTTATTGCGTATTTAATAACTGATTTTATGAAAAGTAAAATAGCGTAACTTTGCATAGAAAATAACCTTCTGAAACTTTAATCATGACATTCAAAGAACTCCATTTAATTAGTAATATCCAAGAAGCTTTAAAAGAAGAAGGTTATGAAAACCCTACTCCTATTCAAGAACAAGCCATCCCAGAGGTATTAGCCGGACAAGATTTAGTTGCTTGTGCACAAACAGGGACAGGAAAAACTGCAGCATTTGCGATTCCTATTATTAATTTGATTCACAAAATTGTTGGCTCTAAATCTAAAGTAAAACGCATTCGTACTTTGGTAGTGACACCTACTAGAGAATTAGCCATACAAATTGCTGAAAGTTTTGATACTTACGGAAAGTATACCAATATTAAAACCCTTGTGATTTTTGGAGGTGTTAATCAAGTACCACAAGTAGATCAATTAAAAAAAGGAATTGATGTTTTAGTGGCTACACCAGGTCGCTTACTTGATTTATACAAACAAGGTTTTATCGACTTGAACCATATGCATCATTTGGTTTTAGATGAAGCCGATCAAATGCTTGATATGGGTTTTATTAATGATGTAAAAAAAATTATCAAATTAACGCCTGAAAATCGTCAAACATTACTTTTTTCTGCAACCATGCCAGTTGCAATCAGAGAATTAGCCGATACTTTTTTAACGCGTCCAAAATACGTTTCGGTAGCGCCTATTTCTAGCACTGCGGAATTGGTTAGCCAAAAAGTATACATGGTAGACAAATCCGATAAAAGAAAGCTTTTATACCATTTGATTCGCAACGACGGTTTGAAAAACCTACTTGTATTTACTCGAACGAAACATGGAGCGGATAATGTGGTAAAAGCCCTAAAAAAACAAGGTGTTGAAGCAGCTGCCATTCACGGTGACAAATCACAATCGGCAAGACAAAGAGTACTTGAAGGTTTTAAAAACCAAGAAGTTTCTGTTTTAGTTGCAACCGATATTGCTGCCCGTGGTATTGATATTGAAAACTTACCTTATGTAATTAATTTTGATTTGCCGAATATTCCTGAAACTTATGTTCACCGAATCGGTCGTACTGGTAGAGCTGGAAATGCAGGATTAGCAATTTCGTTCTGCGGAAAAGATGAAAAAACGTATTGGCAAGATATTGAAAAACTAATACGAATGAAAATCAAAGTTGTAGCTGATCATCCTTTCCCTTGGAAAGATGAAGTGGTAAATCCAGATGCAAAACCTGATTTGAGAAATAAAAAGAAAACCGATCAAAAGAATAGTAATTCTAGAAAATCGGATAATTCAAAAAAAAATAAGAAACGTTGGTATTAACTCGTTTTTAATAAACTTCGAATTACCTCAAATAATTTTGAAGAATCAAAAGGCTTTACAATGATTTCATTAATTTGAGCTTGTTTAGCCTTTTCTTCTATTTCTTGGCGATCAAACGCTGTTACTGCTATAATTGGTAAAGTATATCCTTTTTCACGGATAATTTTCGAAGTATCAAATCCATTAATTAATGGCATATTGATATCCATTAAAATAGCGTCAAATTTATTTTTTTGTAATAAATCAATAGCAGCGTAACCATTATCAACAATCTCGCATGAAAAATTATGGTTTTCTAAAAGCCTTTTAGTTACAGCTTGATTAATTTTATTATCCTCGACAACTAAAATTTTATACGGAACAGAAAGCGATAAATCGACTTCAATGTTTTTTAAAAACTGATCCTTAGAATTATCTCCCGATTGAAATGGTAACGTGATGGTAATAGTTGTCCCTACATGCTCTTCACTTTCCAATAGTATTTGACCTCCAAAAATATCCACTAATTTTTTTACAATTGTAAGTCCTAATCCTGTTCCTTGATAATCATCCTCTTTACGTTCAAGCTGTACAAACTTTTCAAATACCGTATCCAAACTGTTTTTTGGAATTCCAATTCCTGTATCGGCAACAACAAATTTCAATTTGTGCATATCTCCTTCGTTTGAAACATTTGAAACAGAAATGGATACTTTTCCATTATTGGTAAACTTCAACGAATTACTCAATAAGTTAATAATAATCTGTGATAATCGAATATTATCACCAATTAAATACTCCGGAACATCTGGTGCTACTTCAACAACTATTTTATTATTATTCTTTCTACAAATGGTTTCCAATGAGTCGCGAATGGTTTCTAATTTATCTTTTAAATGAAACAAATTACTTTCCAAAACTACCTTTTGTTCTTCAATTTTATAAACAATCAGAATATCATTAACCAATGAAAGTAAATAATTAGCTGAAAATTTTAACGCCTTTAAATGCGGACTATTTTCCAATTCAGCATGTTCTTCCTCTATAATATCTGTTGTACCTATAACACCATATAGAGGAGTACGCAACTCATGACTAATGGTGGAAATAAATTGCGATTTTACACTTAAAGCCTTCTCCGCTTTTTCCTTTGCAAACACTAAAGCGTTATTTGTGTTTACAAGCTCCATGTTGGTACTTCTCCTCTCCAAATTATTTTTATAAAGTGTAAATGCAAACAAAGTCAAAATAGTAAACATCGCAACTAGAAGAATTAAAACAATCTTGTTGTTTTTAATTTGTTGTTCTTGGATTAAACGTTCCGATTCAATTCTTTCAATTTTTCTTTTGGATTCCTGTTCTTCAATATCATTACCTACCAATTTTACTGCATTAATACGCTCTTCATTATAAATTTTATCTTTTATAGAGTCCTGTCTTCTCAAAAACAAATACGCTTTCTCATAATTTTTTCTATCAAAATAAAATTTAGAAACACTACCGTATACATTCTCAACATTTGTCAACAAATAATCGATATCGTTTTGTTGGCAAAAGGATACAGCTTTCAAATAATAACTTTCAGCCTTTTTAAAGTCTTTAAAATGTTCATAATAAAGTGCATTTAAAATAGAAAAGGTAATTTTTGATTCCAAATATTCACCATTTTCAACTACTTCCTTTACTTCATTCAAATATTGCCTTCCCTTTTCATAGAAACCAGTGTTAAAATAAGGTTCTATCATGTTAAGCTTACTGTACATGATTTCGCCTTCATCCTCAAACTTTTCCGAATGATAAAGACCCTTTTCATAGTACTCAATACCTTTAGCAACATCTACTGCGCTATAGGCATAAGCATTTCCAAGGTTATTATAAATCCAAGCTTTTATAGTGTCATTTGAAGTTCTCTCCGCATATTCAATCCCCTTTTCGTAATATTCAATTGCCTTTTGCACATCTGAATATTCATTAAAATTTAAACCAATTAAATTATAAGCTTTGGCTGCATATTCATTATCATCATTTTGAATACTGAGTTGAAGTGCAGAATTGGCGTATTCAAGAGACTTGTCGTTTTTGAGTTCTAAAAAGTAATTCCCCGATTGTTTTAATAACTCTTTTACCTCAATCTTGTAATCTTGGGCCATACCCAAATTACAAAGAACGAGACAGAGCAATAAAAAAAACAATGGCTTTTGTTTCATAAAGTCTTAGTAATGAATAAATATAAAAAAATCCTGATTAAAAATCAGGATTTTTCACAATAAAAGTAATTATCGTATTAATTTTTTATATTTAATTCGTGTCGGTGTAACTTCTTTACCTAAACGTTTTTTCTTGTTTTCTTCATACTCTGAGAAACTTCCCTCGAAGCAATACACTTGAGAATCACCTTCAAAGGCAAGAATGTGAGTACAAACACGATCCAAGAACCATCTGTCGTGTGAAATAATCACAGCACAACCTGCAAAGTTTTCTAAACCTTCTTCAAGTGCACGTAGAGTATTAATATCCAAGTCATTCGTTGGCTCATCTAGAAGCAACACGTTTCCTTCTTCTTTTAAGGTCATTGCTAAGTGTAAACGGTTTCGTTCTCCACCCGATAATGTCGCTACTTTTTTATTCTGATCGCTACCTCCAAAGTTAAAACGAGAAAGATAGGCGCGCGAGTTAACTTGGCGACCTCCCATCATCATTAATTCTTGACCATCACAGAAATTTTCATAAATTGATTTTTCAGAATCGATATCGGCATGAGATTGATCAACATAAGCAATTTTAACCGTATCACCTATTGAAAAAGTACCTCCGTCTGGTTGCTCTTCTCCCATTATCATTCTGAAAATAGTTGATTTACCAGCACCATTGGGACCAATAATCCCAACAATACCTGCTTGTGGCAAAGTAAAATTCAAATCATCATATAATAACTTATCACCAAATGCCTTTGATACGTTTTTAGCTTCAATTACATTGGTCCCCAAACGAGGTCCATTTGGAATATAAATTTCTAATTTTTCTTCTAATTGCTTTTGATCTTCATTTAATAAACGATCATAGTTTTGTAAACGTGCTTTTTGTTTCGTTTGACGACCTTTAGCTCCTTGACGAACCCAATCTAACTCACGTTCTAAAGTTTTTCTACGTTTTGAAGCAACTTTTTCTTCTTGCTCCATACGTTTCGATTTTTGATCCAGCCACGAAGAATAATTTCCTTTCCATGGAATACCTTCTCCTCTATCCAATTCTAAAATCCATCCTGCAACATTATCCAAGAAATAACGGTCGTGCGTTACTGCAATTACAGTTCCTGCATATTGCTGTAAGTGTTGCTCTAACCAAAGTACAGATTCTGCATCCAAGTGGTTGGTAGGCTCATCTAATAATAACACATCTGGTTGCTGTAATAAAAGACGACAAAGTGCTACACGTCTTTTCTCTCCTCCAGAAAGCACCTTGATAGGTGTATCTGCCTCAGGAGTACGAAGTGCATCCATCGCAACTTCTAATTTATTGTCAATTTCCCAAGCTCCTGCAGCATCAATTTTATCTTGTAATTCTGCTTGGCGATCCATCAACTTTTGCATTTTATCTGCATCTTCATACACTTCAGGCAAACCAAAACTGTCATTTATTTTATTAAATTCATCCAGCAAAGCATAAATTTCAGCAGCACCTTCACGTACAATTTCAATTACCGTTTTATTTTCATCAAGTTGTGGTTCTTGTTCTAAATATCCAACTGTATAGCCTGGTGCAAAAACTACATCTCCTTGATAGTTTTTATCCAATCCAGCTATAATCTTTAATAAAGATGATTTACCAGACCCATTTAAACCTAGAATACCAATTTTAGCTCCATAAAAGAAACTCAAATAGATATCTTTTAATACTTGTTTATTTGTACTTGAGTAAATTTTATTTACTCGTGACATAGAAAAAATTACTTTCTTATCGTCTGACATTCTATTGTATTTAAATTTTAAACTTTATACTCTTCCTTTTAAGGCATTGAAAACCCATGCAATTGCAAAAAAACCAATTCCTACAGCACCAAATCCCCAACCTGCCACATTTTGATACTGAAAAACTGCTAATCCTATTAACAAAAGTCCCATCAAAATCATTATAAACGTAGCCCAAGCTAAGACTGTATTTTTATTCATTCCCATTTTTCAATTTTTAAGGATAGCAAATATACGCATTATATCACTATTTTTTTTATAATTTAATACCATAACTTTTATTGATGTTTTATAATAAACAAAACTTAAAATGTTTAATATAATTTAACTATTTAACAAAATTTAATGTTTTTTTAACAAAAAAAACAGTCATGAGTAGTTGCTGTTAAATATTTATTATTAATTTTATTCCTACGAAAAAACGCTATTACCACATTAATGTTTGATTAAAAGTTGTAAAATCTTTAAATAAAGTAAGCCCAAATCTTTATTTAGAAACTTAACCATAATTTCTCGTACAAATGATTATTATTCAAACAATTAAACATTTTAGCGTATGGAAGTTAAAGTACACTATTACGTTGTTGCAAAATGGGGACTTTTATTCTTGTCCTTATTAACAGCAAACTTAAGTTACGTAAATGCACAAAACGTAACATTTGAAAAAAATTCTTTTCAAAAAAATGAAACAGATGATTTTGTTAAATTATCTGAAGATGCCCTTTTATCTAATTTTTTTAGAAGCCTTCACAGAAATCTAAATTCAGAAAACACTATTTAATTAAAAATTAAAAAATCATGAAAACGATTTCTAATTACTTTTTTTCAAAAGTAACAGGCCTTCAATTGTCTTTACTTTTAGTATTTAGCCTTCAATATATAAGCTCAAATGCACAATGTCCTACAAGTTATGAAAGAATATATGCCACTAGTGATAACTGGACATCACTAGGCGGTTTTCTTTCTAATGGTACAAATGCTTTTGACCAGAACCCTTCGACTGCAGCAGAAATTACTACAGTTGTAGGAGTAGCTGGTTTGGGTGGAGGATATTACGATTTGTTCTTTGATCAAACTTTCCCTGCAGGTACACCTGTTAGCATTAAAATGGGGAAACAATATAGTGGATTAAGTACTGTATCTGGATTCTTAACATATGGTTTAGATACCAACGGAAATCCAATTGGTGCAGGAAATTCTGTTGATCCAGGTATAATTAGCTTATTAGCGGCTGATTCTTCATTTGAATTTACATTTATTCCTAATAATGCTTCAGGTAATCAATCCTATTCTGGTGTACGTATCTACTTTGGTTCACTACTTTCAGTTGCAGATACCTATAAAGTATTTGAAGCGTATGTTAAACAAACAAGTCTTACTGTAGCTTGTAATTCATTTCAATTTGATTCTTATGATGATGATGGAAATGGAATTGACGATTTAACAGATGGCATACAACCTACCGATCCATATGTAAGAAAAGATGTTTTGGATATGAACTATGGTGTTGAAGTACTTTTAGGTCTAAACGCCTTGAGTGCAACGGCTTCTGCAGTGCATCCATGGCTTGCTGTTGATAATGATGATGAAACTTTTGCTATACTTAACAGAGGTGCTGCAGTTTTAAACAGTGCTCAAATTACAGTAGAATTGAAATCAGAAAATCAAATTGGCGATCAACTTGAAATTCTTTTATCTAGACCAGACAACAACATATTACAACTGGGATTAATAAACGGTTTACAGATTAGTTTATACGAAGATGACATTTTGGTAATGGGACCTATTACAAACATTGATCCTGTGTTAAACTTGGTTCTTTTAGGTCCAAATTCAAACGGAGACGAAGTCGCATCTTTAACGTTAACACCTAGTATGACATTCAACAAAGTCGTAATAAGTTATGGAGGTGTCGCAAATGTTTTAGATGCTATAAATGTACACGAAGTAAATTTAAAACCAATAATTGAAACAGTAGAAATTCCTAATACTTCAGGCGAAATTGATTTGTGTTCTACGAGTCAATTATCATTTGAAATTCAAGACACTTGTACTACTTATCAAGTTTTTGATAGTGCTATGAATCCACTAATAACTACTAACAATTATGATTTTGATTTACCAGTTGGTCTAACAGAAGGAAATTACACCTTTTATGTTCAAGCCATTCGTCAAGGATGCGAAATAGGATCACTTCAAGAATTCGTGGTCCATATTAAAGCAAATGCACTGGATACTGATATTGCAGACCTACTTGTTAATGGAAATATTCCTATAGGGAACTTATGTTTAATTGATAATCCACAAGTAATTTTAACTGCAGCTTTAAGTACGATAAGCACAATTACAAATCCTGTTTTTTATTGGTATGATGAGAATGGAACTTTAATATCTGGAGGGGATACAGGTTTTTTAGATTTAGGAAGCCTTCCTGTAGGAACTTATACTTATGGGGTTGCTGTTGAAGGAGATGGTATTTGTCAAAATTTAACACCAAAAGAAATTACTTTTACTATTGTAGATGAAATCATTCCAACTACAACCAATACTACACAAGAGTTCTGTGCAAGTCAAAACCCTACTGTGGCTGACTTACAAACAAATGAAACTCCGGTAATTTGGTATGATGCACCAACTGGTGGTACTGCTTACGCTCCAACTACAGCCTTAACAAATGGCATTTACTATGCAGCATATCAAGGTGCTACTTGTGAATCAAGTATTCGTTTAGCGGTTACTGCAAATATTACAGACGAAGCAACGCCAACTACAACCAATACTACACAAGAGTTCTGCGCAAGTCAAAACCCTACTGTGGCTGACTTACAAACAAATGAAACACCAGTAATTTGGTATGATGCACCAACTGGTGGTACCGCTTA
>NZ_JBHUPC010000006.1:0-114673 GCF_042686145.1 Flavobacterium chuncheonense | reverse complement strand
CCAACTACAACCAATACTACACAAGAGTTCTGCGCAAGTCAAAACCCTACTGTGGCTGACTTACAAACAAATGAAACACCAGTAATTTGGTATGATGCACCAACAGGTGGTACTGCTTTCGCTCCAACTACTGCCTTAACAAATGGTATTTACTATGCAGCATATCAAGGGGCTACTTGTGAATCAAGTGTTCGTTTAGCAGTTACTGCAAATATTACAGACGAAGCAACGCCAACTACAACCAATACTACACAAGAGTTCTGTGCAAGTCAAAACCCTACTGTGGCTGACTTACAAACAAATGAAACACCAGTAATTTGGTATGATGCACCGACAGGTGGTACTGCTTACGCTCCAACTACAGCCTTAACAAATGGTATTTACTATGCAGCATATCAAGGGGCTACTTGTGAATCAAGTATTCGTTTGGCAGTCACTGCAAATATTACAGACGAAGCAACGCCAACTACAACCAATACTACACAAGAGTTCTGTGCGAGTCAAAATCCTACTGTGGCTGACTTACAAACAAATGAAACACCAGTAATTTGGTATGATGCACCGACAGGTGGTACTGCTTACGCTCCAACTACTGCCTTAACAAATGGTATTTACTATGCAGCATATCAAGGGGCTACTTGTGAATCAAGTATTCGTTTAGCAGTCACTGCAAATATTACAGACGAAGCAACGCCAACTACAACCAATACTACACAAGAGTTCTGTGCAAGTCAAAACCCTACTGTGGCTGACTTACAAACAAATGAAACTCCGGTAATTTGGTATGATGCACCGACAGGTGGTACTGCTTACGCTCCAACTACTGCCTTAACAAATGGTATTTACTATGCAGCATATCAAGGGGCTACTTGTGAATCAAGTGTTCGTTTAGCGGTTACTGCAAATATTACAGACGAAGCAACGCCAACTACAACCAATACTACACAAGAGTTCTGTGCGAGTCAAAATCCTACTGTGGCTGACTTACAAACAAATGAAATTCCGGTAATTTGGTATGATGCACCAACTGGTGGTACTGCTTACGCTCCAACTACAGCCTTAACAAATGGTATTTACTATGCAGCATATCAAGGGGCTACTTGTGAATCAAGTATTCGTTTAGCAGTTACTGTTATTTTCAATACAACTAATGAGGCTACAATTGATGGTGAAGTTGATACTATTTGTTACAACAACATCTATACATATACTACAGAAAACAATATGTCTAATTATGAATGGACAATTGTAGGTGGTACAATAGTAGCAGGTGGTGATTCAGCGTCAAATTATGTAACTATAGATTGGGACGACGTTATGTCGGGTAGTATTACTGTTACTTATTATGATAGTTCACTTTGTAATGGTACAGCAACTAAAACTATAGATGTAACAGCTAATATGTGTTCAAACTTAACTATAACAAAAGTTGCAGATAAAGAAAATGCCCCAGTAGGTGATACTGTTGTGTTTACAATTACGGTGAATAATGAAGGTACTTCAGATATTGAAAATTTAGAAGTATCTGAATATATTCCATCAGGCTATACTTATGTATCACATACTACTACAAAAGGTCTCTACAATCCTACTTCGGGTATTTGGACAATTGATGAATTATTAGCTAATGAATCGGCTATTCTAACGGTAACTGTTACTATTAATTCAACCGGAGATTATGTTAACACCGCTACCATTATAACATCAAATCCTCTAGATGCAACAATTGGAGATAATGACGCTTCTGCAGAAGTTGGTTTAATGTGTTTAACTGTATACAATGAGTTTTCACCAAATAGCGATGGTAATAATGATTATTTTATAATTGATTGTATTGAAAACTATCCAAACAATAGTATTAATATCTTCAATAGACATGGACACGAAGTATACCAAAAAGACGGGTACCTAAACGACTGGAATGGTCTTGCAAATGTTAGTGGCGTTGTTAACAATGGAGAGCCTCTACCTGTAGGAACTTATTACTATGTTCTTAAAATTGATGAGATAAACTACACAAAAACAGGATGGTTATACATCGCAAGATAATTTCAAAAATACAATTCAAATACGTAAAAAGATGAAAACTATATATAACTTTTCAAAAGGTATACTACAACTTTTTGTACTCACGTTGGGCTGTACCGCAATACAAGCCCAACAGCAACCACAGTATACACAATACATGTACAACACTATGAGTATTAACTCAGGATACACAGGTACAAATGGACGATTAGAAGCCACCCTACTCCATCGATCGCAGTGGATTGGTATCGATGGTGCTCCAGATACACAAGCACTAGGAATACATGGCAAATTGAGTGAAAATACTGGTTTAGGTTTAAGCGTAATCAATGATAAAATAGGGCCGCAATCTCAACAATACATTAATGCTAATTTTGCCTATCGCTTGCGTTTAAGTGAAAACACTATTTTATCATTAGGTATTAATTCTGGTCTTGATTTATTAAATGTAGATTGGTCAAAAGGAATTTATCAAAACCCAGATAACGCTTTTGCAAGCAATATCGAAAATAAAGCGCGCTTTATTATTGGTTCAGGAGCCTTTTTATACGGAGAGAAATGGTATTTAGGTCTATCAGTTCCAAATTTCCTAATTACTGATTCCTATGATGACATTGAAGAATCTGTTATTCGCAAAAAAACGCATTACTACGTACAAGGAGGTTATGTGTTTGATCTGTCAAGTAATTTAAAGTTCAAACCTGCATTTTTAGCAAAAATTGTTGAAGGTGCACCAGTAACCTATGACCTTTCTGGTAATTTCATGATTAACGAAAAATTTGTTCTTGGTGCTGCATACCGATTTACCGATGCCTTTTCAGGTTTAGCAGGATTCCAAATTTCAAAATCTTTATTCATTGGTTATGCGTATGATCATTCGGTTACCAAACTGCAAAAATACAATGATGGGTCACATGAGATTATCTTGAAATTTAACCTAAATGATAAAACCAAATTAGCCCGTTCACCACGATTCTTTTAAAACCTATGTACATGAAAAAAAATATTTATATACTTATACTCTTATGTAACCTGAGTGTATTTGCACAATCAAAAGTTGATAAAGCAAACAAATCGTATAATGAAATGGACTATAAAAAAGCTATTGAGTTATACGAAGATGCCTTAAAAAACGGAAAAGCATCAGGACAAGAAACCGTTTTAAATTTAGCCAATAGCTATTTTAATTTAAACGATTATAGCAATGCTAAAAAATGGTACGATAAATTATATGAAATGCAGCAGTCCACTATGACAGAACCTGTTTTTATACGTTACATTGAATGCTTGAAAGCTAATAGAGACAACAATAAAGCAAATGATTTGTTGAAAAACTATTACAAAGACGACGCTACTAAAATAAAAACACTTGCTTTTCAAAAAAAGGAATTGGATAGTTTGAATTCCAAAAAATCGCTTTACACTATTCAAAACCTACAAATGAACAGTAAATTAAGTGATTTTGGTGCTGAAAAATATGGACCAAATAAAGTGATTTTTTATTCAACACGTGATACTTCCGCCTTTAATTCAAAAAATTATAACTGGAATGATCAGCCGTATTTAAATACCTATTTGGGTGAGAAAAATTTAAGTTCTGGAGAAATTGATAACATTACACCTTTCTTAAACAATTTAAACTCAAATTATCATGATGCCACAGTAGCCTTTTCTAAAGACTTGAAAACAGTCTACTATACTACCAATTATTCTAAGAAAAATAGAATGAAAACCAATAAAGACGGTTATTCAAACATGAAAATTGTAAAGGGGCAAATTGAAAATAATGAAATTGTAAACCAAGAAGTACTTAATTTCAATGATGAAATGTATTCATGTGGTCATCCTACATTGAGTGATGATGGTAAATATTTGTTTTTTACTTCAGATATGCCCGGTGGTTATGGTGCAACAGACATCTATTATGTAGAACTTTTTGAAGATGGCACAAACAATTCTCCTATAAATGCCGGTCCTACCATTAATACAGCGGGTCGCGAAATGTTTCCTTATTTTGTAGACAATATCTTATATTTTGCTTCCGATGCGCATTTTGGAATGGGAGGTTTGGATATTTTCGAATCTAAAATGGAACAAAAAGGGCACTTCTCTATTCCACTAAACTTAGGAGAAGCTATAAACAGTAATATGGATGACTTTGCCTATACCTTTGATGCTACAGCCAGTGATGGCTATTTCTCATCAAACCGTGTTATGGGGAAAGGCGATGATGATATTTACTATTTCAAAAAAGAAAAACCTAAAATGTACCAAACCTACTCCGGTAATGTTTTAGATGAAAAAACAAACGAACCAATCCCTTTTGCCTCAGTTAATGTTACCGATGAATTTGGCGACGAAATACAAGCCATTGAAACCGATAGTTTAGGATATTATAAATTAACCTTACCATGTGATTCCGACTTAAAATTAAAATTCTCAAAAGAAAATTATAGTTCTAAAACAGTTGGAGTTATTACCGATAATGTACCTGAAAAAGAAATGAAAAACAATATCGTGTATTTAGTTAACTATGAAAGCTTAGTTGATAAAGAGGGAGAAGTAGAAAAAATTAAAGTAGCCCCTATTTACTTTGATTTGGACAAGTACGACATTACACCTCAAGCGGAAACTGAATTAAATAAAGTATACTATGCTATGACAGAATTCCCAAATATTACTATCAAAATTGAATCCCACACCGATTCAAGAGGTTCTGATAGTCATAATTTAAAACTATCCGATAATAGAGCCAAGTCTACTCAAAAATATTTAATTAGCAAAGGAATAGATCCTTCAAGAATCATTAGTGCTATTGGGTATGGTGAGACACGTTTAAAAGTAAATTGTCCAAATGGTGTAAAATGTACCGAAGAACAACATGCTATTAACCGTAGATCTGATTTTATAATCATAAGCAAATAAAAAAAAATAATCCGTTGTGTTTCATGAAGCACAACGGATTATTAAACTTCCCCATTTTATCTATAATATGAAAACTATTTCTTTTTATTTAATTAGTTTAGTATTCTTTTTCTTTACTATCGATGACAGCTTGGCACAAGTAGGCATAAACCATACAGAACCTGAGGCTACACTTGATGTCAATGGTGATTTAATTGTTCGCGAAATACCGCTTGCTAGTACAACTCCTGAAAAAATGTTGGTACTCAATAATACTAAAAATAAATTAGAAGCTATAAACTTACCGAAATCCTTTATCAAAGGAAAAGGTGGAAAAGGTTTTTCTATTTTAAATGTAACTTTATTAGGCTCCTGGAAACAAGTATCCTTCCCTACAATTGAATTTGATGAAAATAATGATTACGACACTTCAAATCAATATTTTGTTGCGCCAATGGATGGAATCTACAACATATATGCCTATGCAAAAATGACTTCTTTAATAAGTCTTTCTAGTTTAGGAATTGGTATAGTAAAAGAAACTGGGGGAACTTACGAATTAATCGCTGATCAAACGTATCAATCAATAAGTGTTGTAGGATTTGGTGTCGTATCACCTCCCACAAGACAGATACAAACCTTAGTAAAACTCAATCAAGGTGATAAAATTTACTTTGCGATAAAAAGTACAAATATTGCTGTATTTGCAGATGCTGAAGCACAATTTACCATTCATCAAGTTAAATAACAGTTTAATTAAAAATAGTATACAACATCTCTTTCAATAAATCGTGTTGTGAAATAGAATTGGCTCCTACCCCTTTACTTTTCACATCAATATCACGAAGTTTAGCTACAATGGCACTCACCTTTTTCATAGGATAATTGCGCCCAGCAGTTTCATAGTCACCAACAAAATAAGGACTAACTTTTAAAACAGAAGCTACATTTTTAGGATTCTTGTCTTTTAAACCATGATATTGTAACAGTTGGGAAAAAAATCCAAATACCAATCCGGTTGTCATTACAATCGGATTATCTTTTGGATTTTGCGCAAAATATTCTGCAATCTTATAAGCTTTCAACTGACTCTTTTCTCCAATGGCTTTACGCAACTCAAAAACATTAAAATCTTTACTAATTCCGATGTTTTCCTCAATGTCATTTGCTGTTATGGTATGTCCTTGGGGTAATATGATTTTTAATTTATCCAACTCATTGCTGATTTTAGATAAGTCGGTGCCCAAAAACTCAACTAGCATAGCTGCTGCTTTAGGCTCAATAGCATATTTTTGACCAGAAAGAACCCGCTTTATCCAATCCCCTACTTGATTTTCATATAACTTCTTACTTTCAAAAACCACTCCGTGTTTGGCAAGTAACTTGGTAATTTTCTTTCTTTTATCAAGGGTTTTGTATTTGTATGCAAAAACCAAAACGGTTGTAGGTTGCGGATTTTCTACATAAGCTTCAAGCTTATCGATTGTTCGAGCTAGTTCCTGAGCCTCTTTTACAATAACCACTTGTTTATCCGCCATCATTGGGTAGCGCTTAGCAGCAGAAACCACTTCTTCAATTGAAGTATCTCTACCATACAAAACCATTTGATTAAAGCCTTTCTCATCTTCTGTTAACACATTATCTTCAATAAAAGCAGTTAGCTTGTCTATATAATAAGGCTCCTCACCCATAAAAAAATAAATCGGTTTGGTATTTCCTGCTTTTATATCTTTTGTAATTTGAATGACTTCGTCCATGTAGTGGTAGTTGTGCAGTTATAAATTGGCTACTTCAATTATTTCTTTAATTTTGCTTTATGCAACAACTGAATTTTCCAACCTATTCGTTTCGCTTCAAAAATAGTGAAAATAAACCCTATATTTTTGATGAAATTCGAAAAAAATTTATTGTTCTCACTCCTGAAGAATGGGTCAGACAACATGTTGTTCAATTTCTTTTATTAGAAAAAAAATACCCTAAATCACTTATTAATGTTGAAAAACTCGTAAAAGTAAACGGGTTAAACAGACGCTATGACGGTATTGTTTTTAATCCTGATGGCACTATTTTTTTACTTATAGAATGTAAAGCTCCGGAAGTAACCATTTCCCAACAAACATTCGATCAAATTGCACAATACAATTTGATTTTAAAGGCCGAATATTTAATGGTTACCAATGGTATTAATCATTATTTTTGTAAAATGGACTTTGAAAATGAAAAGTACCAATTTCTACAACACTTACCCAATTATAAAAACGAATAACATTGAAAGAAATCGCAGTTGTCATCTTAAACTGGAATGGTGAAAAATTACTACAAGAGTTTTTACCCAAAATACTACTCTATTCCGATAAAGCTACCATTTATGTGGCGGATAATGCTTCAACTGATAATTCTATTTCCATTTTAAAACGAGATTTTCCAAGTGTTCAAATAATTGAAAACAAAGCCAATTTTGGATTTGCAAAAGGCTATAATGAAGCATTACGTGAAATTCAAGAACCTATTCTAGCATTAGTCAACAGCGATATTGAAGTTACCGAAAATTGGTTAAACCCCATTTTAGCGTTATTAAAAAAAGAACCCAATACAGCAATCGTACAACCTAAAATTTTAGATTACAAAAAGCGTGATTTTTTTGAATATGCAGGTGCTGCTGGTGGGTATATCGATAAATATGGTTTTCCTTTTTGCAGAGGTCGCCTTTTTGACACACTAGAACAAGACAACCAACAATACAATGACATCACCAGTATATTTTGGGCAAGTGGAGCTTGTCTCTTTATTCGTAATGAAGTCTTTCAATCTCTAAACGGTTTTGACGAAGATTTCTTTGCCCATCAAGAAGAAATTGACTTGTGTTGGAGAGCTTTTAACCAAGGATACGAAGCTAAATATTGTAGCGATTCAACTGTATACCATATTGGTGGAGCAACACTACAAACTGGCAGTCCGAAAAAAACTTTTCTTAATTTCAGGAATTCACTTTGGATGCTTACCAAAAACGTTCCTTCCAATCAATTGTTTTTTACCTTGTTTATCCGATTAATATTTGATGGAATTGCAGGTGTTCGATTTTTAATTCAAGGAAAGCCTAAGCATTTATGGGCTGTTCTAAAATCGCACTTTTATTTTTATTGGTTCTTACCTAAGTTTTTGAAAAAGAGAACATATACGAAAAACCCTAATTATTATAAAATAAAATCAGTCGTAACTCGTTATTTTATTAACAAACAACACTACTTTGGTGAATTATTTTAACAATATTTTGGCTTAAAAATTTCGCTGAAACCCTTAAATCTCCCTAATTTTGTTTAAAATTTTATATTAATTATGAAAAAAGCTGCTGTATCAATTTTAGTGTTATCACTATCATTAACTTCTTGTGTATCAAAGAAAAAGTTTACTGAACTAGAAGCAAAACAAAAAGAAACTCAAGATCTATTAAACACAGCCACTGTTAAGCTGAATACTTGTTTAACAGAGCGTGAAGCATTGGCAAATCAAATTGACTATTTGAAGAAAACAAATACCGATTTGATTAACAGTTCAAAAGAACTAACTGTTTTAACAACTAAAGGAGCTCAAAATCTTGAAAAATCTTTGGAAAGTTTAAAAGAAAAAGATTTAAAAATTTCTAGATTACAAGATGCTTTAACTAAAAAAGACAGTGTAACCTTAGCTTTAGTAACTAGCTTAAAACGTGAAGTGGGGATTGACGATCCGGATATCAATATTAACGTTGAAAAAGGAGTAGTAATGATTTCTATTGCAGATAATTTACTATTCAAATCAGGTAGCTATAATGTAACGGATAAAGCTAAAGGTGTATTAGCAAAAGTGGCAAAAGTAATTAATAGCAAACCGGATTTTGAATGTATGGTAGAAGGTCATACAGACAATGTGCCAATTAAAAATGCAGTTTTATTAGACAACTGGGATTTATCAGTAAAAAGAGCTACTTCAATCGTAAGAGTTTTACATACTGAACTAGGTGTAAACCCAAAACAATTAATACCAGCGGGTAGAAGTTATTATATCCCATTAGTGGACAATGATACACCTGCTAATCGTGCTAAAAACAGAAGAACTAGAATAATCATTATGCCTAAAATTGATCAGTTTTATGACATGATTGAAAAGGAAATGAAGAATTTAGAAAAATAACAAAATTCAATTTTAACAAAGGGCTCTTTTAAAGGAGCTCTTTTTTTTTTACATTTACAATAAACAAACTTAACCTTAATTTAATCATGAAAAGATTTTTTTGCACAGCCCTAGTGCTATTCTTTGCACTTCAAACTTTTTCGCAAAGTACAATTGAAGTTGATGGTATCAGTATTCCAAAAACATTGAAGTTCAAAGATGGTAAAAGTAAAACCAAATTGAACCTAAACGGATACGGAATACGAGACAAAATGTGGATTAATCTTTATACACAAGCTTTGTATTTAGAAAACGAAACTGATGACGCGGAAAAAATTTTAAATTCCAATGAAACTATTGCTACTCGTTTATTCATAACCTCATCAATGGTTTCCAAAAAGAAATTAATTCAAGCAATTGAAGACGGTGTCCAGAAATCGTATCAAGGTGACATTTCTGCCGTTAGAGAACGTTTGGATAAATTCAAAGCTTTTTTTGAAAAAGAAATTACAAAAAATGGATTCCTTGACTTTGTGTATACGGCAAATGATGGTGTAACTTCTGTGTATGCCAATGAAGAGTTAATTGGAGAAATTGAAGGACAAGATTTTAGAAAAATGTTATTCGGTATTTGGCTTGAAGTAAATGCTGTTGACAAAACATTAAAAAAACGCTTATTAGGTGATTAAAAATCAATTAGAAAACAAAAAGCCAATTGTATATGAACAATTGGCTTTTTTATACTAATAAGCAAAGATTAAAAAATATCCAAGCTTCCTTTCCCTTCACGGATTACTTCAGGTTCATATCCCGATAAATCAATGATTGTTGAAGCTACATTGTCTCCATAACCACCGTCAATCACCAAATCGACCTTATTTTGCCACTTTTCGAAAATTAATTCTGGGTCGGTTGAATATTCCAATACCTCATCTTCATCATGTATCGAGGTTGAAACAATTGGATTACCCAACATAGCAACAATCTGCAATGCTATATTATTATTAGGTACACGAATACCTACCGTTTTCTTCTTACGAAATTCTTTAGGTAACTCATTATTCCCTGGTAAAATGAAAGTATATGGTCCAGGTAGTGCTCTTTTTAAAATTTTAAAAGTAGCGGTATCAATTTGCTTAATGTAATCCGAAATATTACTCAAATCAGAACAAACAAACGAAAAATTAGCTTTTTCAAGTTTAATCCCTTTAATTTTTGCAATACGTTCTAATGCTCTAGAATTAGTAATGTCACACCCTAAACCATAAACCGTGTCTGTCGGATAAATAATCAATCCTCCATTGCGTAAAACCTCAACTACTTTTTTAATAGCCGCTTCACTAGGTTTGTCTTCGTATATTCTAATAAATTCTGACATACATTTTGAGATTAGTACATAAAGATAAAGCAAATAAACCTAAACTATATTATTTTAAAGGTTATTTTTCTGACAATTAACCAATTACTTCCAATTTAGCAAATTTTAGCAGCAACTTTTTCAAACCACCTACATCAAACTTAATTTCTGCTTTTTTATCAGCTCCTATACCTTCAATACTCACTATTTGTCCTTTTCCAAATCGTTCATGCATAACCACATTACCCACTGTTAAATTGGTTTCAAACAAAGAACTTCCTTGTGTCTTTACACCCGAAACTGGTTTTAACTTGCGTAAATTAGGTTTAGGAACTTCTGCACTTAAATGTACTGGTGGTTTGCTCGCAATTGGTTTTGATAATCGCAATTTTGATTTATCGATGTCACCAAAAATATCAATATCCATCATTGGTTTGTAACGATAATTTCCAGTGTCTACAGGGTTTAAATAATCCAAATATTGATCGTTAATCTCTTCAATGAATCGTGAAGGTTCGCTATCGACTAGTTTACCCCAACGGTAACGCGATTGCGCATACGTCAAATACGCTTGATGTTCGGCACGGGTTAACGCTACGTAAAACAAACGGCGCTCCTCCTCTAGTTCACTTCGCGTATTCATACTCATTGCACTTGGGAACAAGTCTTCCTCCATTCCAACAATAAATACATGAGGGAATTCTAGACCTTTTGCCAAGTGAATAGTCATTAGCGCCACTCTATCATCATCACCTGTATCTTTGTCTAAATCAGTTGCCAATGCAACATCTTCTAAAAACTCAGCTAATGCACCACGAGCACCATCAACTTCTTTTTGACCTTCGGTAAAATCTTTAATACCGTTTAATAATTCTTCAATATTTTCAATTCGAGCAATGCCTTCAGGAGTTCCATCCTTTTTCAACTCTTGTACCAAACCTGTCTTTTTGGTAACATGTTCCGTTAAATAAAAGGCGTCTTGATTTTCATTGATAATTTGGAAACTTTTAATCATGGTTACAAAATCTTGTAACTTTGCTTTAGTTCCACTATTCAGTTTTAAATCAATTTTATCAATGTGTTCCATTACTTCGAAAATAGATCGCTTGTAATGATTAGCAGCAACAGTCAACTTTTCTATAGTAGTATTACCAATTCCTCTTGCAGGATAATTGATTACACGAATTAGAGCTTCTTCATCCTTTGGATTGATAACTAAACGCAAATAAGCTAAAACATCTTTTATTTCCTTTCTCTGATAGAAAGACAAACCGCCATAAATACGATACGGTATATCGCGTTTACGCAACGCATCTTCTATTGAACGTGATTGGGCATTGGTACGATATAAAACCGCGAAATTTCCATTTGGCAACTGATGTTGCATTTTCTGTTCAAAAATGGTAGAGGCTACAAAACGCCCCTCTTCACTGTCAGTTAAACTACGATGAACCTTGATCTTTGGACCTTCATCGTTTGCTGTCCAAACTACTTTATCAAGTTTGGTTTTATTTTTATCAATAACGTTATTCGCTGCTTCAACAATATTTCGAGACGAACGATAATTTTGTTCCAAACGATACATTTGAACGTTGTCATAATCTTTTTGAAAGTTCAAAATATTATTGATATTAGCACCACGAAACGCATAGATACTTTGCGCATCATCCCCTACCACACAAATGTTATGAAAACGATCTGATAACGCACGAACAATCAAATACTGAGAATGATTGGTATCTTGGTACTCATCAACCAAGATGTAACGAAAACGATCTTGATACTTTGCCAAAACATCTGGAAAGCGATTTAAAAGCTCATTGGTTTTCAAAAGTAAATCATCAAAATCCATAGCTCCGGATTTGAAACAACGCTCTACATAATGCTGATATATTTCTCCCATACGTGGCTTTTTACTCATCGCATCGGCCTCTTGCAAATCGGGATTATTAAAATAGGCTTTAACTGTAATTAAAGAGTTTTTATAAGATGAAATACGTCCCAAAACTTGTTTCGGCTTGTATACATCTTTATCCAATTGCATTTCTTTTATAATAGCACCAATTAAACGAACAGAATCCTGTGTATCGTAAATGGTAAAGTTTGATGGATATCCCAATTTATCAGCCTCAATACGTAATATCTTAGCAAAAATGGAGTGAAAGGTTCCCATCCAAAGGTTTTTAGCCTCATTATTTCCAACAATATCAGCAATACGAATTTTCATCTCACGAGCCGCCTTGTTGGTAAAGGTCAAGGCCAAAATATTAAACGCATCTACACCCTGACTCATTAAATTAGCTATACGAACGGTTAAAACTCTTGTTTTACCTGAACCTGCACCCGCAATTACAATCATAGGGCCATCTTTCTGTAAAACAGGCGCTTGTTGTGCTTCGTTTAATTGGGAAATTATATTTTGTATCACTTTACTTTCTTGATTTTATCTAATTTACAAAAATACATTACTAAAGGAGTTATTACAAATGAATTTATCAACTAAATTCAGTAGTTAGGGATAAGTAATGAGTTTCTTATTAAAGGTATTTGCTTTTTAAAATATTAGGCTTTACTTTGCGTTACCAATTATAAAAACAGTTATGGATTCTACTAAAATTATTGAACTTGCTTCTTATACATTGCCAGCCTTAATTACAGGAGGCGTCGCTTACTTTTTATTTCATTCTTTTTTCAAAAACGAAGAAAATAGAAGACGATTTGAACTTTTAAAAGAAAACCAAAAGCAGGCACTTCCTATTCGTTTGCAAGCGTATGAGCGTATGGTTTTATTATTAGAGCGTATTCATCCTGCGCAATTATTGTTACGAGTAGCACCAATAAGTGTTGATAAAAATGATTATGCTACTCTATTGATTCATACAATTCAAACGGAGTTTGAACACAATTTGACACAACAAGTGTATTTAACAGCAAATACTTGGGATGTAATTACAAAAGCTAAAAATTCAACCGTTCAAATGATACGTCAGAAATCAATTGAAGAAGATATTCCAAATGCTGAAAAATTACGTGAAGCTATTTTGATTGAGCTCACCGAAACTGAAGCTCCTAGCGCTATAGCAATTCACTATTTGAAAGAAGAACTTAAAAGAGTGTTTTAATAAAAAAATCCCAATCGAATGATTGGGATTTTTTATTATGCTTTTATAAATTTATAATTATAAACTTCTTTATCGCTATACAATTTAAGTATATAAATGTTGTTTTGAAAAGTTTTTAAGTCTATTCTGTCTAAAAATTCTTCGGAAAAATATAAAACTCTTCCATTTAAGTCTAAAACTTCAACTTTATCTATTAACTGATTTTCAGGGTTTGAAATATAAATAAAATCTTTTGTAGGATTTGGATATACTTTAAAATCATTTGAAGTAAATGCATTTGAAGATAAAATATCTAATTCAAATTTTACTAGCCAAAAATCATTCATTCCATTACTATCGGTAATAAGTCCGTTATTAGAACCCGTTTCACCAAAGACTACTAAATTTCCATCTTGATTTTTAATTAACCTTCTCCCTTGTTCATAATTAGAACCTCCAATTAATTTACTCCAAACAACATTTCCACTAGAATCAAATGCAAAAATTCCTATATCACTTTGTCCGTAACCGCCATTATTATGTGCGAATATAGTTCCACTTACATAAAAACTCCCATCTGGATTTACTATAACATCTTGAGCCCAATCTGAAAAAGCAAAACCAACACTTTTGTCCCAAATCAAATTACCTGAACTGTTTAACTTTAAAATCCAATAATCTCCTATTCCATTTTGAACTGTAACATCTCCATCATTTGATTGAGTAGCACCTACAACCAAAATATTTCCGTCGGCTAACTCTGCCATACTTGCCGCTGAATCTGTATTTGTACCTCCATAACTTTTTTGCCAAATAATAGTACCTGTAGTGTCAAATTTTACCAACCAATAATCACTCATACCATTATTCACAGTAATATCGCCATTTGTTGAAAAAGCATAACCACCTATTAAAAAATTACCATCACTTAACTGAATTATTTTTGGAACAGATTCAGCAGAACTTCCCCCAAAACATTTTTGCCACTCAATTGTACCCAAACTATCAAACTTCATTACTAAAAAATCGGAATTACCATGATTTCCAGAAACATCATTATTATTAGAAAAAGTACTTCCAACAGCTATAAAACCACCATCACTTGTTAAAATTACATCATTAAAAACATCTGCTCCGCCACCACCAACATTCTTTTGCCATTGCAAAACACCTAAATTATTCAGCTTAATTATCCAAGCATCAGAGTTTCCCTTATTAGATGTTAAATCTATATCATTTGAACTTGTATGACCAACAACAACATATCCTCCATCTGAAGTTGATTTTACTGCATAAGCTCTATCTATATTACTTCCTCCAAAATTATTTTGCCAAACTAAATTTCCTGTTGCATCAACTTTTGTGACCCAAAAATCTAAATCACCATTATTTGAAGTAATGTCTCCATCAGCCGATTCACTACTACCGGTTAAAATGTAGCCACCATCTAATGTTAAATCAATTCCATAGCCAATTTCATTCTGGTTCCCACCAAAACACTTTGCCCATTCAATATTAGGAGCTTGTGAAAATGAATGAATTGCTACAAATAATAAGAATAGTTGTAGAGTTTTTTTCATTTTATAAATATTTTTAAGAAAGTTACAAAAAGATATTTAATTATTCTTCATCAGGTATTTCTTGAGTGTCAACTTCTTTTGTTTTTGCATATTCATACCCCGATTGCCACCATTTTTTCATTTCTTCTTTTTTAAAAATCAAAGAATTGGTAGTTAATAAAGTGGGCGTATAATAAAAGTTTATCGTAGCATTCTTGAACTTGGCTTCGTATTTCCCTATTTTGATATTTTGATATTCAATACGGTCCATCATAAAAGTAAACAAATTGGTCAAAGCAGTAAATGGGCTTCGTGCTGGTAATCTATTGTACAACGGCGACTCTGTGTGCAAGATAATTGCATCGACATGAGTAGCGCCACGTTTTATAGCTTCTTCAATTGGTACCATAGCTGCAAAACCACCATCTGCGTACTCACATCCGTTTTTACGAACTAAAGACATAAATGGAATATAATTACAGGAAATCCAAATCCAGTCGCAAAAATCTTCATATTCAAAATCGTTAATCGACTTATACTCCACCGAATTCAAAGACAAGTTAGAAACAGTTACGATACTTTCTCTTTTACTTTGCTTCAACTTGTTAAACTCTTCTTCAGTAAAAAAGTTACCAATTAAAGTTCTAAGATTTTTACTCTCCCCAAATGTTTTATTCCCTCTTAAAAAATTTTTCAAAACATTGAAGTGGTTAATCAAGATGACATCCTCACCATAACGCTTTTTGATTTTAAAAGGACAATTGCTGAAAATACTATTTTGATTTACCGAGGTGTACGCTTCTTTAACTTTATCAACCATTTCTAATGCTAAATGCGAAACCAACAAACTACCTGTAGATGTACCAATATACAAATCATAATCCTTATGCAGATCTTGAATTAAATATTGCGCAACACCTCCAGCAAATGCGCCTTTACTTCCTCCTCCTGAAATAATTAGTGCCTTCATTTAGCGTGTTTCGTTTAAAAAAGTTGCAAATCGTTCTTTTTGAATTGTACTCATTTTAGGTTCTAAGTTTATTAGCATTTGGCGTTTTTCAGGATTGGAAAGTAAAACTCGTAAATTGTCTTTTCCAAATTTAACAAACTGCCATTTATGATGCAATGTTGCATCTATTAAACTCAAATATACTTGCTCGGATGGTATGTTCAAGCTTAAAATGGTTTTTATAGCCGCTTCTCTTACCATAGTTTCATATGGTAATTTCGTCATTTGTTCCAGTCCAAATATAGCTGCTATTTTATCTTGAGGGGCAATTCCTTTGGTTACAATTTTTAAGGTATAATTAGCAACTTTTAAATTGTAATTCAAACCTTCCCATTCATTGCTCGTTAATGCATAATAGTATTGGTCGTCTTTAAAATTTCGCCAAAGTTTAAACAATGCTATCTCTCTTGTAATATACGAATTATCTGCCAATAAAGTCTCAAATTCCTGTTGGAAATTTTGAGGAATGAAATCAACGGTTTCAGCTACAGCCTGTCTTACATGTACATCATTAGTTGCCATAGCTAATTCTATCAAACGTCTTTTGTTCTCAAAAGGGACCGTTCTGCATTGGTACAAAATTTCTTTCTTAGCTTGAAAAAAAACATCCGATTGCATAATTGTTTCAAAATAACTTTTCTTTTCTTCAAAAGCTACATTGTAATTGTTCAATATGGTGTAAAACTCATTCAAAAAACTATTAGAACTAATATACTTTTGGACCGCATTAAAATCAAAACCTGCAGTTTCCAACCACATCATTTTAAAAGTTTTGGTATCAAATTGTGATACTTTATTAATTTCTGCTAAAAAAGCATCGGTATCTGCCGTTTTATAAGCATACTTTTTCAAATAATTCTTTATTGCAGTTTTAAAATTATCCGCACCTACCTCACTTCTTAAAATATGCAATGCCCAAGCTCCTTTCTTATAAAAAGTTAATGAACTCGCTTTTTCATTTAACACTGGTACTTCTTCGTTTGCCTGAGAAAGTTGACGCGCCATATCCCAAAGCTGAAAGTAAAAATAATCATCACCATAAATCAATTGTTCGGCTAATAAAGCATAATATGTAGCAAAACCCTCTTGCAACCAATGATGCTTTCCTTCACGAGCTGTTACACAATCACCAAACCACTGATGCGCCAATTCGTGCGCATTTACATTTACGTAATTCTTATCGTTAAAACCGATCGAATCCACTACAAATTCCTGTGAAAAAATGGTAGCTGTAGTATTTTCCATACCAGCATATAAAAAATCACGAACCGGAACTTGACGGTATATATGCCAAGGAAAAGCTTCTCCAATTTCATTTTCTAAAAAATCAAAAATAACTTTAGAATATCGATACGTAGGTTCAAACTTAGCAACATCACTTTGGTCAATATAATATTCAAGCGGTATTCCTGATGCTGAAATCTCTCTCTCTTTATTAAAATGACCGATTGCTAACATTACCAAATAAGAAGACATAGGTTTATCCATTGTATATTTCCATGTCTTACTCCCATTTTGAACAATCGCCGACTCTAATTTACCATTTGACAAAACCGTGAAAATAGGATCATATTCAATTGCTAAATTAAAAATCACTTTTTCATTTACATCGTCAAAACTTGGCAGCCAATGACTGGTATATTTACCTTGTCCTTGCGACCATATTTGATAATCATCACCTTCACCTGTGAAATACAAAGCTTGTTTAGGTGTTGCTTTATAATGGAAAGTTAAAGTGTTTTTCCCCTTTTTGAAACCTTCAAAAAATTTTATTTCAGAGTTTGTAACTTTATAATTTACCGATTTACCATTTATTTTCACATTATCAAATTGCATGTTTATGGCATCAATACTAATTGTATCTTTTTTATTTTTCACCACAAAATCGTAAGTTACATCACCTGTAACAGACTTACTTTCAAAATGGGGATACAATTGGGCATTCAATGAAGTAAAATCAACATTTTCAATTTGCTGACTGTAGGAAATAAAACAAAAAAATAAAAGTAGGTACGTAAGTCGTTTCATATTGATAATTCTGATGTTTCCAAATTTACAAAGCTTTTAGAAAGTTTGAAGCATAATTTGTAAGTTTACTCCAAAATTGTACCCCAAAATGAAAAAGAAAGCACTTTTTAACTGGAGTAGTGGTAAAGATTCAGCACTTGCATTATACAAAACCTTACATAATCCTAATTTTGAAATTGTTACCCTCTTAACAAGCGTAAGCGAACAATACCAACGCATTTCAATGCATGGCGTAAGAGTAGAATTACTAGACCAACAAGCCAGAAGTCTCGGAATTCCACTTACTAAAATGATGATTCCAGAAATGCCAACTATGGAAGTTTATGAAAATGTAATGCGTACAACCTTAACAAATTTAAAAGAACAAGGCGTCACACATTCAATTTTCGGTGATATCTTCCTAGAAGACCTACGCATGTATCGCGAAAACAAATTGAAAGAAATGGGCTTTGAAGGTGAATTTCCACTTTGGAAAGAAGATACGAAAGCGCTAATTGAAGAGTTTTTATCTTTAGGTTTTAAAACAATTGTGACTTGTGTTAACGAAAAGTTTTTAGACAAAAGCTTTGTAGGGAGAATAATTGATCAACAATTCATTGCTGATTTACCTGACAATGTTGATGTATGCGGTGAAAATGGTGAATTTCACACTTTTACTTTTGATGGCCCTATTTTTGACAAGCCTATAGCTTTTGAAATTGGTGAAATTGTACATCGAAAATATGAAAAACCAAAAGGTACTTCAACTTCTAATACTGCTTGTGATACCGATGATACCCCATCTGAATTTGGTTTTTGGTATTGCGATTTAATTCCGAAATAATTTCTATTTTTACTTTTAGAATATAATTGCCATCCAAAAAATGAATCTACTTGAGACTCCTATTGAATATCTAAAAGGCGTAGGTCCCCAACGTGGTGACCTGCTTCGTAAGGAGTTGAACATTCATAAATACGGTGATTTACTGAATTTATACCCCAATCGTTATATAGACAGAACCCGCTATTACAAAATCAACCAATTGGTTAATAGCAACTCTGAAGTACAAGTAGTTGGTAAAATTGTCAATATCAAAACGGTTGAACAAAAACGTGGAAAACGTTTAGTAGCAACCTTTGTTGACGATACAGGACAAATGGAATTGGTGTGGTTTCAAGGCCATAAATGGATTAAAGAAAGCTTAAAAATAAACGTAGTTTACGTTATTTTTGGAAAAGTAACGCAATTCGGTGCAGTATTCAACATGGCCCATCCTGAAATGGAATTGCTAGAAGAGCACAAAGCTAGTTTACGTTCGGCTATGCAACCGGTATATCCAAGCACTGAGAAACTAACCAATAAAGGAATTTCAAATCGTGTCATCAACAAAATGATGCAACAATTATTTGTTGAAACCCAAGCTTTATTCTCAGAAACACTACCTTCCTATTTGGTAGAAGAATTGAAGTTAATTCCTAAAAATGCGGCCATATTCAATGTGCATTTTCCTAAAAATCAAGAATTACTTTCCAAGGCACAATTTCGATTAAAATTTGAAGAGTTATTCTTTATCCAACTGCAATTAATAACCAAAAACTTAATTCGAAAACATAAAATTAAAGGCCATCCATTTGAAATAGTGGGTGATAATTTTAATAATTTCTATAAAAATCACCTTCCTTTTGAATTGACCAATGCACAAAAGAGAGTTATCAAAGAAATTCGAAATGATTTGGGTAGTAATGCCCAAATGAACCGCTTATTGCAAGGAGATGTAGGTTCTGGAAAAACCATTGTAGCCTTACTATCAATGCTGATTTCAAAGGATAACGGTTTTCAAAGTTGTTTGATGGCACCAACAGAAATTTTGGCCAACCAGCATTTCATGGGGCTTTCTGATCTTGCGAAAAATCTCGATATCAATATTAAAATACTTACGGGTTCTACCAAAACCGCTGAACGAAAAATCATTCATGAAGAACTTGAAAATGGCAGCTTGGATATCTTAATTGGTACCCACGCTTTACTTGAAGACAAAGTAGTTTTTCATAATTTGGGACTTGCTATTATTGACGAACAACATCGCTTTGGAGTAGAACAACGCAGTAAACTTTGGAAGAAAAATGAAATCCCGCCACACGTTTTGGTCATGACAGCTACTCCTATTCCGAGAACGTTGGCGATGAGTTTGTATGGCGATTTAGATGTTTCGGTAATTGATGAACTTCCTCCTGGAAGAAAACCCATTCAAACAGTACATCGTTATGATAGCAACCGATTAAAAGTTTGGAAATTTTTAAAAGATGAAATTGCCAAAGGACGCCAAGTGTATGTTGTATATCCGTTGATTCAAGAATCTGAAAAAATGGATTACAAAGATTTAATGGATGGCTACGAAAGTATTTCAAGAGATTTTCCACTACCACAATATTCAATTTCTATCGTGCACGGGCAAATGAAACCCGCAGATAAAGACGAAGAGATGCGTCGTTTTGCAGAAGGGAAAACCAATATTATGGTGGCCACTACTGTGATTGAGGTAGGTGTAAATGTTCCTAATGCTTCTGTAATGGTAATTGAAAGTGCCGAGCGTTTTGGTTTATCGCAATTGCATCAGCTTCGTGGACGTGTAGGCCGTGGTGCCGAGCAGAGTTATTGCATCTTGATGACCGGTCATAAACTAAGCAACGATAGTAAAGTTCGAATGGAAACCATGGTTAAAACTAACGATGGTTTCGAAATTTCAGAAGTGGATTTAAAACTACGCGGACCAGGAGATATTATGGGAAAACAACAAAGTGGTGTACTCAATTTACAAATAGCCGACCTAGTAAAAGACCGAGAAATTCTACAACTTGCACGTCATCATGCTGTAAAAATACTTAAAGATGACGCTCCGATGGAAAAACCGGAACACAAAAAAATGCGAGAGGTTTTTATTGAAATCAGTAAGAAAAAGACAATTTGGAATTATATTAGCTAAAAGCTACTCTCATTTAAACTAAATTTTGACAATATAAAATGATACAATACAACCCAAAAGACTGGATTACATTTATTTTTCGCTTTCATAAATCGGATACTTTTCGTCAATTGATTCCAATGATGCTTACTATCGGATTGTACTCATATGGAGTTGCCTACTTGGAAATTGAATATTGGAAACTTAGCGATAATCATCACTTGAAAAACTTAACAATCATGCATGGTTTGGTAAGTTTTGTTATTTCGCTTTTATTGGTTTTCCGTACTAATACAGCCTACGACCGTTGGTGGGAAGGACGCAAACATTGGGGTGCTTTGGTAAACAACAGTCGCAATTTAGCATTGAAATTATCCGCTTATCTTAAAGATGAAAATGATCGTGTTTACTTTCGAAAATTAATTCCGAGTTATGCTTCAATGTTACAAAAACACTTAACGGATGAAGAAACAGCATTAATGCTTATTGAAGGTCTTGATTTGGAAATTGACCACCACAAACACCGCCCAAACCAAATTGCGAAGATGCTTTTTCAAAAAGCGAATGCTTTGTACACTTCCAATAAAATTACAGGGGATCAGTTTATCATCATCAATGCAGAATTGCAATCTTTTACCGACATCTGTGGCGCATGCGAGCGTATCAAAAACACGCCTATCCCTTATTCTTACAGCTCATTCATCAAAAAGTTTATTTTCATTTATATCATGACATTACCATTTGGTTATGTATTTAGTCTAGGCTACTATACCATTCCTGTTGTGGTGTTCATTTTTTATGTATTGGCGAGTTTAGAACTTATTGCAGAAGAAATTGAAGATCCTTTTGGTCAAGATGCCAACGATTTACCTACTGCAAAAATTGCTGCTAATATTAAAAAACATGTTGAAGAAATTATTTAAAGTACCTTTTCAAAATTTATAATTTCACATTTCTATTTAAAAATTTAAAAAGTATCTTTGCAATCTTAAAATTCGATACAAAATGCGTATTTCATACAATTGGTTAAAACAATTTATTAAAATAGAAAAAAGTTCAGAAGAAACAGCCGATTTACTCACCGACTTAGGTTTGGAAGTAGAAGGTGTAGACAAATTTGAAAGTTTAAAAGGAGGATTAGAAGGTGTTGTTGTAGGACATGTACTTACTTGTGAAAAACATCCTGATGCAGATCGATTAAGAATAACTACAGTTGATTTGGGCGATGGTAATCCACCGGTACAAATTGTTTGTGGTGCTCCTAATGTAGCGGCTGGTCAAAAAGTACCTGTTGCAACAATTGGAACAAAATTGTATGATAAAGAAGGAAACGCTTTTGAAATCAAAAAAGGTAAAATCCGCGGGCAAGAAAGTCACGGAATGATTTGTGCTGAAGACGAATTAGGCATTGGAGAAAGTCATGACGGAATTTTGGTTTTAGACGACCAACTTAAACCAGGTACGCTTGCAAAAGATATCTTTGACATTGAAGTAGACGAGGTTTTCGAAATCGGACTTACACCAAACCGTGCCGACGCTATGAGTCACTTTGGTGTAGCACGTGATTTAAAAGCCGGATTAGCACATAAAGACAAGCATTTCGAATTAATAACACCTTCTGTTAGTAATTTTAGAGTTGACAAACGTACTCTAAAAATTGACGTTGCTATCGAAGATGAAAAATTAGCACCACGTTATTGTGGGGTTACTATTTCGGGAATTACAGTTAGACAATCGCCTTCTTGGTTACAAAACCGATTAAAAGCTATTGGGTTAACGCCTAAAAACAATATTGTGGATGTTACCAATTACGTTTTACACGAATTGGGTCAACCGCTACACGCTTTTGATGCCAACCAAATCAAAGGAAACAAAGTAATTGTTAAAACGGTAGCAGCGGGCACAAAATTCACTACACTTGACGATGTAGAACGTACTCTAGATGCTGAGGATTTAATGATTTGTCACGCTGAAGGACCTATGTGCATTGCTGGGGTTTTTGGTGGTAAAGATTCTGGGGTTACAGAAAACACTCAAACTATTTTCTTAGAAAGTGCTTATTTCAACCCTGTTTCGATACGTAAAACAGCAAAAAGACATGCTTTAAACACCGATGCTTCTTTCCGTTTTGAAAGAGGAATCGACCCAAATATTACTGAATACGCTTTAAAACGTGCTGCTTTATTGATTCAAGAAGTAGCAGGAGGTGAAATTACTTCTGATATTGTTGATATCTATCCTAAAAAGGTTGAAGACTTTCAAGTTTTCTTAAATTTCAACAATGTAAAAAGAGTTATTGGTGAAGATTTACCAAAAGAAACAATCAAGAAAATTTTAGTAGCACTTGACATTAAAGTGAACAATGTAACTGAAGCCGGTTTAGGCTTGGTTATTCCTTCTTACCGCGTAGATGTACAACGTGAAATTGATGTTATTGAAGATATTTTAAGAGTGTATGGCTATAACAACATTGCCATTCCTACAAAATTGAACGCTACTATTGCCAATGTTTCACGTACTGAAGAATACAAAATTCAAAATATTGTTGCCAATCAATTGTGCGCCTTAGGCTTTAATGAAATGATGGCCAATTCATTGACAACACCCGATTACTCAAAACTTTCAGAAAACATTAAAGACGATTTTAACGTATTAATGTTAAATCCTTTGAGTAACGATTTATCGGCTATGCGCCAATCAATGTTGTTCTCTGGATTAGAAGCAATTTCATTTAACACCAATCGTAGACGTAGTGATTTGAAGCTTTTCGAATTTGGTAAAACGTATCACAAGTTACCGTCTGGATTTGAAGAAAACAAGCATTTAACAATGTTTGTGTGTGGAAATAGAAACGACGAAAACTGGAACCAAGCACAACAAAAATCAGATTTCTTTTTATTCAAAGGCTATATCAACAGTATTTTTTCACGTTTAGGTTTGGATACAAAATTAACAAATTTACCACTTGAAAATGATGTTTTTGCAGAAGGAGTTGCTCTAGCTATTGGAAAAGAAATTGTTGTAGAGTTCGGAACGGTTAAAAAGAATATTTTGAAACACTTCGACATCAAACAAGAAGTTTTATACGCTGATTTTGCTTGGGCTCGCATTCAAAAATACATTTCAAACAAACTGAAATTTACAGATATTCCAAAATATCCAGAAGTACGCAGAGATTTAGCTTTATTATTAGACGATACTGTTTCATTTGAACAATTATTCAAATTAGCAAAACAAACCGAGAAAAAACTATTAAAAGACGTAAATCTGTTTGATGTTTACCAAGGTAATAACTTACCAGAAGGTAAAAAATCATATGCCGTAAGTTTCACCATTCAAGATGACAACAAGACCTTGAATGATAAGGAAATTGAAAAAATCATGACAAAATTACAAACCAATTTCGAAAAAGAGTTGGGTGCAACTTTACGATAATCACATACATTACTCCAATAAAAAAACTCCCGCTATGAAATCGGGAGTTTTTTGTTTAACCAAATCTGAATTACAATTATTGTTTAATAAACTTTGCACTTGTACTACCGTTATCGGTATTGATTTTAATGAAGTACGCACCACTTTCTAAACTTGATACATCAACTGTTGTACTAGCATTTGGCATTGCCAAAACCAATTGCCCTACTACATTGTAAATTTCAATTGATTGAATGGCAATGTCATTTTTAGCTTGCAAGTTCAACACCGCTTTCGCAGGGTTTGGATATAAGGCAAATGCCGTATCAAATTCAAAACTTTGTGCATTCAACACTTGATACGTTGAAGTAGCGGTATTGGTAACAATAGGATAGTTGTAATCAAAATATATTTTTGCCGTATTGCTAATGGTACTGTTAACCGTTAAAGTAGACAACGTTTTGATTTTAAAAGCTATATAACCATCATTAGTTGCATCATCAAAATCTAGGTTGATGTTTTCAAAAACAAACTCTACTTTGTTGCCGTTGATACGGGTGTAGAACTCATGACTTCCACTTAAAGGTACTAACGTTGCAATATCAAATTGCGTAGGGTCGATATCATCACGTACAACAATATTTTCGGCTGGGTAGGTACCGGTATTTTCAAAACGAATCATATAATGTACATACTCCCCTATCATTGATGGATTAATAGTTTCCCCTTCCAAACACGTTTTATCATTAGGATCGTAAGAACCAACCACCGTTTGATTCAAAGTTACAGTATTATCAGCTGGTGTTTCATCGGTATTTTGAGTAGTTATAGTGGCGGTGTATACCAAAATATCCCCATTGTTAACCGCTGGGGTTTCCATAGGTGAATTCACATTAAATGCTATTGTAATTGCTCTCGATTCAAAAGGTTGTAAACTGGTATAATTCCAAGTATAACTATTGATTGCCGAATTACTATAAACAGGATTTGATTGTATATAATCCAAAACTGAATCGTCATACGTAAACGTAATACTTCCATTTTCCACTTCTGTTCCTTTGTTACGGAAAATTAACTTGTATGAGGTATCAAAACCTGGACGCGCAGGAGTAGTTGGAATTAATGCAATTTCTACATCGGAATGCACGCCTGTTTTTGTTACACAAAAATCTTGAGTGAACGGACTTGCTTGCGTAGGAAAATTAACGGTTACACTTGAAGGTGAAATCGTAAAATACGTTGGATTCTCCAACACCGGATTTATAGTATAAGTACCCTGTTGCACATCATAAAAATAACTACCCGTTACATCAGCTATTAAACCTCCCACAGTTGTACCATTACTGATATCCAATTTTAAATTTGCAAAATTAATATCACCAGCATCACACCCATTGGTATTAAAATCATAACGATTGTTACCTTCAATGGTATAATAATTGCCTCCTGGAGTAAACGAGCAATAACTGTTAACATGACAGGTAGTATTTAATCCATATTGATTTATCATATTTTGAATCAAGGAAATATCTTCTACATCAACACAAATATATTGAAGATTAGGATTACCAGAAAAATAAAAATTAGACCAATTAGTATTACCATTTTTTAAATTTAAACTTATCAGCTGATTCGAACTACATCCAAAATTTTCTAAAATTGGCAATCCAGAAACATCTAAACTTGTCAATTGATTACTAGTACAATAAAAACTTTCTAAGTTTAACAATCCTGTTACATCTAAACTACTTATCTGATTATCAGTACAGCTAAAATATTCTAAATTTGTCAAACTAGAAACATCTAAACTAGAAAGTTGGTTTGACAAACATGTCAAAAAATTTAAATTTGGCACTCCTGAAAGATCTAAACTTTGCAATTGATTTAATGTACAATCTAAATGCTGTAAATTTGTTGCTCCTGTGAGGTTTAAATTCGTTAACTGATTATTATTACATGATAAATATATCAAATTAGTATTCCCTGAAACATCCAAATTAGTCAATTGAGCATGACCACACTGTAGCCTTTTCAAATTATTCAAACCTGAAACATTTAAATTAGTTAATTGGCTATTGCTACTATTGTATGGGTAAATGCTACTAATGTATAAGTATTCCAAATTAATATTTTGAGTAACATCAAGAGTAGTTGTATTTCTTCCACATATTAGATATTTCAAATTTACCAATCCAGATATATTCGATGTTAATAATTGGCTATCATAAGGACATTTTAAAACTTGTAAATTAACAAACATTTCAAGCCCCGTAAAATCAGCAATAGTTAAACTTGTACTAATTAAATTTAAATACTTAACATTAAATGCTTCCGATACTTGAATTTCTCCATCACCATTAGTATCAATAACATGATAATTTGAAACAACCGATGAAGCCCCTGTTAAACTAATATTTAAAATAGGTGTTTCAGTTGACGCAATCTGATTACTTGAATTAGCATTTAATAATTTTGCTTTAAAATTGGCATCAGGTATGTTTACAATTTGTGCTTGAGCAACTAGCCCCAACACTAAAAAAGCTAAAAAATAAAGTTTTTGCATAAGATTGTTTTTTATTACAATACTAATTTAACTTACTATTTCACAAAAACATATAGTGATTTAGTAAACGAGCCTTTTGAATTAGAATTCGATTTTTTATAGACGATAATAACAGTAGAAACCTACTTGAAATCCAATACTTACAATGTCCATTTCAACTCATTTTCATAAAACAAAACACATAACGTATAACACCTTAAATAAAAAACTCCCGATATGAAATCGGGAGTTTTTGTATAACCAAATCCGAATTACAATTATTGTTTAATAAACTTTGTACTTGTACTACCGTTATCGGTATTGATTTTAATGAAGTAAGAACCACTTTCTAAACTCGATACATCTACTGTTGAACTAGCATTTGGTAATGCTAAAACTAACTGCCCTACTACATTGTAAATTTCAATTGATTGAATGGCGATACCGTTTTTAGCTTGCAAGTTCAACACCTCTTTCACAGGGTTTGGATATAATGTAAATGCCGAATCAAATTCAAAACTTTGAACATTCAACACTTGATACGTTGACGTTGCGGTATTGGTAACAATTGGATAGTTATAATCAAAATATATTTTAGCCGTATTGCTAATCGTACTATTCACTGTTAAAGTTGACAACGTTTTGATTTTAAAGGCAACGTAACCATCATTGGTTGCATCATCAAAATCTAGGTTGATGTTCTCAAAAATGAACTCTACTTTATTACCATTGATACGGGTGTAAAACTCATGACTACCACTTAACGGAATTAATGTATTTATATCAAATTTTGTTGGGTCAATGTCATCTCGTACTACAATATTTTCCGCTGGATACGTTCCCGTATTCTCAAAACGAATCATATAATGTACATACTCCCCTATCATTGATGGATTAATAGTTTCCCCTTCCAAACAGGTTTTATCATTAGGATCGTATGAACCAACCACCGTTTGATTTAAAGTTGTGGTATTATCCGTAGGAGTTTCATCAGTATTTTGAGTAGTTATAGTGGCGGTGTACACCAAAATATCCCCATTATTAACCGCTGGGGTTTCCATAGGTGAATTCACATTAAATGCTATTGTAATTGCTCCCGATTCAAAAGGTTGCAAATTGGTATAATTCCAAGTAAAACTATTGGTTGCCGAGCTACTATAAACAGGATTCGATTGTATATAATCCAAAACTGAATCGTCATACGTTAAGGTAACGCTACCACTTTCAATTTCTGTTCCTTTGTTTCGGAAAATTAGTTCATATGTTGCATCAAAACCAGGACGCGCAGGAGTAGTTGGAATTAATGCAATTTCTACATCGGAATGCACACCAGTTTTTGTTACACAAAAATCTTGCATAAAAGGGCTTGCTTGCGTAGGGAAATTAACTGTAACTGATGTAGGAGCTATATTAAAATAAGTTGGATTCTCTAAAACAGGATTTATAGTATAATTCCCCTGTTGCACATCGTAAAAATAACTACCCGTTCCATCAGCTATTAAACCTCCTACAGTTGTACCATTACTGATATCTAATTTTAAATTTGCAAAATTAATATCACCAGCATCACACCCATTAGTATTAAAATCATAGCGATTGTTTCCTTCAATGCTATAAAAAGTACCGCCTGGAGTAAACGAACAATAACTATTGACATGACATGTAGTATTTAATCCGTACTGATTAATTTTATTTTGCACCATATTAATATCTTCATCATCCACACATACATACTCTATATTAGGATTATTTGAGAAATTTATATTTACCCAATTACTATTAGTATTCTTCGCAAAAATGCTTATTAATTGATTATCATTACAAGCTAATGCCTCTAAATTAGTATTTTGAGAAACATCTATACTTACTAATTGATTATAACTACAAGCTAATGTCTCTAAATTAGCGTTTTGAGAAACATCTAAACTTGTTAGTTGATTATAACTACAAGTCAAATGAGTTAGAGCTGTATTTTGAGTAACATCTAAACTTGATAAATTATTTCCATTACAAATTAAATGAGTTAGAGCAGTATTTTGAGAAACATCTAAATTTGTTAATTGATTACTAAAACAACTGAAATATTCTAAATTAGATAAATTCGATACATCTATACTTGCTAATTGATTACTTGAGCAATACAATATTTCTAAAGCTAAATTTTGAGAAACATCTAAACTAGTCAATTGACTATTAGTACAACTTAAGTATGTCAATAATGTGTTTTGAGAAACATTTAAACTTCCTGATGATATTTTACACGATAAATAAGTGAGAGCAGTATTTTGAGTAACATCTAAACTTGTCAATTGATTATCATAGCAGGATAAACTAGTTAATCCTGTATTTTGGGAAACATCTAAACTTGTCAATTGATTATTATAACAGTATAATCCTGTTAAACCTGTATTTTGGGAAACATTTAAACTGGTTAATTGATTAATACTGCAACCTAAAACTGTTAATGCTATATTTTGGGAAACATCTAAACTTGTTAATTGATTATCATTACAAGTTAAATTAGTTAACGCTGCATTTTGAGTAACATCTAAACTTGTTAATTGATTATTATAGCAGGATAACCTTGTTAACCCTGTACTTTGAGAAATATTTAAACTTGTTAATTGATTATAGCCACAATACAATTCAGTTAACGCATTATTTGAGGAAAAATTTAAACTTGTAAGTTGATTATTTTTACAGTACAAAATAGCTAATACATTATTTGAAGAAAGATTTAAACTCGTCAATTGATTATTATCACAGTACAAATTAGTTAATACATTATTTGAAGAAAGATCTAAACTCGTCAGTTGATTATTACTGCAACTCAAGGTTTTCAGCAATGGACATTGGCTAACATTTATACTCGATACTTGACTGTTATTACAATTCAAAAATTCTAATGCTGTATTCTGTGAAAAATCTAAATTATTTAAATTGTTAGATGCGCATTTCAAATAAATTAAATTAGTAAATGCTTCAATACCTGTTAAATCATATATAGTTGCTAAAGTTAAATTTTTATAAACATCTAAATATTTAATAGCCTGTGCTTCTGACACTTGAATTTCACCATCATTATTAGTATCAATTTTATGATAATTAGTAACATAATTATTACTATTTGAGTTATAAATTGGTATTTCTGTTGAGGCAATATTACTATTAGGACTTGCACTTAGTAGTCTTGCTTTAAAAGCAGGGTCTGGAATATTTACAATTTGTGCTTGGGCTACAAACCCCATTACAAAAAGGAATAAAAAATAAAGTTTTTTCATATAGTCTAGATATTTATAATTCAATACAAAATATTACAAAATACTTTAAAAAAAGATAACAAATTAGAATTCGATAGGTTTGAATTAGAATTCGATTAAATTTAATTAAAAAACAACCTTTATTTACTTATTTTTTATTATAAATGTTAAAATTTAACAAAATTACCAATTTAAGATAAAATATTAACAAATTACAAGTTGTTAATTTACAATAGTTTATTAAACCAAAAACGCCCTCATATGAGAGCGTTTTTTATCATCTTGGTAATCTTTATTCTTTAATAAACTTTGTAGCTGTAATTCCGTTATCGGTATTGATTTTCATAAAATACGTACCGCTTTCTAAACTTGATACATCAATTGAAGTACTAGCATTAGGTAATCCTAAAACCAACTGCCCAACTATATTGTAAATTTCAATTGATTGAATTGCAGTGCTATTTTTAACTTGTAAATGCAACACCTCTTTCGCTGGGTTTGGATACAAGGTAAATACTGAATCAAATTCAAAACTTTGTGCATTCAACACCTGATACGTTGAAGTCGCCGTATTGGTAACGATTGGATAGTTGTAATCGAAATATATTTTTGCCGTATTGCTAATAGTACTGTTCACTGTTAAAGTAGACAACGTTTTGATTTTAAAAGCTACATAACCATCATTAGTTGCATCATCAAAATCAAGATTGATGTTCTCAAAAATAAACTCTACTTTGTTGCCGTTGATACGGGTGTAAAATTCATGACTAGCACTTAAAGGTACTAAAGTAGCAATATCAAATTTTGTAGTGTCTATATCATCACGAACTACAATATTTTCCGCTGGGTAGGTACCGGTATTTTCAAAACGAATCACATAGTGCACATACTCCCCTATCATTAATGGATTAATGGTTTCGCCTTCCAAACACGTTTTATCATTAGGATCGTAAGAACCAACCACCGTTTGATTTAAAGTTATGGTATTATCAGCTGGTGTTTCATCAGTGTTTTGAGTAGTAATAATAGCATTGTACACCAAAATATCCCCATTATTAACCGCAGGGGTTTCCATAGGTGAATTTACGTTAAATTCTATTGTAATTGCTCTCGATTCAAATGGTTGCAAATTGGTATAATTCCAAGTAAAACTATTAGTAGCAGTGCTGCTATAAACAGGATTCGATTGTACATAATCCAAAACGGAATCGTCATACGTTAAGGTAACACTACCACTTTCAACTTCTGTACCTAGATTACGATAAATTAACGTGTATTTTGCATCGAAACCAGGGCGCGCAGGAATATTTTGAATTATTGAAATTTCTACATCGGAATGTACTCCAGTTTTAGTAATACAAAAATCTTGAGTGAAAGGACTCGCTTGCGTAGGGAAATCAACGGTAAAACTCGGAGATGAAATAGTATAATATGTGGGATTTGTTAAAACAGGGGTTACTGTATGAATCCCTGCACCAACAGGCATATAGTAACTACCTGATGTATCTGCTATAAAAACACTACTACTTACCCCATCAGTTATGCTAAATTTTAAATTTGAATAGTTAACATCATCTATATCACAACCATTCGTATTACTATCAAACTTGGCTTGCCCGGATATTTCATAAAAAACACCACCAGGCATAAAGGTACAATAGGTGTTAACGTGGCATGTTGTACTCAATCCGTATTGATTTATCTTATTTTGAACCAAGTTTATATCTTCCTGATCCACACATATATATTCAATGTTGGGATTATTAGAGAAATCTATATTTACCCAATTACTATTATTATTTTTCGCAAAAACGCTTATTAATTGGTTATCATTACAAATTAACGACTTTAAATTAACATTTTGTGATACATTTAAATCCGTTAATTGATTACCACCACAAAACAAATATATTAAGTTAGCTAATGAAGACACATCCAAACTAGTAAATTGATTTCCGCCACAATTAAACATTTCTAAAGCAGTATTATTTGAAACATCCAAGCTAGTCAACTGATTACCAACACAGGATAACTTTTCTAACGCTAAATTTTGAGTAACATCTAAACTTATTAATTGGTTTGTATTACAAACTAAATCTTTTAAATTAACATTCTGAGAAACATCTAAACTTGTTAATTGATTTTGGTCACATTGCAACTTTTCCAAATTCGTTAATGTAGAAACATCCAAATTCGTTAATTGAATATTACTACAAGTCAACACTTTCAAATTTGTACAATTTGAAACATCTAGACTTCCAAGTTGATTTGAAGTAAAATATAAATATACTAAATTTGTCAATGTAGAAAGATTTAAACCTACCAATTGACTATTAGTACCTCCACAGCCTAAAAGTTGTAAATTTGATAAACCCGTAAAGTCTAAATTTAATAATGGATTTCCATGACATTGTAAGTGTAGCAAATTGTTTAAATTTGTTAAATTCATACTTGTTAATTGATTACCTAGACAGTGTAAAACTTCCAAATTGGTAAACGCCTCGATACCTGTTAAATCGGAAATATTTGAACTATTTACATTCAAAAATTTTATAGCTTGCGCTTCACTCACTTGAATTTCACCATCTCCGTTTACATCAATAGTATTAGAAGTATATGAATTTGAAATTAAATAACCCGATGCTGAATCGAAAACAGGTGTTACTGTAGATGCAACAAAATTACTTGAGTTTGCACTTAACAATTTCGCTTTAAAATTAGCATCGGGTATGTTTACAATTTGCGCTTGTGCTACAAAACCTACTGCTAAAAAGAATAAAAAGTAAAGTTTTTTCATGTAGTTTAGATATTTATAATTCGATACAAAATATTTCTAAATAATTTTAAAAAAGGTAACAAATTAGAATTTGAAGTATTTGAATTAGAATTCGATTAAATTTAATTAAAAATAACTTTTAAATACTTATTTTTTTATTAAAACGTTAAAAATGAACAAACTAATTAATTTTAAATAAAATTTTAACAAATAACATACTACCGTAACGAAGTTTATAAAACAAAAAAAGCGCTCTCATATGAGGGCGCTTTTATATATTCTTAGTAATCTTTATTCTTTAATAAACTTTGTACTAGCACTACCGTTATCGGTATTGATCTTAATGAAGTATGAACCACTTTCTAAACTTGATACATCAACTGTTGTACTTGCATTTGGTAACGCTAGAATCAACTGCCCAACTATGTTGTAAATTTCAATTGATTGGATTGTTATGTCATTTTTGGCTTGTAAATTCATTATCTCTTTCACCGGGTTTGGATACAAGGTAAATGCTGAATCAAAAACAAAACTTTGTGCATTCAACACCTGATACGTTGATGTAGCAGTATTGGTTACAATAGGATAGTTGTAATCAAAATATATTTTTGCCGTATTGCTAATGGTGCTGTTCACTGTTAAAGTAGACAACGTTTTGATTTTAAAAGCTATATAACCATCATTAGTTGCATCATCAAAATCTAGGTTGATGTTTTCAAAAATAAATTCTACTCTATTTCCATTGATACGTGTGTAAAACTCATGACTACCGCTTAAAGGTACTAAAGTAGCAATGTCAAATTGCGTAGGGTCGATATCATCACGAACTACAATATTTTCTGCCGGATACGTTCCCGTATTCTCAAAACGAATCACATAATGTACATATTCCCCTATCATTGATGGATTAATGGTTTCTCCTTCCATACACGTTTTATCATTGGGATCGTACGAACCGACTACAACCTGTCGTAAGTCAGAAGTATTATCTGACATATCTTCGTCTGTATTTGTTGTACTAATTTGAGCAAATAAACCTAAAATATCATCAATATTAACCGCTGGCATTTCTGTAGGGGAATTGACATTTAAAACAATATCAATTTCGCGAGTTTCAAATGGAAGTAAGCCTGTATAATTCCAGACTAAACTAGTTGTATTGTTACTAGATGTTGACTGACTATTAAATACAATCGAACTTGATACAAAATCCAACACATTATCATCAAAATCAAAAGAAACATTTCCATTTTCTACTTGATTGCCAATGTTTTTATAAATAATTCTGTAATGAGCATCGAAACCTGGACGAGCTGGTATTGTAGGAATAACAGCTATTTCTACATCAGAATGCATTCCATTAGCAGTGACACAAAAATCTTGTGTAAACGGACTAGCTTGTGAAGGAAAATCTACTGTAAAACTAGTTGGTGAAATGTTGAAATAATTAGGGTTTTGTAAAACGGGAGCTACCGTATGCATTCCTGCTAAAACTGGAATTGAATAGTTGCCTGTTGAATTAGCAATAAAACTTCCTGTATTTGTATAATTAGTAATATTAAACCACAAATTTGAATAATTTATATCAGAAACATCACAACCATTACTATCAAAATCAAAATTAGCATTTCCAAAAATTTCATAAAAAGTTCCATTAGGAACAAATGAACAATAGCTATTTACGTGACAAATTAAACTATAACCATAAAAATCTATTTTACTTTGTATATAACTTAGTTCTTCAGCATCAGCACAAATATATTGAAGGTTATTATTATTAGCAATGTTAAATATCCCCGAAGAATTTATTGTGTTATTTTTAACAATTAAAAATTCTAAATTTGGATTGTTTTGACACTGAAGCGAAGAGATTTTAGTCGAAGAAAAGTCTAAAGAAATAAAATCATTATTATTACACTGCAAATTCCCTAAATTTATATTTGAAGTAAAATCTATATCTACTAATTGATTATAAAAACAATAAAAATTGATTAAAGCTACATTTTGCGAAATATCTAATGAAGACAAACTGTTGTAACCACAGTCCAAGAGTATTAATAAAGGATTTTGAGTTACATTTAATGAGGTAAGTGAATTGGATCTACATCTAAAATCTTGTAAATTAGGATTATTTGTAACATTAATATTAAATAAAGGATTTGATGAACAATCCAAATTTTCAAGTAATGTATTTTGAGATAAATCTAATACGCTAATTTGATTCCATGAACAATTAAGGTTACTTAGCAGAGTATTTGGAGTAATGTCTATTGTACTTAAAACATTATTAGAACAATTAAGGTTACCTAGCAGAGTATTTGGAGTAATGTCTATTGTACTTAAAACATTATTAGAACAATCAAGATATTCTAAAAAAGAATTTACAGTTAAATCAATTGTAGAAATTTGATTGTTATCACATTCTATCCTTTTAAGATTAGCTGATGATGAAAAATTTATTGAAGAAATCTGATTCCCAGAACAAATAATGTTTATCAAATTATTGGAATTTGGTAAATTTAAGTTTGTTAAATTAGCATTAGTCACATTTAAACACTCTAAACTGGTAAGTCCGTTTAAATTTATACTAGACATATTGTATAAATTTGCTGCAAATAACATTTTAAGGTTTTGAAGACCAGACAAATCTAAGTTACCGTTAAAATAATAATTATTACTGCATACAAAACCTTTTAAATTAGTAAAAAACTCGATTCCAGTAAAATCTGATATATTAGACGAACCTACGTTTAGGTATTCTACTGACTGAGCTTCAGATACTTGAATTTCGCCATCACCATTTGAATCAAGAGTTATATATGGTCCCGCACTAAGAGTGAAAGACATTGGGTATAATGACAACAAATTAGTTGCCGCAACATAATTACTAGGACTCGCACTCAATAATTTCGCTTTAAAATTCGCATCGGGTATATTTACAATTTGTGCAATAGTCCCAAAACTAAACACTAAGCAAAATAAGAAGTAGATTTTTTTCATAGCTAACGAATTAATTTTGTTAAAGTTAATAATAAAATAACACAATAAAGCTACAAACGTTAATTTTTAATGAAAACACATTTTAACCTATCTGAAATCAAAAATCATTAATCTTTATTCTGAAATCAATTCTTTAAACAAAAAATAGTATTTTCGCTTTATGCAAAAAGTAACGGTAATCGGCAGTGGTAATGTGGCGCAACACTTAATTAAAGTGTTTTTGCAATCAACTGAAATTGAGTTAGTTCAAGTGTTTGCACGCCAACCTAAAAGTGTATCCCATTTGGTACCGCAAAACAAAATTGTTAGTAATATAACTCAGCTGGAAAAAGTTGATGTTTGTATTGTATCCGTTACCGATAATGCAATAGCTGAGGTAGCGGCACAATTGCCTTTTCAACAGCAACTGGTGGTGCACACTTCGGGGTCTACTGAACTAACGGCTCTCGGGTTAAACAACCGAAAAGGAGTATTTTATCCGTTGCAAACCTTTTCAAAAAACAAAACCGTTGACTTTAGCAACATACCGCTTTGCTTGGAAGCCGAAAATGAGAACGACTATAAACTTTTAGAACAATTGGCACATGCTATTTCTAAAAATGTGTATCGCATTTCTTCGGAGCAACGCAAAAGTTTGCACGTTGCCGCCGTATTTGTGAGCAACTTTGTAAACCATATGTATTACATCGGGAGTGAAATTTGCCGGGAGCATCAAATTCCTTTTGAAATTTTGCAACCGCTAATTCAAGAAGTAGCACACAAAATCACGGAACTACCACCTGCCGAAGCTCAAACGGGACCAGCGCTACGCAACGATACCAAAACCTTGAACAAGCATATTGCTTTTTTAGAAAATTCAAATTATCAAGATATTTACAAATTACTAACGCAATCGATACAAAATGTCAAAAAGCTATAAAGAATTAATGAACGACATCACAACTTTTGTTTTTGATGTAGACGGTGTATTAACCGATGGAACCATACACGTAACCCAAACCGGAGAGATGCTTCGCAATATGAACATTCGCGATGGTTATGCCATGAAAGCAGCTGTTGAAAACGGTTACAATGTGTGTATTATTTCTGGTGGAAGTAATGAAGGAGTACGCGTACGTCTGCGTAACTTAGGCATTACCGATATTCACCTTGGGGTTTCCGACAAAGTGGAAACTTTTAAAGAGTATTGCGACATATATGGCATTAAACCGGAACAAACATTATACATGGGGGATGATATTCCAGATTATCACGTGATGAAGTTAGTAGGTTTACCTACCTGCCCACAAAATGCTGCACCTGAAATTAAAAGTCTATCCCGATATATTTCGCATAAAGATGGCGGTATGGGATGTGTGCGTGATGTTGTGGAACAAGTAATGAAAGTGCAACACAAATGGATGGAGCATTTTGATGCGAAATACGATTAACTTTTTCAATACCCCAAAACAATCAATTAACGAGAATACTTAAAATGAAATACCTAAAACTTGTCCGTTTTCAAAACTTAGCCATGCTTGCCTTGATGCAAATTTTATTTCGCTATACGTTTATGAAATCGGCGACTTATACCGAACTGACGCCTACCTATAACTTTTTAGCTTTATCACACGCGCAATTTTTTCTATTGGTTCTTGCAACGGTTTGCATTGCAGCTGCGGGTTATGTGATAAACGATATCATGGATCAAGAGACTGATGAAATTGCAAAAAAACGTGTTGTAGGTAAAACCATATCAGAAAAAGCAGCTTATAACTTGTATGTGATTTTAAACGTTACAGGAGTGGGTATTGGTTTCTATTTGTCAAATGCAATTGACAAGCCAAGTTTTGCTTCGCTGTTTATATTCACCGCTGCCCTTCTCTATTTTTATGCTACAACTTTAAAACAAATCGCTGTTTTAGGAAATATAGTGGTTGCAGCAATCTTATCGTTTAGTATACTCATTTTAGGGCTTTTCGATTTAGTGCCTTCTACACATGAAGGAAACGCTTTTTGGCAAGGCAACAAAGCACAAATGCGTCAAGTTTTTGGTATTCTTACCGATTATGCCATTTTTGCTTTTATTATTAACTTTTTAAGAGAATTGGTAAAAGATGTAGAAGATACCGATGCAGATTATGCGGCTGGAATTCCTACACTGCCTGTTTTAATTGGAAAAAACAGAACCATGAAAATTGTTTTCGGTTTATCGTTTATTCCAGTGTTGCTATTTATTTACTATGTAAATGCTAATTTAGCGCAGTACAGCTATGTTTTATTCTATGCTTTACTTTTCATAATAGCACCTTTATTAATTTTTACCATCAAAAGTTGGTCTGCTAAATCCAATAAAGAGTTTAAAAACTTAAGCTTTTTATTAAAGGCTGTTTTATTTTTTGGAATACTTTCAATTGCTGTTATAACTTACGCTACAACGCATCATGCTTAGGGAAAAATTACAACATAAGAATATCATTTTAGCTTCGGGCTCGCCAAGAAGACAGCAATTTTTCAAAGAATTGGATATTGATTTTTCAATCCAACTCAAAGAGGTAGAAGAAATTTTCCCCGATTCACTGAAAGCGGAAGCAATTACCAATTTTCTTGCCGAATTAAAAGCCAACGCTTTTAATACATTAGAAGAGAATGATGTATTAATTACAAGTGATACTATCGTGTGGCATGAAGGAAAAGCATTGGGTAAACCCAAAGATTACAACGATGCATTCAATATGATACAATCGCTTTCGGGTAAAACCCACAATGTCATTACTTCGGTTTGTTTTAAAACTTCAAGGTCAACTGAAACTATTTTTGAAACAACTAAAGTTACGTTCAAACCTTTGCGTGATGAAGCCATTCACTATTATCTAGAGAACTATAAACCTTTTGACAAAGCAGGTTCATACGGTATTCAAGAATGGATAGGACTAATTGGAATTTCAAAAATTGAAGGTTCCTATGCAAATGTGGTTGGAATGCCAATTGATAAAGTTTATGATAAATTATTAGAATATGCTGAAGTTTATTGAAAATCCGTATTTACATGAAGAAATAGTAACGCTTATAATCATTATTGTTTTCTTCTTATTCAAATCAATAATTGGTAAAATTGTACGCAAATATGCTACGGTTAACCAAGCGCTCGAACACCGCACCAATTTAATTATTAAGTACATCAACATATTACTGGGTACTATAGCGCTTACAGGAATAGTGATTATTTGGGGTGTTGAAAAAAATCAATTTTTAGTATTTCTTTCTTCTGTTTTTGCAGTTGTAGGTGTTGCTACAGTAGCACAATGGTCTATTTTGAGTAATATAACGTCAGGGGTAATTCTGTTTTTCGCTTATCCTTTTAAAATTGGCGATATTATTAAGATACATGACAAAGATTTCCCGATTGAAGCTGAAATTGAAGATATTAAAGCTTTTTACATTTTATTAAAGACTAAGGATAATGAAATCATTACGTATCCTAATAATTTACTAATGCAAAAAGGAATATCGGTTAAGAAAATTGAACATGAAACTTCTGAATTCACCGACTAAATACAAACTTTAAAATAATGTTAAAAAGAGTGTTACAAAAGCGCTCTTTTTTTTTATTGTTTATTTTTGATTCAAACAAAAAAATATGCTCCGAAAATTTATTCCATTTATACTTTTAGTACTTGCAACGGTAACAGTTGCTCAAGCTCCAAAAAAGCCCAATGCTACCGAAATATATAGTCAAATTCAAAAGCTAAACTTTCTTGGAAAAGTATTATATGTTGCGGCTCATCCCGATGATGAGAACACCAAATTAATTTCGTATTTTTCAAATCACTACCACGCACAAACTGCTTACTTGTCTTTAACACGTGGTGATGGCGGTCAAAACCTTATAGGTCCGGAATTACGTGAGAAATTGGGTGCTATCCGTACGCAGGAATTACTAGCTGCTCGAAACGTAGATGGTGGTCAACAATTTTTTACTCGGGCAAATGATTTTGGGTATTCCAAAGAACCGAACGAAACTTTTGCCATTTGGAACAAAGAAGAAGTTTTAGCAGATGTTATTCAAACTATTGAAACTTTTCAACCTGATATCATTGTGAATCGTTTCAACCACCGTACTCCCGGTACAACACATGGGCATCATACCGCTTCAGCTATGCTAAGTTTGGAGGCCTACGATTTGGTCAAAGTAAAACCGAGTCGCGTGTTCTTCAATACATCATGGTGGTTTTATGGTAGCCATGAAAAGTTTGACAAAGCCGACAAATCAAATTTATATGCAATAAATGCAAACGTATATTTTCCGATAATAGGCAAAAGTAATTTTGAAATTGCTGCTCTAAGCCGCAGTCAACACAAATGCCAAGGTTTTGGAACTACTGGAACAAGAGGTAATGAAACAGAATACCTTGAAATTTTGAAAGGAAAACTACCTTCTTCTGATAATATTTTTGAAGGAATTGACACTTCGTGGAATCGTGTGCAAGGTGGAGCACAAATTGGTGCAATTTTAAACGCTGTGGAAACTAATTTTAATTTTAAAAACCCATCAATACACATTCCTCAATTAATTGAAGCATATCAATTGATTGAACAATTAAAAGATGAGCATTGGAAAACTATTAAGCTAGAACAACTTTCCCGTATTATAGAAGCTTGTAGCGGTTTGTATCTTGAAGCAGTTGCCTCAACTCCTTACAGTACAAAAAACAACACAATAGATATAGCTTTTGAAACCATTAACCGCAGCAATGCAAATGTAAAATTGTTGAACGTTTCAGTTTTAAACAATAAAACTATTTCAAAAAATACCGTTTTAGAAAACAATACTAACGTTACTTTTGAAGAGAAAGGTTTTAGCATTCCAAGTACTATTGAATATTCCAATTTATTTTGGCTAAAAGAACGCCCAACAGTAGGAATGTATCAAGTAAGCAATAAAGCTATTCGTATTTTACCAGAAGAAAAACTACAATTTCCAGTAATTTTTTCATTGGACATTAATGGTAAAAAGATTGATTTCGTTAAAAATTTAGTGTACAAAATTAATACTCCCGAAGAAGGAGAAACCTATACGCCGTTTACCCTCTTACCAGATGCAACTTCTGAAATTGTTAACAAGGTTAGTATTTTTAATGCCAATCAAACCAAAGAAATAACCGTAAAAGTAACGACACACCGTGATAATTTTAAAGGTAATTTGGAATTAGTTACAAATCCTAATTGGACAATTGAGCCACAGAATATTTCTTTTGAAATAACAACCAAAAACGATAGTAAAACCTTTACCTTTCGTGTTACTTCTGCTAAAAAAGAAGAAAATTCAGTAGTTGCAGCAAAAATTACTAGTGATGATTCTGTTTTTGATCAAGAGCTGATTGAAATCAAATATCCACATATTCCCAAACAAACTATTTTACAACCATCTGAAGCCAAATGGGTAAACCTTGATATTAAAACAAAAGGCAAAAACATCGGTTATATTATTGGTGCTGGTGACGAAGTGGGGAAATATTTGGAAAACCTCAACTTCAACGTAAGTTATTTAACACCACAAGATGTAACCGTTGAAAAGGTACAGGCGTTTGATGCTATCATAATTGGAATTAGAGCTTTCAACGTATTGGATGAGTTAAAGTTCAAAAATAAAATTCTATTTAACTATGTTAAAAACGGTGGTAACTTAATTGTTCAGTATAATACTGCTCATAATTTGGTAACCCAAGAAATAGCACCATTTGAGTTATCCCTTTCGCGCGATCGTATAACCAATGAAAATGCAAAAGTGACATTTTTGAAATCAAAATCAAATATTTTAAAATCTCCAAACACCATAACGGAACAAGATTTTGAAGGTTGGGTTCAAGAAAGAGGATTGTATTTCCCAAATAAATGGAGTTCTGATTTTATGCCTATATTAGCCATGCAGGACGATGGTGAAGCTCCAACAAATGGCGCTTTACTTATTGCAAATTATGGAAAAGGACACTATGTATACACAGGTTTAAGCTTTTTCAGGGAACTCCCAGAAGGCGTAAGCGGTGCCTATAAATTACTAGCCAATTTAATTGCTTTAGATTAATTATGGAAAAAAAACAGCATTGGAAAAAAAGTTATACGATTGTATTGTTACTCAATGCCATCTACATTTTAGTGTTCTATTTATTAATGGAAATTTATTCATAATATGGAAAGTTTAGATTGGATTGTACTTTCGTGTACACTGCTTTTCATAGTAGTTTATGGCGCAATGAAAACAAAAGGTAGCGCTAATGTTAAGGATTATCTTTTGGATAATAATGAAACACCTTGGTTCACAGTAGGAATTTCGGTAATGGCCACTCAAGCCAGTGCAATTACCTTTTTATCTACTCCAGGTCAAGCTTATCACGATGGAATGGGATTTGTGCAATTTTATTTTGGTTTACCGCTAGCCATGATAGTTATTGCCTACACTTTTATACCTATTTATCACAAACTGAAAGTATATACCGCTTATGAATATTTAGAGCAACGTTTTGATGTAAAAACACGTTCCCTAGCCGCTATTTTATTTTTAATACAACGTGGTTTAGGAACGGGATTAACCATTTACGCCCCTTCCATTATACTTTCGGCTCTTTTAGGATGGAATTTAACCATGTTAAACATTGTTATTGGAATACTTGTAATCGTCTATACCGTTACTGGTGGTACAAAAGCTGTAAATGTCACCCAAAAACAGCAAATGTTCGTCATCATGTCGGGGATGTTTATTACATTTTTTACCATACTTTCCTACTTACCTGAAGATCTTGATTTTTCAAATGCCCTACATATTGCAGGTGCAAATGGTAAAATGAATATTCTAGATTTCTCCTATAATCCAGAAACACGATACACTTTTTGGAGTGGTATCACTGGGGGGTTCTTTTTAATGCTTTCCTATTTTGGAACCGATCAATCGCAAGTTGGTCGATATTTATCTGGAAAATCGATTAAAGAAAGCCAAATGGGATTAATTATGAATGGAATTTTAAAAGTTCCTATGCAATTCTTTATCCTACTTACAGGAGTTTTAGTATTTGTCTTCTTTCAATTTAATGACACACCACTACATTTTAATCCGAATAATGTAAACCGTGTTAAAGCTTCCGATAAAAAGGAAATTTATGAAGACTTAGAACATAAATTAGCTGAGATAAATGTTGATAAAAAAGTAGTCAATCAAATTTATATCGAACAGTTGAAACACAACGACTACGATAATCCAACTTTAAGAAAACAAATGGTAGCTTTGGCTGATAAGGAAAAAGGCCTGAGGGAATCTGCAAAAGATGTAATTGCTAGTATTGATGGTTCTACTGAAACCAATGATAAAGATTACGTTTTCTTATATTTCATTTTACACTATTTACCAAAAGGATTGCTTGGTTTACTCTTAGCCGTAATCTTCAGTGCTGCTATGTCATCTAGTGCCTCTGGTTTAAACTCATTAGCTGCCACTACTGCAATTGATATTTACAAGCGTAATGTTGGCGATAAATCCGATAAACACTATGTGTATGCTACACAATATTTCACCTTATTTTGGGGACTTGTTGCAATAGGTTTTGCATGTATCGGTACTTTATTTGAAAACTTAATCCAATTGGTAAACATTATTGGTTCTATCTTTTATGGAACCGTTTTAGGAATTTTCTTAGTTGGATTCTACATCAAGTATGTAAAAGGAAAAGCCATATTTATAGGTGCTTGTTTAAGCCAATTAACCATTTTCTATATCTATTATATCGATGTAGTTAGCTTTTTATGGTTGAACTTTATTGGTGCCGTACTAACAGTATTACTTTCATTATTCTTTCAATTCATGTATAATAAAAAATCCCGAGTTTAACTCGGGATTTTTTTATCTTGTAAATACCAGCTTGGTGTCTGTAGACAAATTAGCATCTAAAGCATAACCTTCATAATTAAACTTTTTCAAATCGTCTAATGTTTTCGCATTCATATCAATAATGTAGCGAACCATTAATCCCCTAGCCTTTTTTGCAAAAAAACTTATCATTTTAAGTTTTCCATCTTTGTAATCTTTAAACTCAGGTGTAATAACCGGTACTTTTAAAGCTTTTGTATCTACAGCGCTAAAATACTCGTTACTGGCCAAGTTGATGAACAGTTCACCTTTATCTAACTCTTTATTAAGTGCATCAGTGACATTTTTTTTCCAAAACTCGTATAAATTTTTCTTGGTTCCAACAGTCAATGAAGTTCCCATTTCCAATCGATAAGGTTGAATCAAATCCAAAGGTTTTAAAAGACCGTACAACCCCGAAAGAATACGTAATTTATCTTGAAGTATATCCAATTTATCTGTAGGAATCGTATATGCATCTAAACCTACATATACATCTCCATTAAATGCATATACCGCTTGTCGAGCATTTTCTGGAGTAAAAGGTGTTTGCCAATCTTGATTACGTTGCCAATTTAGATCTGCTAACTTTTCCGAAATATGCATCAACTCCATTAATTGCTTTGGTTTTTTCTTCTTTAATGTTTTCTGAATAGTTTCCGATTTAACTAAAAATTCAGATTGTGTAAAGGTTTCTGTAGGTACAGCAGTTTCAAAATCCAACGATTTTGCAGGAGATATAACTATTTTCATCTTTTTAATTTTGTTTCAAAAATACTAATTCAAAAATGGATTACACAGTACTGAAAATGGAAAGTTTTAATATAAGTATAATCAATATCTATAAAAAAAGCTCCTAATGGAGCTTAAATCTATTTTTTACTTGCTTTTTCATACATGATGGTTTCAACAGTTTCAAAATCTGTTGGCTTGTCATCATTAAAGAAATATTTCACCAAAATCTGTCCCCACATATCACCATTTGAATATTCAGCAATAATCCATCTATGATTTAAAACCTTAGCTTTATTAATGATAAAAGGCTTTCCATCTATTGGTTCATATGGAATCAATGAATTACCTTTTTTGTTTGTATTCAAGCTTACTAAATCTTCATTTACTCTTGCCATTACTTTTTCATAATCTAAATTTTTCGAATAGAAATATTCTTGTGCATCTTGATCTTTTTCAATATCAAAATAGTCATTATACTGCGCAACAGCAACGGAGTCTCTAGCTATTTTCAGTTTCTCATTTAAATTAGCCACTTTACTATTCATATCTTTAGTTGCAGCATCTAAAATTTTATTAGAGTTTACGTATTGAAAAATATTGATTAAAAGTGAAAACACAAATAAGTATAAGAAAGTATTCTTCATATTATATAGTTATATTAAAATTTCTAAATTATCGTAAGCCACAAAAACATTTTCCGGTAACCTTTTTTCAATCTCGCTATGAAAACCAAACAAATGACTGATATGTGTTAAATATGCTCGCTCGGGTTGCACCAAAGATATAAATTCTAAAGCTTCTTCTAAATTAAAATGTGTGTTATGCGGTGTTTCCCTTAAACAGTTTATTACCAAAACTTTGCAATTTTTAATTTTTCCTATTTCGGTTGCTTCTATGGTTTTTACATCAGTCAAGTATACAAAACCTTCTATTTGATATCCAAAAACTTGCAAATTACCGTGACTGGCATTAATCGGGTTTACTTTTACCTTATCTATTAAAAAAGGCTGGTTTTCCACTACTACATGTTGTGTAACAGATGGCGCACCAGGATATTTATTTTCATTGGAAAAAATATAATCAAAACGTTTTGCTAGATTATCCAATACTCTTTTGTGCCCATACACAGCAATATCTCCTTGCTTGAAATAAAAAGGGCGAATATCATCAAGACCTGCAGTATGATCGGCATGTTCATGGGTAAATAAGAGAGCATCAATTTTAGGGCAATTTGAATTTAACATTTGTTGTCTAAAATCGGGACCACAATCGATTACAAACGAAAAATCATCGGAATAAATCCAAACCGAAACACGTAATCGTTTGTCTCTTTTATCGTTACTTAAACAAACAGGATGATTGCTACCTATTACTGGAATACCTTGTGAGGTTCCTGTTCCTAAAAAATAAACTTTAAAACCTTGCATATGCTACAAAAATAAGAATATTTGCAAGATATTTTAAGTATTTCATTAACTTTGCAATATAAGTTTTAAACAAGAGATTTTCACAAATATTTCTAAATGGAAAGTAATACTAAAGATATCCAAATTAGAGGGGATAAGGTTATTGAACACATTCCTTCTATCAAAGATAAAGCGCTTCGAATAAATCTTAATGAAAGTATTTACGGTACTTTTGCCGAAATTGGAGCAGGACAAGAAACCGTTCGCCATTTTTTTAGAGCAGGAGCATCATCTGGAACCATTGCAAAAGCAATGTCAGCTTATGATAAAGACTTCAGTGATGCTATTTATGGTATCGAAGAAGACGGACGCTATGTTACTGAAAGCCGTTTAAAAAAGATGTTAGCACATGAAACGCAACTTATAGAGGAGCGTTTAAAAAGAGATAAACACCCTAATAAAATCTTTTTCAGTTATGCTAATACTGTTGCAACTATTGACTTTGCAAAACAGTACAAAGGTCATGGATGGGTTGGAATTAAATTTCAAGTAGAACCAGATGAGGAGTACAATGAAATCATTCTACACATTCGTTTTAAAGAAACTGATGCTAAACTACAACAAGAAACGCTTGGTACATTAGGTGTAAACTTAATTTATGGAGCATTTTATAAACACAACGATCCAAAACGATTGTTGCGTTATTTATACGATCACTTAGATAAAGATCAATTAGAAATCGACACGATTAACTTTTCAGGACCTCGTTTTGCAGATGTTGACAACCGTTTGATGAGTTTACAATTGGTTAAAAATGGTATGACAGATGCCGTAATGTTTGGACCGGATGGAAATAACATATTACCAGCAGCTGTATTGTATAAAAAGAATATTTTAGCACTTCGTGGAAGCTTCAGACCTGTTACCAAAGTAAACATGAACATGTATAAAAAATCATACAACATGTTTATTGAAGAAAATAAGGTAGATGAAGAAAACACATTTGTAGTTTTTGAAATTACACTTTCAAACTTAAAAGCAGAAGGTGAAATTAACGAACGTGATTTCTTAGACCGTGCAGAATTACTTTGTTCTTTAGGACAAACTGTAATGATATCAAATTTTCAAGAATACTTCAAAGTAGTTGAATATTTCTCAAATTACACCAAAGCACGTATGGGACTTGCTATGGGAGTCAGCAATTTGGTTGATATATTTGATGAAAAATATTACCGCCATTTATCAGGAGGTATTCTAGAAGCTTTTGGTAAATTATTCTACCGTGATTTAAAAGTTTACTTGTACCCTATGAAAGATGAAGATGGTGTAATTATAAATTCTAATAATTTAAAAGTACATCCTAGAATGAAAGAATTATACAAATTCTTTAAATTCAATGGTAAAGTAGTGGATATCACCGATTTTGACGAGAAAAACTTAGAAATTTTTTCACGTAAAGTTTTAAAAATGATTAATACTGGTGGTGAAGGTTGGGAAGAAATGCTTCCTCAAGGTATTGCAGAAATTATCAAAAAAGACCATTTATTTGGTTACCAAGTTGAAACCAATACAATCAATCAATAACAAAAAGTCCCAATTTAAATTGGGGCTTTTTTTATTCATCTAATATTTGCTTGCTGTGTTCTTTCGTTTTAACTTTTTCAATTACTGCATCAATAATCCCCTCTTCATTAATTACAAAAGTAGTACGATGGATTCCATCAAACTCTTTCCCCATAAACTTCTTTGGCCCCCAAACACCAAACGCCATAATTACCGATTTATCTTCATCTGCAAGTAAAGGAAAAGGTAAATTGTTTTTAGCAATAAAGTTTGCTTGACGCTTAGCACTATCTGCACTTACTCCTAATAGTTCGTATCCTTTTGCTTTAAAACGCTCATAATTATCTCTAAGATCACAGGCTTCAACTGTACAACCTGGTGTACTCGCTTTAGGGTAAAAAAAGACTACTAATTTCTTACCCTTATATAAAACCAAACTATGTTCGTTACCATCTTGATCCAATCCTTTAAAATCGGGAGCTTTATCCCCTACTTTTAATGTTGTCATACTATATATTTAAAAAGTTTAACTTTGTTTCAAAGTTTAAAAGTACAAAAATGACGAAGAACGAAAAAGTAACATTTGTTATAAATACCTTAAATGAATTGTATCCTGAAATTCCAATTCCGCTAGACCATAAAGACCCTTATACTTTATTAATTGCTGTTTTACTTTCTGCACAATGTACCGATGTAAGAGTGAACCAAATTACTCCCCTACTATTCGCAAAGGCAGACAATCCATATGATATGGTAAAAATGAGCATCGAAGAAATAAAAGAAATAATCAAACCTTGTGGTTTATCACCAATGAAATCAAAAGGTATACATGGCTTATCTGAAATACTTATTGAAAAATACAATGGTATTGTACCGCAAAGTTTTGAAGCCTTAGAGAGTTTACCTGCTGTGGGCCACAAAACAGCAAGTGTTGTTATGAGTCAAGCCTTTGGAGTTCCTGCATTTCCAGTAGACACCCACATCCACAGACTGATGTATCGTTGGAATTTAAGCAATGGTAAAAATGTTCAGCAAACCGAAAAAGATGCTAAAAGACTATTCCCCAAGGAATGTTGGAATGATTTACACCTACAAATAATATGGTATGGTCGTGAATATTCGCCAGCTAGAGGTTGGAACTTAGAAAAAGATATTATAACTAGAACGATAGGAAGAAAAAGTGTGTTGGAAGAGATACAAAAAAAGAAAGCTTCGTAATTACTTTACGAAGCTTTCTCATTAATTAGCAATAGTTTCAAAAGTCAATTTACCCACTTTTGTAATACTTAACGCCTTTGAATAGTTAAGTAAAAACGAAATCGTTTCTTTTTTAGGTAACATTTCTTGAGTTGCTAATTTTTTCTTAGAGTAGAGTTTTGCCATAAATAATATTAATTATACTACTACAACGCAACAAAACTCATTTTATTGTTTTAGTTCACTAAAATAACTTGATTTTTTTCAATTACCTTTCTTAAGTTCATTAACGCATAACGCATTCTTCCTAAGGCAGTATTGATACTTACTCCAGTCAAATCTGCTATTTCTTTAAAACTAAGATTTTGATAAATACGCATCATCAATACTTCTCGCTGATCATCAGGCAATTCATCAACTAGACGAACTAAATCCATTTCCACTTGCTCTAGTATTATTTGATCTTCAATATTTAAACTCGATTCCGACATAACCGAGAATATTGAAAATTCTTCGGAGTCACGTTGCAATGGCATTTTCTTTGCCTTACGAAAATGATCGATTACTAAATTATGTGCTATTCGCATCACCCAAGGTAAAAATTTACCTTCTTCATTATAAGACGAAGATTTCAGTTTACGAATTACTTTAATAAAAGTATCCTGAAATACGTCATCACACACATCTCTATCAGGAATTTTTGAATAAATAAAACCGTAAATTTTCGATTGATGCCTTTCGATTAATGTAGCAATAGCAGATTCGTCTCCTCCTACATAGTTCTTTATCAAAATTGCATCTGGTAGTACACAATTAGCCATAATAATACTTTTAAATTAGAATTTGGGTTACTCGTTTTTTTAAAAGTATTTTTCTGTAATAGGCCTTTGTTTAAGATTATGGTTCAAATTTAATTCATTTTTCTTCTAAAATCCAAATTATTTTCAAACTTTTTATTTTTTTTCTATACATAATACAAATAAAACACCTAATAAATACATTAATCGTAGTTTATAATATCAACTTCTGGAGCGCAAAAAATACTTAGCAATTGTTATCTTTGCAATTCTTTACTTTTTATCATGATAAAAACAGATTTTTCCAAATTAGAGCCTAAAAAAAATATTTTAATCAAAGGTGCACAACTTCACAATTTAAAAAATATTGATGTTGCCATTCCCCGTAACCAACTGGTTGTGATAACGGGGTTGTCGGGATCTGGAAAATCAAGCCTTGCGTTTGATACTTTATATGCAGAAGGGCAACGTCGTTACGTTGAAAGTCTTTCATCGTATGCAAGGCAGTTTTTAGGCAGGTTAGACAAACCTAAAGTGGAATATATAAAAGGAATTGCTCCTGCAATTGCTATAGAGCAAAAAGTAAACACCACCAACGCCCGTTCAACAGTTGGAACTTCTACAGAAATATATGATTATTTAAAATTATTGTTTGCACGTGTTGGAAAAACGTATTCTCCAATTTCAGGAAGAGAAGTAAAAAAAGATACTGTTTCAGATGTTATTGAAGAAGTAAAATCGCTTGAAGAAAACAGTAAATGGCTACTCCTTGCTCCTATTCATTTAGAAGAAGGAAGAGCGCTTGAAGACAAACTAAAAGTATTGCTACAACAAGGATTTGCACGTATTTTAGTTAACAATGAAATGGTACGTTTGGATGAAATTGACCAACATTCACTCGACAACAAAGACATTTTATTAATCATTGATCGTATTGTAGTAAAAACAGAAGAAGAATTTTTCAATCGTTTAGCAGATGCTATTCAAACTGCATTTTATGAAGGAAAAGGAGAATGTTACTTACAAGAATTAAATTCTGATAAACGCATTGTTTTTAGTAACAATTTTGAACTAGACGGACTTACTTTCTTAGAACCTAACGTCCATCTATTCAGTTTCAACAATCCTTACGGTGCTTGTCCAAAGTGCGAAGGTTACGGAAATGTAATTGGTATTGATGAAGAATTAGTAATTCCTAATACTGCACTTTCTGTATATGAAAATGCCATTTTCCCTTGGAGAGGAGAAAGTATGAGTTGGTTCAGAGATCAATTGGTAAATAACGCTTATAAATTTGATTTTCCCATCCACAAACCTTTTTTCGAACTAACTGCGGAACAAATACAGTTGATTTGGGTTGGAAATAAATATTTTACCGGATTAAACGACTTTTTTACAGAACTAGAAGAAAAGAATTATAAAATCCAAAATCGTGTATTGTTATCACGCTACAGAGGTAAAACTAAATGTACTGTTTGTAAAGGAAAACGTTTACGTCCTGAAGCAAACTATATCAAAATAGCAAGTAAAACCATTACCGAGTTGGTTGACCTTCCTATTGTTAAACTAATTGACTTTTTTAAAACATTAAAACTTAACGAATACGATGCTAAAGTTGCCAAACGCCTTCTAATCGAAATCAACAATCGTTTAGGCTTTTTAGCGAATGTAGGGTTGAGTTATTTAACCTTAAATCGAAATTCGGCAACCCTTTCGGGTGGTGAATCGCAACGTATCAACCTCGCCACTTCATTGGGAAGTAGTTTGGTTGGATCGATGTATATCTTAGACGAACCGAGTATTGGATTACACCCAAAAGATACCGAACGACTTATTGAAGTACTTAAAGATTTGCGTAATCTTGGTAATACAGTAATTGTGGTAGAACACGATGAAGACATTATGAAAGCTGCTGATATGATTATAGATATTGGTCCAGAAGCGGGTACTTTTGGTGGACACTTAGTGGCGCAAGGAACCTACGACGAAATATTACAAGCCGATTCTTTAACAGCACAGTATTTAAGTGGAAGGGCCCAAATAGAAGTTCCAAAAAAGAGAAGAAAATTTAAACACCATGTTGAAGTAATTGGTGCTCGTGAAAACAATTTAAAAAATGAAAACTTTACTTTTCCTCTAGAGTGTTTAACGGTAATTACAGGTGTTTCAGGAAGTGGTAAAAGTACATTAGTCAAGAAAATTTTATTTCCTGCAATCCAAAAGCAATTGGAAGGAGTGGGAGAAAAAGCAGGCCAATTTACAGAACTAGCAGGAAATTATTCCAACATAAAACATATAGAATACGTTGACCAAAACCCTATTGGTAGAAGTTCACGTTCAAACCCAATAACGTATATCAAAGCTTACGATGATATTCGCGATTTATTTTCCAAGCAATCGGTTTCAAAATTAAGAGGCTATCAAGCCAAGCACTTTTCGTTTAATGTTGATGGAGGTCGCTGTGAAACTTGTAAAGGAGATGGAGAAGTTACCATTGAAATGCAATTCATGGCAGATGTACACTTGGAATGTGAAACGTGTAATGGTAAACGATTTAAAAAAGAAATTCTGGAAGTAACATTTGAAGGAAAAAATATCGACGATATTTTGAAAATGACAATTGATGATGCCATATCCTTTTTTGAAAATCACAATCAAACCAAAATTACTCAGAAAATCAAACCTTTAAAAGATGTTGGTTTAGGTTATGTGCAATTAGGACAATCTTCTTCTACCCTATCTGGTGGTGAAGCACAACGTATCAAACTTGCATCCTTCTTGGTAAAAGGAACTGTAAAAGATAAAGCGCTGTTTGTATTTGACGAACCTACCACGGGTTTGCATTTTCACGATATTAAAAAATTACTAGCCTCTTTTGATGCATTAATTGAAAAAGGACATTCTATTATCGTTATCGAACACAACTTGGATTTAATCAAATGTGCCGATTACATTTTAGACATAGGTCCTGAAGGTGGTGAAAATGGTGGTAAACTAATTGCTTTCGGCACACCGGAAGAAGTAGCCAAAAACAAAAATTCCGTAACCGGTACATATTTGTCTGAAAAATTGTAAATTAGAGTTCAATTTTTAAAGAAATACTACTATGAAAAAATTATGGAGCATTTTGGTTTTTGCTTTATTAGTGAGTTGTAGCACTACTAACACAGTTGTTTTAGACAGTTGGAAAGATCCAAAAACTTCTGTTCAAAAAGAGCATTTTAAAAAAGTAAGTGTAGTGGCTTTAGTAAAAAATGAATTGGTCAGAAGACGAATTGAAGATCGTTTTACAGAAATTGACCCAATTTTTCATTCGTCGTATAATTTTTTAAACGAAACCTCAAACATAGACAAAGAACTTCTTGTAAAGCTTTTAAAAAGTGAAAATGTCGATGGTGTTGTTACCATGCGTTTAGTTGACAAAACAAAGGAAACCGATTACGTACAAGGTAGCACTATGCCCTATAATAATTATTACGGTTATAGAGGTTACGGCTACTTATTTAACAATTGGTATGGTGCATATTCGCCTTACTACTACACACCAGGTTATTATGTAGAAAACACTTATTATATCGTTGAAACCAATATCTTTTCTCTAGCTGAAAACAAACTAATATGGAGTGCTCTTACTAAAACTAAACAATTCAATGATATCGAAAACGGAATCAATGATATTATTGCTGCTTTGGTGCAAGAAATGAAAAAAGATGGCTCTATCAGTTCCGATACTGATTCTAAATAAAAAAAACGTTCCTTTAACCACAATCATGAACATAAAATTAATTGCCATAGGCAAAACCGACAACAAAAATTTACAAGCCTTAATTGATGAATACATCAAACGTTTGGGATTTTATGTAAAATTTGATTTGGACATTATACCCGATATCAAAAACGTAAAAAACTTAAGTGAAGCACAACAAAAGGAAAAAGAAGGCGAATTAATCCTATTCAAAATTAATCCTACTGACCATTTGATATTGCTTGATGAAAATGGCAAAGAATTTTCTAGCGTTGGTTTTTCCGATTTTTTACAAAAGAAAATGAATGCCGGTATCAAAACCTTAGTTTTTGTGATTGGTGGCCCATATGGATTTAGTGAAACAGTGTACAAACAAGCTGCAGGCAAAGTGTCTTTATCACAGATGACATTTTCGCATCAAATGGTGCGTTTATTCATCATTGAACAAATTTACAGAGGCTTTACAATTTTAAGGAACGAACCGTATCATCATCAATAAATAGTTAAGTTTACTTCATAAAACAACAATGTGTTATTTTTTTCTTTGTGAATTTTATTTTTTAGTATATATTTAGCAAAAATTAACCTAAAAGACTTTGAAAAATTTAATTAATTAAAATTTATGAAGAAATTTATTTTCGGATGCGCCCTGCTATCTACGTGTTTATCGTTTTCTCAGATTAAAGTTATAGAAACTACACCAATCATTCGTTTAGGTTCTATTGGACAAAATGATGTCTATATTCAAAATGAAGGTGACAAGTATACCTTTTATTATAAAAATATTGAAAACGAAGATGTTATTACTACCAAATCATTTGCTTTTAGAGATTTAGATAATGATTTTGAAAACCTTCATAGAATCATCTTAAATGGCTTTGAATCAAACCCTTTATTGGATATCAAATTAGAATTACCAGATGAATACGTTTGGTTACACTACTCCAAAAGTTTAGATCGTACTTTTGTACAATTCATGACAAGAAACAAGAAAAATGAAGCTACAGGTTTCTCAAAAGTTTTCACAATGGACCAAATCAACAAATTATTTGAGAAAAAATCGCCAAAGCGCAATATTGAAGCAAGTAAAGACGATACTATGTCTGAATTTAAATAAGATATATTCCTATAAAAAAAGACCAGCTTTTGCTGGTCCTTTTTTTTATAAAGTACATCCACACTCGGGAAGCTTATCGGCGTCATATACAAACTCAAAAGAAGACAATTGAATACTGGCAGATGTTAATTGCCACATCATAATTTTGTTTTGAATGTATTGATCAAAAGTTAAGTGTTTTTCAAAATTCAAATGCAAAATGGTAATTTTCCCATCACTCATAAACTCTGAAAACTCTTTAATAAAAGCAATTAAGTCCTTACGTTCAATAGGATTTCCATCTACAGTAATACTATTATCCCTATTAAAATTAATCGTGAAATTATTATAATTCATATACGCTTCCGCATGCTCTTTAATGTAGAATTTTGAAAACTTATCATCATACAAAAACCTAACATCTGTAAAAGGTAAAAAAGCTAAATTTGTTCCTACACTATCTGCATACGAAAAAACATCAATTGCCCCCTCCTTTGTATGTGTAGCATTTTTCTTTTTTTGTTGTAATACTTTTACTTCTGGTATTACCGCATGCAAAGGCAAACGCTTGTCAATATTGAAAATCCAATTGGTAGTACTTATCGAATTTTTTTTGTTTACTTCAGCAATCGTGTCGTTTCCTTCAGTTCTAAAGAACATATAAATAGGTGAATGATCATCAATTTCTTTCATCACTGACACATTTGCTTTAGAAAGCTGAACATCCTCATTATGACAAGCTACACTTAGCATTATCCCTAATAAAACTACAATTTTTTTCATTATAATTGATTGATAATTTTTACACATTCGACAGCTTCTTTCACATCGTGAACTCTTAATATTTTAGCTCCTTTTTGCAAAGCAATTGTATTGAGCACTGTTGTACCGTTGAGCGCAGTATCTGGAGTACTTTCTAATAATTTATAAATCATTGATTTTCTAGAAATTCCAACAAGAAGTGGTAATTCAAGCATATTGAAATATTCCATTTTCCCAAAAACCTCATAATTCTGTTCCAAAGTTTTAGCAAAACCAAATCCTGGATCTATTATAATATCATTCAACCCAAAACTTCTCGCTTTATTGATACGTTCAGAAAAATAGAACATCATTTCTTTAAGAATATCATCATAATTGGTCATTGACTGCATCGTTTCAGGATTCCCTTTCATATGCATCATAATGTAAGGTACTTGCAAGGATGCAACTGTTTCCAACATCTTATCATCCAAAAAACCTGCAGAAATATCGTTGATGATTGCTGCCCCACTTTCAATACATTTTTTGGCCACTTGACTTCTGAATGTATCAATTGAAAGTACAGTATTGGGAAACTCCTTTAAAATTATTGTTATTGTCGAAAGTAAACGGTTCTGTTCCATTTCTTCCGAAACAAATTCTGCCCCAGGTTTGGACGAATACGCCCCTAAATCAATAAAAGTTGCTCCTTCAACAAGCATTTTTTCAACTTGTAATAAAATAGCAGCATCGCTTTTATATTTACCGCCGTCATAAAATGAATTTGGGGTAATATTTAAAATCCCCATTACTTTAGGAATCGATAAATCAATTAAATCACCTTTACAATTTATTGTCATTACTCCTTAAAATCTGCTTTTTAGTACTTTTAAAACTTCTTTTTGTTTTCTATTTTTCTCTTTCTACTTAATTAACTATTTTTGACGCTAGACTAAAGGGTCAATTACCAAGAAAAAATCACACAAATATACCGAATAAATGACGAAAACTTCTCAACAATATGATGCTGTAATTGCGATTTGTCGCGATTTGTTTACTAAAAAAACAAAAGATTACGGTACAGCTTGGCGTATTTTACGTTTACCTTCGTTAACCGACCAAATTTTTATAAAAGCGCAACGTATAAGAAGTCTTCAAGAAAATGAAGTACGAAAAGTAGATGAAGACGAAACTTCAGAATTTATTGGCATTATCAATTATTGCATTATGGCATTAATTCAAATCGATAAAGGCATTGCTGACCAACCCGATTTAGGCTTTGATGAGGCCGTGAAATTATACGATGAAAAAGTAGCCCTTACCAAAAAACTTATGGAAGATAAAAATCATGATTATGGAGAAGCTTGGCGCGATATGCGTGTGAGTAGCCTAACTGATTTAATTCTTCAAAAACTTTTACGTGTTAAACAAATTGAAGATAATAAAGGAAAAACTTTAGTATCGGAAGGTATTGACGCCAACTACCAAGATATGATTAACTATTCTATTTTTGCTTTAATCCTACTAGAAAAAATATAAAAACTAGCATTAACAAGGGATTAACATCTTGTTTGCAAAAATTCCCAAAACAAAGGTTTATTTTTAAAGAAAAATTTTATGAAAAATATAATTACACAAATTTCAAGAATACTTGTTGGAGTATTATTTATCATTTCAGGATTAATAAAACTTAACGACCCTATTGGGTTCTCTTACAAACTAGAAGAGTATTTCAATGCCAATGTTTTAAATATGGAATTTTTAATTCCGTTTGCGCTCTTGATTGCTTGTTTTGTGGTGATTTTTGAAGTTGTATTAGGCGTAATGCTTTTATTAGGTTTTAAACCAAAATTCACCGTTTGGAGCTTACTCGCCATGATTGTGTTTTTTACCTTCCTTACCTTCTACTCTGCTTATTTCAATAAAGTAACAGATTGTGGTTGTTTTGGAGATGCTCTTAAACTTACGCCATGGGAATCCTTTACAAAAGATGTAATCTTATTATTTTTCATTCTTATTCTATTTGTAAACCAAAAATTAATAAACCCATTATTAAGCAAACCTGCAATGAATTTGACGGTTTTTGCAGCATATTCACTGTGTTTGTTTATGGCTTTTTATGTATACCAGCACTTACCGTTAAAAGATTTTAGAGCGTACAAAGTAGGGACTAACATTCAAAAAGGTATGGAAATTCCAGAAGGAGCTGAAAAAAGCGAATACGAAATGATATTTATTTATAAAGTAAATGGTGTTGATACAGAGATAAGCTATGCCGATGTAATGGCCAACAAAGTACCGGCAGGAGCGGAATTTGTAGACCGTAAGGACAAGCTAATTAAACAAGGTTACGTTCCGCCTATCCATGATTTTACGATTGAAAAAGATGGAAATGATTATACCGAAAGTGTATTAGAAGAACCTAAAGTGGTACTATTTGTTGCTTACGATTTGAATAAATCCAAAGAAAAAGGAATGAAATTGTTAGAAGAGTTTAACCAAAAAGCTGCAGCAAAAGGATATACTGTAATTGGATTAACTTCTTCCAATCCAGAATTAATTGCTTTAACAAAACACCGTTACAACCAAAATTTTGACTACTATTTTTGTGATGCTACAACATTAAAAACAATTGAGCGTGCCAATCCTAGTATCGTAATCTTAGAAAAAGGAAATATTGTTCAGAAAGCACACTTTAACGATATTGACAAAGTAGAATTAAAATAACGTTTAATTTTAATTGAATTATTAAAATGAAAAAAATCATCATATTATTAACAGTCGCTATAATTAGCATTTCATGCACCCAAGCTCAAACAAAGTTTAAAAAGGAAGCATTGGAAAATGTAATGAAAACTACCACTAATACCACTATTTCATTTGAGGAAATACTAAAAAAATATAAAGGAAAAACCATTGTAATCGACGTATGGGCTTCTTGGTGTTCTGATTGTATCAAAGGAATGCCAAAAGTAAAAGCATTACAAAAGCAATACCCTGATGCAACTTATCTATTTATTTCAATGGATAAAACTTTTGAAGCATGGCAAAAAGGTATCGAAAAATATGATTTACAAGGTGAGCATTATTTAACTTCTGATGGAATGAAAGGAATTTTTGGAAAATCAATCGAATTGGATTGGATCCCAAGATATATGGTAGTGGATAAAAAAGGAAGAATAGACCTTTTTAAGGTAATTGAAGCGGATGACGAAAAACTAATACATACACTTAACAAACAAAAATAATGAGAAAGTATATTGTTGCAGGAAATTGGAAAATGCATAAAAACAACACTGAAACTACAGCGTTGTTAGACGAAATAATTGCTAAAAAACAAAATACTACAACTGAAATTATTGTAGCTCCTACATTTGTAAATTTAAAAACAGCTGTTGATACGGTTAAAGGACAAAATATTACGGTTGCGGCTCAGAATATGCACCAAGCGGAAGGTGGTGCTTTCACAGGTGAAATAGCAGCAAATATGCTTACAGATATTGGTGTAAACACAGTAATTTTAGGACACAGTGAGCGTCGTGCTTATTTTCATGAAACTGATGGTTTATTAGCAAATAAAGTTGATACCGCATTAAAACACAACATGAGCGTTATCTTCTGCTTTGGTGAAGAGTTGAAAGACCGCGAAAAAAACAATCATTTTAATATTGTGGAATACCAATTGCGTGATGCTTTATTTCATTTGAATAAAAACGATTGGAACAATATCGTATTAGCATATGAGCCAGTTTGGGCAATCGGGACAGGTGAAACCGCTACTCCAGAACAAGCACAAGAAATTCATCAATTCGTAAGAGAGCTTATTGCGAAAGTATACGGAAACACAGTTGCCGATAGCGTTTCCATTTTATATGGAGGAAGTGTAAAACCAGACAATGCTAAAGAAATTTTTTCTAAACCAGATGTAGATGGTGGTCTTATCGGTGGTGCTGCATTAAAAGCAGATGATTTCTTAGCCATTGTAAATAGTTTTTAATTGATAACACAAATAATTATAATATTTAAACTCCGAAACTTTTCGGAGTTTTTTATTTTTGATAACAAAATTTCATTTTATGAATCCTGATATTAAAAAATATAATGATACCCAAACTATAGAAGACCAAGCCATTTGCAATCTATTAGTCAATGCCATTGATACGAATTTAAAAAATGCTGAAAATAAAATTTGGCACAGACACCCTGTTTGGTTTATTGAAGGTAATCCTATTGTGGGCTATAGTAAACTTAAAAATTGCGTTCGGTTACTGTTTTGGAGTGGTCAATCGTTTGACGAGCCTACCCTGAAAATTGAAGGAAGTTTTAAAGCGGCAGAAATTCGATATACTGATTCGTCTCAAATTGACATGGAAGATTTAAAACGTTGGTTGCAAAAAGCACAAGCCATTCAATGGGATTATAAAAATATTGTAAAACGAAAAGGGCAACTGGAACGTTTAAAATAATAAAGGTCCCAATTTAAAATTGAGACCTTTTGAATATTTTATTGATTCATCGAAATCAAAAACTCTTCATTATTGGCCGTTTTCTTGAATCGATCGTGTATGAAATCCATTGCTTCAATTGGGTTCATATCGGCTAAATACTTACGCATAATCCACATACGTTGAACGGTATTCTCATCCAACAATAAATCATCACGACGCGTACTTGAAGAAACCAAGTCGATAGCTGGGAAAATACGCTTGTTTGCAATTCTTCTGTCCAACTGCAATTCCATATTACCAGTACCTTTAAACTCTTCAAAGATAACTTCGTCCATTTTTGATCCTGTTTCTGTAAGTGCTGTGGCAATAATACTTAATGATCCTCCATTTTCTACATTACGTGCCGCTCCGAAGAAACGTTTTGGCTTTTGTAGTGCATTTGCATCTACACCCCCACTCAATACTTTACCTGAAGCAGGTTGTACCGTATTGTAAGCACGTGCTAAACGCGTAATAGAATCCAAAAGTACAACTACATCATGCCCACATTCGACCAAACGTTTTGCTTTTTCCAAAACAATATTGGCAATTTTAACATGCTCCTGTGGTTCACGGTCAAAAGTAGAAGCAATTACTTCTCCTCTAACACTACGTTGCATATCGGTAACCTCCTCTGGACGCTCATCAATTAATAGTACTATTAAATACACTTCTGGGTGATTAGCAGCAATTGCATTGGCAACATCTTTCAACAACATGGTTTTACCCGTCTTTGGCTGTGCTACAATCATACCACGTTGTCCTTTTCCAATAGGAGAAAACAAGTCAATAATACGCGTTGAAACTGTACTACCTCTTTCGGCTAAGCGGAATTTTTCTTTTGGGAAAACTGGTGTTAAATGTTCAAATGAAATACGATCACGAACTACTTGCGGATCATGGCCGTTAATTTTTAACACTTTTACAAGTGGAAAATACTTTTCTCCTTCTTTTGGAGGACGTACTACTCCTTTAACTGTATCTCCCGTTTTTAATCCAAATAAACGAATTTGAGATTGTGATAGGTAAATATCATCAGGAGATGCTAAATAATTATAATCTGAAGAACGCAAAAAACCGTAACCATCAGGCATCATTTCTAATACACCTTCACTTTCAATGATACCATCAAACTCATAATCGGCTTCTCTGAAATTTGATTTTTGATTTTGTTGCTTATTTTGATTTGGCTTTTTATAATCAGGGTGATTTGGATTATTCTGATTGGCCTTGTGATTGTGATTTTTCGTTTGAGGATTTGCTTTTGGAGTCTCTGCAACCTCTTCTGGTTTTGAAGTAGCTGTTTCTGCTACAGGTTTTGCTTCTGCGTTAGAAGCTTCTTTAGGAGTTGGCTTTACAGCTTTTCTAACTTCTTGCTTAGCCACCTCGTCAGTCTCTACAACTTCTCTTTCCTTTTTTTCTATTTCCTTCTCTAAAGGTAAAGCTTGTTGACTTTCTGTTTTCTTTTCCGGTCGTTTTGAAGTCGTCATTCGAGCACGTTTAGGCTTTTCACCAACTTGCGCCTCTGTTGCTTCGGCTTTTATCGTATCTGGATTGGCTGCTTGTACGTCTAAAATTTGATAAATAAGTTCGTCCTTTTTTAACGTCCTGTACTTTTTAACTTTAGCGACTTTAGCAATCTCTTGCAAGTCGGAGAGCTTCATCTCCTTTAATACTTCAATATCAAACATGGATATGGGATAAATAAATTAATTTAGAAAAAATAGTGCTTTGGTTGTTTAAAAAAAATAATAGTTTTTTTTCGGGGCTGTTATAATCGTAGAATGAAGTACTTACGATTGTACTATGCAATATTACGAATAAAAATAAATAAAACAATAGTTTTTTAAAAAAAGAAACTATATTTTTGCTGAGTTAACAAGTGATAACAATGATTCAACGCATACAAACTTTATACTTAACAATCAGTTTTATTGCATCAGCAATAGTACCTTTTATAGTTCCAGTTTGGATAGAAAATGAAACTACTGCTGTGTATTTTACCGATGCATTGCCTAGTATGATTTTATTTGGATTAAGTTCACTGTTGGCTTTAATTAGTATATTTAGTTTTAAAAAGAGACAAACTCAATTTGTATTAAACAGATTGAACATCATATCAAACTTTATTTTACTAGGATTTTTTGTGTATCGAACACTAAACTTATCCGGAGGAACGGAAGTTTCTGAGAAGGGTATTGGGATTGTTCTTCCAGCCATTTCTATCGTTTTACTTGTTTTGGCAAACAAAGCAATTAAAAAGGACGAAGATCTCGTAAAATCTGTGGATCGATTGCGATAAACCTAACATCTTAGTTTATTAGTGCGTTAAAAATCCGAAACTTTAATTAGTTTCGGATTTTTATTTTCTACCCAGTTCAATCACTTCCAACTGTTGAATTTTTTCGCCATCGATTTCAAAACGCAACATGGTACGAACTTGATGAAACCCATGTTTACCACAAGCTCCAGGATTCATGTGCAACAAATTCAATTTCTTATCAAACTGCACTTTTAAAATATGGGAATGCCCACAAATGAATAATTTTGGTGGATTGCTTTGAATTTCATCACGTATAGCAACATTATACTTATCAGGATAACCACCGATATGCGTTATCCAAACATCAACTCCCTCACACATGAACCTATTGTTCAACGGAAATTCCACACGCGCTTTTGCGTCATCTATATTTCCAAAAACAGCTCGCAAGGGCTTTTCTTTTTGAATCGCATCAGTCACACTTAAGTCTCCAATATCACCAGCGTGCCATACTTCATCAGCTTGCCGAACGTATTTCATTATTTGTTCATCAATAAAACTATGGGTATCGGAAAGTAGTAGGATTTTTTTCATGGTACAAAAATAGATTTTTAATATTTTATTAGGAACAGATACTAGCAAAATGCCTAATCAATTTTGTAACTTTGCTACGCTAAAAATTTGACAGTACGATTTGAGATATTTTATTGAATTTGCCTACAACGGAAAAAACTATTTTGGTTTTCAGGTACAACCTGATGCCATTTCTGTACAAGAAACACTAGATAAAGCATTATCATTATTATTTAAAGCGCAAATTGAAATTGTAGGTGCTGGTAGAACCGACAGTGGTGTCCATGCCAAACAAATGTACGCTCATTTTGATTTTGACGGCGAAATTGACACTTCGATATGGGTAAAAAAGCTCAATTCCTATTTACCAAAAGACATTGTTATTTACAACATCTTTACAGTAGCCGATGACGCTCATGCCCGATTTGACGCTAGCAGTAGAACGTACGAATATTACATCCATACTTTCAAAGATGCTTTTATAAATGACAATAGCTGGTACTTTCACAAAGCTTTAGATATTGAAAAAATGAATGAAGCTTGTAAAGTACTTTTTGAATACCATGATTTTGAATGTTTTTCAAAAGTTCATACCGATGTCAAAACCTTCAATTGTAAAATAACCGAAGCAAAATGGGAACAAAATGGGAATCAATTAAAATTCACCATTGCTGCAGACCGTTTTCTTCGCAATATGGTAAGAGCAATTGTAGGCACCATGGTTAACGTTGGGCTTGGTAAAGTATCCATTGACGATTTTAGAAAAATTATCGAAAGTAAAAACCGTAGCGCAGCTGGATTTTCTGTTCCTGCTCAAGGTTTATATTTGGTTAAAGTAGAATATCCCTATATTTAATAAATTTTTGAAACGAATAAAATGAAAGCAATAAGCTCCAAATCATTAAAAAAAGTAATGCATTACACCAAACCGTATCAAAGTCGGTTCAATTGGGTAATTGTTTGGGCTATATTATTATCATTATTTGCCGCTTCACGCCCCTATTTATTAAAACACACGGTTGATGATTACATGACCAATCATGATCAACAAGGCTTATTACTTTATATCGTAATAATGGGCGTTGTGTTACTTTTGGAAGTATTAGCACAGTTTTTCTTTACGTATTGGGCTAACTGGTTAGGTCAAGATATTATCAAAGATATTCGCGACAAACTGTTCCGCCATATCACTTCATTTAAGATGAAATATTTCGACAATGAACCTGTGGGAAAATTGGTCACACGTAGCGTATCGGATATTGAATCAATAGCCAGTATATTCAGTCAAGGACTTTTCATGATCGTAAGTGACATGCTTAAAATGCTAGTTATTTTGGGTATTATGCTGTACATGAACTGGAAACTTACACTTATTGTACTTCTTGCAATGCCCATTTTAATTTATGCTACGAATATTTTCCAAAAGAAAATGAAAGTTGCTTTTAATGAAGTACGTAATCAAATTTCTAACTTGAATACTTTTGTTCAAGAACGTATCACGGGCATGAAAATAGTACAACTTTTTAACCGTGAAGAAATTGAAGCAGAAAAGTTTAGCGTAATCAATCAAAAACACAATAAAGCTTGGCTGAAGAATATTCTGTACAACTCCATCTTCTTCCCTATTGCTGATTTTGTATCCTCTTTGACACTTGGTGCTATTGTTTGGTATGGAGGTGCTAATATTTTAGAAGGAGATGCCACCACTTCGTTTGGTGACTTGTTTGCCTATACAATGTTAATCAACATGCTTTTTAACCCGTTGCGCCAAATTGCTGATAAATTCAATGTGATGCAAATGGGTATAATTGCCGCAGAACGCGTGTTTGAAATATTGGAAACAGACAGTCAAATTCAAAACAAAGGAGATATAATTGCACAGAAATTTAACGGTAAAATCACCCTAGATAATGTACGTTTTAGTTACATACCTGATGAAGAAGTTTTAAAAGGAATCAACCTTTCCATTAAACCTGGAGAAACAATTGCTATTGTTGGTAGTACAGGAGCTGGAAAATCAACCATTATAAACCTTTTGAACCGTTTTTACGAAATTGACTCAGGCATGATTGCAATAGATGATATTGACATCAAAGACTATACTTTAGAAAGCTTACGCCAACAAATTGCAGTGGTATTACAAGATGTATTCTTATTTGCTGATACTATCCTTAACAACATCACTTTATACAACGAAGAAGTGACTGAAGAAATGGTAATTGCCGCTGCTCAGAAAATTGGTGTTCACGATTTCATTATGAGTTTACCAAATGGATACCATTACAATGTAAAAGAACGTGGGGTGATGCTTTCATCAGGACAGCGTCAATTGATTGCATTTTTACGTGCTTATGTAAGTAATCCAAGTATATTGATTTTAGACGAAGCTACTTCATCAATTGACACATATTCTGAAGAAATGATTCAAAATGCGACTGAAGTACTAACAAAAGGAAGAACTTCAATTGTAATTGCACACCGTTTGGCAACCATTATTAACGCAGACAAAATTATCGTTATGGATAAAGGTCAAATTGTTGAAAGTGGGAATCACAACCAACTTTTACAGATAGAAAATGGCTTTTATAAAAATTTATACGAGGTACAATTTTCTGTAGCAACAGAGTAAAATATTAGGTAATAACAAATTATCATTTTGATATGAATTTGCATTATCAAATAGAAAATTTTCAAAATAAATCCTTAAATTCGCAAACGATTTAGAATTTTGAATTTAAAGACTCTTTTTTTCAAATATTCTTCATTTAACAAAACATAAAAATACTTTACAAATGAAATACGATATCATAGTTTTAGGAAGTGGTCCTGGTGGTTACGTAACTGCAATTAGAGCATCACAATTAGGCTTTAAAGTAGCCGTTATTGAAAAAGAGAATTTAGGTGGTATATGCTTAAATTGGGGATGTATCCCAACAAAAGCTTTATTAAAATCTGCTCAAGTTTTTGATTACCTAAAACATGCTTCTGACTACGGTTTGACTGTTAAAGAATTTGATAAAGATTTCAACGCGGTTGTAAAACGTTCAAGAGATGTTGCAGAAGGAATGAGCAAAGGTGTTCAGTTCTTAATGAAGAAAAATAAAATTGACGTTATCGACGGTTTTGGAAAAGTAAAACCAGGTAAAAAAGTTGATGTAACAGCTGCAGATGGTACTGTTACGGAATATACTGCAGATCATATTATTATTGCTACCGGTGCACGTTCACGTGAGTTACCAAACTTACCACAAGATGGTAAAAAGGTAATTGGTTACCGTCAAGCGATGACATTGCAAGAGCAACCAAAATCTATGATTGTTGTAGGTTCTGGAGCTATTGGAGTTGAGTTTGCACATTTTTACAATGCAATGGGTACTGATGTAACTATTGTTGAGTTTATGCCAAACGTAGTTCCTGTTGAAGATGAGGATATCTCTAAACAATTTGAGCGTTCTTTAAAGAAAGCTGGAATCAAAGTTATGACCAACTCTTCAGTAGAAAGAATTGACACTACAGGTGCTGGTGTAAAAGCATTTGTTAAAACAGCTAAAGGAGAAGAAGTTTTAGAAGCGGATATTTTACTTTCTGCAGTAGGTATTAAAACCAATATTGAAAATATCGGTTTAGAAGAAACAGGAATTGCTACCGATAGAGATAAAATCTTAGTTAACGATTTCTACCAAACTAACGTTCCAGGATACTATGCTATTGGAGATGTTACTCCAGGACAAGCATTAGCACATGTTGCTTCTGCTGAAGGAATTTTATGTGTGGAAAAAATTGCTGGTTTACATGTTGAAGCTTTAGATTACGGAAACATTCCAGGTTGTACTTATGCAACTCCAGAAATTGCTTCTGTAGGTTTAACAGAAAAAGCAGCTAAAGAAAAAGGATACGAAATTAAAGTTGGTAAATTCCCATTCTCAGCTTCTGGAAAAGCAAAAGCTGCAGGTACTCCTGATGGTTTTGTAAAAGTAATTTTTGATGCAAAATATGGCGAATGGTTAGGTTGCCACATGATTGGTGCTGGTGTTACCGATATGATTGCTGAAGCAGTTGTAGCTCGTAAATTAGAAACTACAGGTCATGAAATCTTAAAAGCAGTACACCCTCACCCAACAATGAGTGAAGCGGTTATGGAAGCTGTTGCTGATGCTTACGGTGAAGTTATTCACTTATAAGATTTTTCCCTTAATACTTACAAAAAATCCGTTTAGAATTATCTGAACGGATTTTTTTACTTAAAATATGAAACACCTCTTTCTATTACTAGCGTTTATAATAGTAAATAAATGCTTTAGTCAAAAAATCACAAAGGATTCTATAGAAATAACTTATAAGGAATGTCACTTTCAAAATATTTCAAGCAAAAGAAATAGAATAGTAGATGGTGTTACACTCCAATTAGGTTCTATTAAAATTAAAATCAAAAACAAAGAAGGTAAAGAAATCCAATTTAGCGCTTTTTCATTAGTTGACGTTACCAATAAATTTCGATACCGATTAGATAATGTGGGAGAAACACCTAATTATTACTTTTTTTCAACATCAGAAAAAGACGAGTTTAATCCACTATTTAGCGGAGATAAATCCACATTAAAATTTAGAAAAACTAAAATTTACTCTAAAAATGGTTATGAAATTGTATATCAAATTAATATACCTGAATATGACCCAACAGTTAAGGATTATTTTTATGATTATAATTTAAAGGGGATTACCAATCTTGAATTTCAAACGGACTATGGTAGTAAAAAATATCCCAAAAAAACAATTACATACATTGGAAGTCTTAAAAATAAATACATTGCTTGTAGCTTAGAATTTAAAATAGCTCAACTTTACTTGCACTCTGAATATGATTTATATTATAAGGATGAAAAAATAGCCTCTTTGAAATTTTAATAAAAAATCCCAATCTTTCGATTGGGATCTTTTATTTGGAAAATTAAATAACACAAGCTTATTTTGACCATTCAGCAATGCTATCTTTATTCATTTTTTCATAATCCGCATTACCAGCCTTTTTTGCTCCTTCCAATGATAATTTAGCCGTTGCAACAGCTCCTTTTTTATCACCCGATTTTGCCTGAATTAAAGACTTTAAACGTAAATACCAAAAAGGCACATCTTTACCTGATGGTGTCATTTCAATTGCTTTATTAACCCAAGTAAGTGCTTTATTCATATCATTGTCTGTTTGGTAGTAATATTGAGCAGCAGAAAAATATTCACTAGCTGAAGGACCTGCAAATGCTTTTTCGATACTCTCCATTGCCATCTCTTTAGTAGGTACTGAAAACGGTACAGAAACCATTGTTCTTTCCCAAGCAATATCTAAAGTTGCCATATCATTTGACAAATTATTTATTGCAATAGTAAATGTTTCTAAAGATTTGTTTATTGTTTCTGGTTTTACCACAGCTTTTAAAGCTACTTTTGCATCATCCCATGATTGTGGTAACCCCCAGTTATTTGTATCGGTGTAAAAAATTACTTCCCAGCTATCTGCTTTTGGAGTTGTATATAAAGCATACTGACCTTTCTTTAGCGTGTTCCCTTGTATCGTTACATCTTCACTAAAAGAAATTAAAGTGTTTGCATTTGCACCAGTTCTCCAGTGTTTACCATAAGGAACCAACTCACCATAAACTGTTCTACCCTTAGAGCTAGGGCGAGAATACTCTAACTTTACATCTGTTAAACCAACAACCTGCTCCACTTTTGCTGTAGGACTTGCCTGAGGCGTTTTAATTTGTCCTTGCATTGCAATAGATCCTAATGCAAAAATTGCCGTAATAAATAATTTTTTCATTTTCATTTTTTTGTGTTAATATATGTTTACGAAATTACTAAAATTGCCTCAAACTTTTGTTAATCAATTCCTAAAATCATCATTTTTTTGTTTAATAATTTTGTATTTTTGTTAAACAAAAAAATTATGAAAGTATATACCAAATATTCGACTCAAAAATTACCCATATCACTTGAAAAGGCATGGGACTTTTTATCTGACCCTAAAAACCTTAAGACAATTACTCCTGATTATATGGGATTTGAAATAATTTCCGGAGCCAACAAAAAAATGCATCCCGGGCAAATCATTCAATACAAAGTTACCCCAGTGCTAAACATTCCTTGTACATGGATAACAGAAATCACTCATGTAATCGAAAATCAATTTTTTGTTGACGAACAACGATTTGGCCCCTATGCTTTTTGGCATCATAAACATTTTTTAAAAGAGATTCCCGGTGGTATAGAAATGGAAGACCAAATAGATTATAAATTACCTTTAGGAATTTTAGGTCAATTGGTACACCCTATTTTAGTTAAACCCAAATTGGATGAAATTTTTAATTACAGAAGCAATAAACTAATAGAATTGTTTGGTCATTATACTACACATTAATTATGAATATATTTTGGTTTAGAAGAGATTTAAGACTACAAGATAATGCAGGGTTATTTCATGCACTTAATAACGATGAAGAAGTACTCCCTATTTTTATTTTTGATGAAAATATACTTTCACAATTACCCGAAAATGATGCTAGGGTTACTTTTATATACACCCAATTGGAAACCATTAATAACGAACTAATCCAAAAAGGTAAATCTCTAGCTGTATTTTATGGCACTCCAAAAGCTATTTTCGAAAAACTAATCGTTGATAATACTATCAAAACGGTGTTTACCAATCATGATTACGAACCCTATGCTAGAAAAAGAGACAAAGAAGTATATGAACTATTAAACAATAACTCCATTGAATTTAAGACTTGTAAAGACCTAGTTATCTTCGAAAAAAATGAAGTTGTTAAAGATGATGGTACACCCTATGTCGTTTATACGCCGTATTCCAAAAAATGGAAAGAAAAACTATCTACAACAATTGTTACACATTATCCATCTGAAACCAAAATAAACAAGATTGCTAACCACAACTATCCATTTTTGAGCTTAGAAGATATAGGTTTTACAAAAAGTCTGATTTCAGTTCCTCATTTTGATATTTCGAATAAACTAATTGAACAGTATCAAGAAACACGAAACTTTCCTGCCCTTGATGGAACTTCTCGATTGGGGATTTATCTTCGATTTGGAGTTGTTTCTACTCGAGAAATGGTCAAAAAAGCGCAACAATTTGACAATAAAACCTTTCTCAACGAACTGATTTGGAGAGAGTTTTTTATTCAAATTTTATGGCACTATCCACACACAATTAACTCTTCTTTTAAACCTAAATATGATGCCATAAAATGGTCGAACAACGAAGCCCATTTTCAAAAATGGTGTGAGGGCAATACGGGTTATCCATTTGTAGATGCAGGAATGCGAGAATTAAATACCACAGGACACATGCATAACAGAGTGAGAATGGTAGTTGCGAGTTTCCTTTGTAAACACTTACAAATCGATTGGAGGTGGGGCGAAGCCTATTTTGCAACAAAATTACTTGATTACGAACAAGCAAGCAATGTAGGTAATTGGCAATGGGCCGCTGGATCTGGAGTTGATGCAGCACCCTATTTCAGAATTTTTAATCCAATCGAACAACTTAAAAAATTTGACAAAGACTTGGAATACACAAAAAAGTGGATTCCAGAATTGGAAACATCAAAGTATCCAAAACCTATAGTTGAACATAAAGACGCAAGAGAAAAATGTCTTGAAATGTATAAAGAGGCTTTAAATTAAAAGCCTCTTTTAAATGCTTCAATGTCAATCTCATTAAAATGATTAACAATCTTATTTGCTTTACTCAAATCTTGTAATTTTGAGTTTGTACTTCTATAACCTACACAAAATATTTCAGCAGCATTAGCCGCCTCTACTCCATTTGTACTGTCCTCAATTACGATACAATTTGCTTTTGGATGTTGCGACAAACTAGCTGCATGTAAAAAAATCGCAGGATGTGGTTTTGATTTTGGAAAATCTTCACCACTCACAGTATGCGAAAAATATTGGTGCAAATTGAAACGATTGAATACTCTTTGAATCGTTCCTTTTGAAGCTGAAGATGCTAAAATTAACTCCATACCGTGTGCATGCAAGCTTTTAATTAAATCTTCAACTCCTTCAATTAAATATAAATCCTCTTTTGTATCGAAAGCATCGTTAAATAAAAAGCGTTTGCGCAAAATTAAATCTTCAACTTCATGTGATAAGTTAAAAGTATCTTTTACTTTCTGAAAAACATTTCGTGTTGAATTTCCTGTAAACGAAGCATACAATTCATCTGAAACTTCAATATTCAACTCTTCAAAGTGTTTGTAATATGCGTATTTATGTACGGGTTCTGTATCTACAATAACCCCATCCATATCAAAAATTACAGTTTTAAGCATGGTATTTTTTGTTATTTGTGCAAAAGTAATACTAAAATTTTAAACCCAAAGAATTAAACCTTTTTCATTATATTTAGTCCTAAGATAAAAGCTAAAAATTGCAAGACGAAAAGACATTTATTGCTACTTTATTGAACCCTAAAACGCAACAAGAAGCCTTTAGGGAGTTATTGCAATTGTATCAAAAACCTTTATACAATCACATCCGATCTATAGTTTTGAATCATGATGATACCGATGATGTTTTGCAAAATACTTTTTTAAAAATTTTTCAAAATATTGGTAATTTTAAGGGAGACAGTAAACTTTTTTCATGGATGTACCGAATAGCAACTAATGAAGCATTAACCTTTTTACAGCAAAAAGCCAAAAAGCAAGGAATTTCTAATGTTGAGCTTCAAGATAAAGCTTTAAAAAATCTAGAAAGCGATGTCTATTTTGAGGGAAATGACATTCAATTGAAATTACAAAAAGCCATTGCAACATTACCGGAAAAACAACAATTGGTTTTTAAAATGAAATATTTTGAAGAACTTAAGTATGAAGAAATTGCAGAAATTGTTACAACTTCTGTGGGCGCTTTAAAAGCAAGTTACCATATTGCTGTTAAAAAAATAGAAGATTATTTAAAAAGCAATTAAACCATTATAGTAAAAACATGTCATATGAATATGAAACCTTTTGATTTACATAATAAACCAAAAATAGAAACAGGATTCAAAGTTCCCGATAATTATTTTGAAAACTTTGAAGCCAAAATGCTTACTCAAATATCAGCCAAAGAAACTAAAGTAGTATCTATTTTTCATAGAAAACAGCTTTGGATATCGAGTATTGCTGCTGTTTTGCTAGTAATAATTGCATTACCTGTTTATTTTAATTTGGCTAAAAAATCAAGTCTTGATGAAAATGCCCTTGAGTATTATTTAACTAACGAATACTCTACTTATGAACTCGTAGATAAGCTTTCAGATGAAGACATTTCAAACCTAGAAAGTGCTATAACTATTAACGACGAGGTAGTTGAAGAATACCTCATCAATACACCTAATTTAGATTATTACATAAATGAATAAAATTATGAAAACAAAATTCATTATTCTCCTTTTGTTATTCCTTTCTACACTTTCTTTTTCTCAAACATTCAAAGAAAAAAGAGATAAGATTAAAGCACTTAAAGTAGCTTATATAACCGAAAAACTGGATTTAACTTCGGAAGAAGCACAAAAATTTTGGCCAGTTTACAACACCTATGATGACAAACAGTTTGAGATACGTCATCAAAAAGGAAAAAGCATTATGAAAAAAATTGAAGCAACAGGTTATGACACTTTAACCGAAGAAGAAGCTAAAAAATTAATTGTACAAATAGAAGCAAATGAAGAAGAAATGTATGAAGTGAAGAAGAAATTCATACAAGATCTTCAAAAAGTTTTACCTGCTAAAAAAATCATTCTACTAAAAAAATCTGAAGATGAATTCAATCGAAAATTATTAAAACAATTTAGAGAAAATCATCCAAAAAAATAAAAAAGCGACCTCCTTTGGTCGCTTTTTTATTTTAACCAGCCTTCCCTATCCAAACTTCTGTACTGAATTGCTTCTGCTACATGATGAGAGGCGATGTTTACGGATGGCTCCAAATCTGCAATTGTTCTGGAAACTTTTAAAATTCTATCGTAAGCACGAGCGGATAAATTCAAACGATCCATTGCGGTTTTAAGTAACCCTAATGAAACCTCATCCAGCTGACAATATTCGCGAATCAATTTACTACTCAATTGTGCATTATAATGGATATTTGAAAAACTCTCAAAACGTTTTGATTGAATCTCTCTCGCTTTGGTAACCCGATTTCTGATTTCTTTACTACTTTCTCCTTTTCGAGATTCTGATAACTTCTCAAAAGGGACAGGTGTTACTTCAATATGAATATCAATCCTGTCTAATAAAGGTCCCGAAATTTTACTCAAATAACGTTGCATTTCTAGCGGTGAACTTGACACTGCTGCATTAGGATCATTAAAATACCCACCCGGACTGGGATTCATACTTGCAACCAACATAAATGACGACGGATAGGTAATCGTAAATTTAGCTCTTGAAATGGTTACTTCCCTATCTTCCAAAGGTTGGCGCATTACTTCCAAAACCTCTCTTTTAAATTCGGGCAATTCATCTAAAAATAAAACACCATTATGCGCTAGCGAAATTTCACCCGGTTGCGGATAACTCCCTCCTCCAACTAGCGAAACAGAACTTGCAGTATGATGAGGACTTCGAAAAGGTCTTTTCGTTAGTAAACCTGACTCCTTTATCTTGCCTGCAACAGAATGGATTTTAGTAGTTTCTAAGGCTTCATGCATCGACATAGGAGGTAAAATACTTGGTAAACGTTTGGCCAACATTGTTTTTCCAGAACCTGGGGGACCAATTAATATAATATTATGTCCACCTGCTGCGGCAATTTCCATACAACGTTTAATGGATTCTTGTCCTTTTACATCACTAAAATCAAATTCTGGAAAATCTAATGTTTGGTTGAATTCTTGTTGACAATCAATAACTGTTGGTTCAAGACTTTCTTTTCCATCAAAAAAGTCGATTACTTGTAAAATGTTCTCAGCACCATAAACTTCAATTCCATCGACAACTGCAGCTTCTTTAACATTCTGAACAGGTAATACAACTCCTTTAAACCCTTCTTCTTTTGCCATTATTGCCATTGACAATGCGCCCTTTATAGGTTGCAAACCACCATCTAAAGACAATTCCCCCATAATAACATAATCAGCGACTTTCATCGACTTTACTTGACCTGAAGCCGCTAAAATACCAATTGCTATTGTTGCATCATAAGCAGCTCCTTCTTTGCGCAAATCTGCAGGAGCCATATTGATGGTTATTTTTTTTCCGGGAAGATTATAATTATTGTTCTTAAGTGCAGCAGCAATACGATAGCTACTTTCTTTTATAGCAGAATCAGGTAGACCTACTAAGTGATAACCGATACCTTTATCAATATTTACTTCAACGGCTATAGTAGTAGCCGTAACGCCAAAAACGGCGCTTCCAAAAACTTTTACTAACATGGCTTTTACTAATTTACAGGCTTATAATAGACTAATTTAAGATTTTTTCATTATACTTTCAAAAAAATATCCTAAAAAGTGCTGTTTATCTAAAAAAAAGTATATTTACCATCTAATTTCATAATTTGTTATTTACTCATGAAAAAACATTACTATTTTACATTATTATTTATTTTAACAAGCTTTGGTATTTCCTTTGCACAATCCAATTTGTACCTTCATTTTGACGGTGTAGATGACCACGTTCGTTTGGACAATGCTTCTGCACTTTTAAATGGTTCAAATACCATTAGTATGACAGGTTGGTTTTACCCAGATAATCTTAATTATGGTGGAGGTCTAATGGGACTAAGAGGTGAAGGAACGGGTACTGGAGGAATGTATGTTTTAATGCTTGGCAATGGAAAACTTGAATGTAGAGTTTTAACTGGAACAGGTACTCATCAAATTCAAACTGCTCAAAATGCAATTACCCCAAATCAATGGAATCATATCGCATGGGTTTGGAATCAAACAACTCTTACTTTATATATTAACGGAACTCAAATTGGGACCTCAACTGCTAGTGGCACTTTTCAAGCTACAAACCGTCCTTTTGGTATCGGTAAATCATTGATACCTGGGTATAACTTTATATACACTGGAAGAGCAGATGAAGTTACTTTATGGAATAAAGCATTGTCTGCTGCAGAAGTTAGTGCTATGATTACAAATGAATTAACTGGCAATGAATCCAATTTATTATTATATTACAAGTTTGACCAGGGAATACCTAATGCTGATAATTCCTCTATCACACAACTTCATTCTGAAACAGGAACTAGTTATGATGGTGATTTAATGAACTTTAGTCTAAATGGTAACACTTCAAATTTTGGTGGAACATTGGAAGCCGATTTTCAATCTATTAGTTTCCCGAGTATTGCTACTAAAATTACTTCGGATGCTCCTTTTGCTTTAAATGCGGTTTCAAGTTCTGGTTTACCTATTACCTATACTGTAATGTCTGGACCAGCAACAGTAAATGGAAATATAGTAACTTTAAACGGTACTGAAGGTGAAGTAATAATTAAAGCAAGTCAAGCTGGTAATACTCAATACAATGCTGCTTCTAATGTTTTTAATAGTTTTAACGTAGTTGACCCAATGACAAACCTTCCACAAATTGAATTAACTAATCCAACACCTGGAAGTTTAAAAATGCCTACTTTATCAGCTACACAACTTGCAGCGGTTTCAAGTATTCCATATGATGATACTTTTTCAGTGCAAAGTTTAGCATTTCAAGTAGACGGTCAAACTATTCCTGCAGTTCACCATGGAAATGGTTTTTATACTGCTTGGTGGACTCCTAGTTCATTTGGTTCACATACTATTGATGTTATAAGTACAAATAATTTTAATTATTCGTCAACTGTATCCAATACTGTTAATGTTTCCAATTTTGCATTAACACAAAATGTAACTGCTGCTAGCCAAGTTTGGGTTTACAGTCAAGTATATTCTCAAGAAGTAGAAGTGACACTTCCGAGCTTTGTTGGTGCTTACAGCCAAATTAATGGAACTTTAAATATTGATTGTCCTTCAGGAGGTTGTGACCCTTGGGATAGAGTTTCCCATGTTGAAGTACAAGGCCATGATGGAAATTGGTATGAAATTATCCGCTATTTAACTCCTTATGGTGTTGCTTGTAGTCATAATATCAATTTAACCGACTTTATGTCCTTATTACAAGGGAAAGTTAAATTTAGATTTACTCTTGGAACTAGCGGCAATGGCTTTCTCTATACATTAAACCTTCAATATGTTATGGGAGCTCCAACCTATAAATACTCGACTGTAGAACCTCTTTGGAATAATACTTATTCTTTTGGAAACATGGCAAATTTACAACCATGTGAAATTTTAAATGTTAATTTTGATAGTTCTGTTCAGGCAGCCAAAATTAAAATGGTTTCTACAGGTCATGGCTGGGGTGATAACAACTCAGGTAATGCTGCTGAATTTCATCACGATTATCACCATATTTGGGTAAACGGTGCTCAAACTTTTACTCAAGATAACTGGAACATCTGTAACCCTAACCCTGATAACTGTAGCCCACAAAATGGGACATGGTATTACAACAGAGCGGGATGGTGCCCAGGATCAATTGCACAATTTTTCGATTTTAATTTAACTCCATTTATTGGAAATAATGTTGAATTAAAATACATTTTAGATCAAAACTATGTTGATTATTGTCACCCAAGTAACCCTGACTGTGTAAGTGGCGTAACTTGTCCAAACTGTAATGATGGCTTTAATCCACATTTGATTGTTGACTCTTATTTGATTAAGTATTCAAATAGTACTAACTTTTTATCTTCAGAAACTTTTGAAACTACACCAAAAAACTTTGTAGCCTATCCAAATCCTTCTACTGGTAAATTTACTATTGAAAATTATACTGAAGGGACTAATAATGAAATTGCTATCTACAACACTAATGGTGCTTTAATTTATGAGAAAAATGACAAAAATTTAGACGATAAATTTGAAGTAGATTTAAGTGATAAAGCAAAAGGTGTTTACATCATTAAATTCAAAAACAACGAATCGGAAGGGGTTCAAAAAATAATTATTGAATAAATTTTTTGAACATAATAATAAAAAAAGAGGTTGAAAGTTTTCAACCTCTTTTTTTATTATTGGTAAATCATTAAAACACAATAACTAATATTCAGATTAGGGATTCCAAGTTAAAATTTGTAAGTTTGTATTTCATGATTCATTTACCTCTATTATGAGATAAATATCTATTAAGTTATCGTACATAACTTTCTTTTTAATCATTCGATTTGCAGTATACTGCATCTTGCCTCTGGAAAAATTCCAAATCGGGCAGCCTAATTTGAAATACAAAATAATGCACACAGTAGATTATTTAATCTTTGTTGTTTACATGTTAGCTATGCTAGCTGTAGGATTTTACTTTTATAAAAAAAATAAATCTTCTGAAGATTTTTACGTTAGTGGACGTAACATGAACAGTTGGCATATTGGTTTATCAGTAGTCGCTACAGATGTTGGTGGAGGTTTTTCAATTGGTTTAGGTGGCCTTGGATTTACAATGGGAATTTCAGGTTCTTGGATGCTTTTTACGGGTTTAATTGGTGCATGGTTAAGTGCCGTTTTACTCATTCCAAAAATTAGCACATTAGGACACAAACATAAATTCTTCACTTTCCCTCAGATTTTTAATCACTTTTATAATGCAAAAGTAGCTTTATTAGCAGGTGTAATTTCTGCAATTGGCTATCTCGGTTTTACCAGTTCTCAAGTTTTAGCTGGAGCTAAACTAGCCTCAGCAACAATTGAAGGATTAAATTTACAATGGGCTTTAATTATTATGGGAGCAATTGCCGTAATTTATACCTCTATAGGTGGTTTAAAAGCGGTTATTTATACCGATACCATTCAATGGATTATTTTGATTGCAGGATTAGTTTTTATTGGTATTCCAATAGCTTATAATGCCGTAGGAGGTTATGACGTTATAAAGTCTACTTTAGCACCTGAATACTTATCGTTACAAAATGTTACTTGGTACCAAATTTTAAATTGGTCTGTTACTATAATTCCCATTTGGTTTATTGGAATGACATTGTACCAAAGAATATATGCTTGCAAAAGTGAAAAAGAAGCCAAAAAAGCTTGGTTTATTGCTGGTTTATTTGAATGGCCAATAATGGCCTTTATGGGAGTTATTTTGGGAATGCTCGCCAAAGTTGCTGCTGTACAAGGTTTATTTGATGGTATAACGGACACTTCTACTATGGATAGTGAAATGGGGCTACCTATATTATTAAGTACCATCTTACCTGTAGGACTTATGGGATTGATGCTTTCCTCCTATTTTTCTGCAATTTTATCAACGGCAGATAGTTGTTTAATGGCTGCTTCAGGAAATATAGTAACGGATATCATTTCAAAATTTTCCAAAAGAGAATATTCAGAGAAAAAAATGCTTCAAATTTCTCAAATTGTAACACTTTCAATTGGATTATTTGCAATTGTATTGGCTTCACAAATGCAAAATGTTTTGGAGCTCATGCTCTATTCTTATGCCTTTATGGTATCAGGACTATTTGTACCAGTAATAGGAGCTTTATACTGGAGAAAAAGCAATCCTAAAGCTGCATTTTGGAGTATGCTATTAGGAGGTTCAACAACAATTATTTTAATTATAACCAACAATAAGTTACCCTTTGATATGGCTCTACCCAAACATCTTGATGCCAATATTTTTGGGATTTCAATATCTTTAGTAACATTTATACTATTATCCAATTATTACTCTAAAAGAATCAATCATGGAATTTAAAATTATTACTCCTGAAACTGGAGCACACAAAATTTATAACCCTCAAACGATAGCCGAATTTCTTTTCAAACACTTAGAACAATATGGTGATAAAACAGAAGATATTCTTAAATGTATTGCTTACGCGATGAACCCTTCAAAAGGTGGCAATATTATTGTTGGCATTGACAATAATGAAATTGTTGGCATTGTAATTTTAAACAATACTGGAATGGGTGGATTTATCCCAGAAAACATATTGGTATACATTGCTGTAGATAACAGTAAACGAGGTAAAGGATATGGCAAAAGATTAATGCAAAAGGCTATTGAAACAGCTAATGGTGACATAGCACTACATGTAGAACCGGATAATCCAGCAAAAAATTTATATGAAAAACTAGGCTTTACCAATAAGTATCTAGAAATGCGTTTAACGAAATAATCTATTTTGGAAGAACTTAAAAAGTTAAGATATAAACTACATCAAATTCCTGAAATATCGGGAAATGAAAAAAGAACATCTGAAGAAATTCTGGCGTTCTTGAATCAATACCCGCCTTCAGAAGTTATTTCTTCAATAGGGGGAAATGGAATTTTAGCACTTTTCAAAGGAGAAGAAAAAGGAAAATCTGTACTTTTCAGATGTGAATTAGATGCTTTACCCATTGAAGAAATAAATACTTTTCAACATAAGTCTATACACAAAGGGGTTTCACACAAATGTGGACACGATGGCCACATGAGTATATTATGTGGATTAGCTCGTAAATTATTCCAAAACCCTATAAAAAAAGGTACTGTAGGTTTACTTTTTCAACCTGCTGAAGAAAATGGAAACGGTGCCGCAGCAGTAATTTCGGATTCAAAATTCGAATTCTTCAAACCAGACTACGCCTTTGCACTACACAATCTTCCTGGATTTCCTTTACATCAAATTATTATAAAAGAAAATGCGTTTACTTGTGCTGTAAACAGTATAATTATAAAATTAAAAGGAAAAACAGCCCATGCCGCGGAACCCGAAAACGGAATCAATCCTGCGCTAGCCATCAGTGAAATTATTAACCATTTCAATTCTAAAATTCAACCCGATATCACACTACAAGACTATTGTGTAATAACGCCAATTTATATAGCCATGGGAGAAAAAGCTTATGGCGTTTCTGCAGGCTACGGCGAGGTTCATTTTACTTTGAGAAGTGATAGTAATCTATTTATGAAACAAATGGAAAAGGATCTAAAGGCAACGGCTACCCAAATTGCCATACAACATAATTTACAATCTGATATTGAGTGGACTGAAAAATTTCAAGCAAATGAAAATGATAGTAAAGCTGTAGATATCGTTAGAATTGCCGCAAAAGCAAGTAATCTTAACCTATTTGAAAAAGATACTCCTTTTACTTTTGGAGAGGATTTTGGATTGATAACACAACACTTTAAAGGCGCAATGTTTGGAATAGGAGCCGGTGAAGAAAGCCCTTCCTTACATAATCCAGACTATGATTTTCCTGATGAAATAACAGATACCGGAATTCAATTATTCTATCAAATAACAAAAGAAATTATAGATGCATAAAAATTCAATTATAGAAATTGATCATAAAGCACACAAAAACAATATTGCATTTCTAAAAAAACTTTTTGGAAAAAAAATCATCCTATCGTCGGTGGTTAAAGGCAATGCCTACGGACATGGATTGAAAGAGTTCGTTATCATGGCATTTGAAAATGCTATAACACACTTTTTTGTTTTTGATGTTGAAGAAGCTAAAATAATTTTTGAAGCATTAGGAAATAAAGTAACCATTGTTATTATGGGGTTTGTTGCCGATGATGATTTAGCATGGGCAATTACCAATAAAATTGAATTTTTCGTTTTTGAGCGATATCGATTAGTGAAAGCAACAAAGATTGCAAAACAATTGAATCAAAAAGGCATCATACATATTGAAATTGAGACAGGAATGAACCGTACCGGTTTTAAAATCAATGAAATTCCAAAAATAGCACAATATCTCATTAAAGAACGACAAAATTTACATTTCAAAGGTTTATGCACTCATTATGCAGGTGCAGAAAGTATTGCTAACTATCTGAGAATCAAAAATCAAATCACAGCTTTTAAAAAAGCAGAATTACTTTTTGATACTTTTAATTTAAAACCTGACATCAGGCACTCCGCTTGTTCTGCTGCAGCTATTATGTTTCCAGAAACTCGTATGGATTTAGTTCGAATCGGTATCTTACAATATGGATTATGGCCAAGTACAGAAGTCTTGGTAAGCTACTTAAATACAAAAAAGAAAAAGATAGACCCTTTGCAACGCGTTATTACTTGGAAAAGTGAAGTCATGAGTATTCAAAAAGTGAAATCAGGTGAATTTATAGGTTATGGAACATCATTTATGGCTAAAAACAACATGAAAATTGCAACAATTCCATTAGGATATTCACATGGATATAGTCGTTCATTAAGTAACCATGGACGTGTTTTAATTAATGGACAACGTTGTGTTGTAGTTGGAACAGTAAATATGAATATGATTACCGTTGATGTTTCTGAAATTGATCTGGTAAAAAAAGGAGATGAAGTTGTTTTAATAGGAAACCAAAACGATCTCTCTATTTCAGTTGCTTCTTTTAGTGATTTTAGTAATCAATTGAATTATGAATTATTAACCCGAATATCTAAAACAATACCTCGAAAGATAAAATAACTATGGCTTTTATAAAACTATACCGAAATAAATTAAACGACAACTACACCTTTTTGAATGCAATATTCAAAGAGCGAAATATTGAATGGGGCGTTGTTACCAAGCTACTTTGCGGAAACACTATTTACCTTAAGGAATTGATTAATTTAGGTGTTACCGAAATGCATGACTCTAGAATTAGTAATTTAGAAAAAATTAAAGCGCTTGACTCTAGCATTCAAACTTGTTATATTAAACCACCTTCAAAACGAAACATCAAACATATTATCAAGTATGCCGATGTAAGTTTCAATACCGAAATTTATACCATTCAAATGCTTTCTGAAGAAGCTAGAAAAAATAATAAAACCCATGGCATCATCATTATGATAGAAATGGGTGATTTAAGAGAAGGGGTACTAGGTGAGGAATTGTTAAGTTTCTACGAACAAGTTTTCAGTTTACCCAATATTGAAATTAAAGGAATCGGCACCAATTTAAACTGCCTTAGCGGTGTGATGCCCACACAAGACAAATTAATCCAGTTAAGCTTATACAAACAACTCATTGAAGCCAAATTCAATGTAAAAATCCCATGGGTATCTGGAGGTACATCAGTTGCTGTACCCTTAATGTTGAAAAATGCGAGACCTATGGCTGTCAATCATTTTCGAATTGGTGAAGCATTGTTTTTTGGAAAAGATTTATTTACTGGTGAAACTATTGAAGGGCTGCACAACGATGTTTTTAAATTGTATGCTGAAATAATTGAGATAACAGAAAAACCCGATAGTCCAATAGGTGAATTGGGCGAAAATGTTGCAGGGCATACTTATGAAGTGAATGCCGATACCGACTTAAGTGCTTCCTCATTGCGTGCTATACTCGATATTGGTTTATTAGACATGCAACCTCAATATTTAGAAACGGATAATCCCAACATTTCTATTGTAGATGCCAGTTCTGATATGATGGTGGTGGACATTTCAAATTCTGAGAAAGAATACAAAGTGGGTGATCTTATCTCCTTTAAACTTCAATACATGGGTGCTCTTTACCTTTTAAACTCAGATTATATTGAAAAAATTGTAGAATAAATAAAAGTATACTTTACTTTTTGTAAATTTTATTTGTCTATATGTAAAACAAACTTTACATTTGAATAAATCAAAATTATTCAAATATGAAAACACATTTTCTTTTTCCGAATTTTTTTAAAACAATAGGATGGATTATATTAATTCCAAGTTGCATTTTATCTTTATATGTTTTAAGAACAGATTCAGTAATTAAAATTTTAAATTTTAATGTTTTAGCTATTTACTATGATGAAATACTTGGAATAAAATCAGGTTTTTTTGAAATTATCGAAAATAATCTTACAGATGAACTCATAGTTTTTGGCCTAATTGTTGGGGCATTATTAGTCGGTTTTTCGAAAATGAAAAATGAAGATGAAATGATCACAAAAATACGATATGAAAGTTTGGTATGGTCTACCTATTTCAGCTATGGCCTTTTGTTAGGGTTTAATCTGTTTTTTTATGGACCTACATTTTATAGTATTATTATATACAACACATTCACTTTTATGCTATTTTTCATAATCCGCTTTCATTTTATGATTTACAAACTGAATAAAGCCAGCAACGATGAAGAATAATTTGAAAGTCTTGCGTGCTATTAAGAATATATCGCAAGAAGAACTAGCCCATCAAATAGACGTAAGCCGACAAACCATAAGCGCTATGGAAAAAGGGAAATATGTTCCTTCTACGTTACTTGCTCTCAAATTAGCTCGTTATTTTAATAAACCAGTTGAAGAAATTTTTGAACTTGAAGATGATGAATAAAAAAAGCCCAATCTTGCGATTGGGCTTTTTTTATTATTTCTTGAAATTGGCTATTCCATTTTCTAGCCATGTTTTATATTCTTCAACATCTGGTGTATAACCTACCGGTGTTGCAATATCATTTCCTTCAGAATCTAAAACAATGTAAAAAGGTTGTGCGTTATTTTTATAACGTGTAATTTGATAATCACTCCACTTGTTTCCAATTGTTTTAATCTCTTTCCCTGTTTCAGGAGAAATGTATTTATCTGCTTCTGCTAATTCTCGCTTATCATCTACATAAAGTGAAATTAAAACTACTTCACCTTTCAAAATGGATAACACTTCCGGTTGTGACCAAACATGCTCTTCCATTTTTCTACAATTCACACAAGCATGACCTGTAAAATCTAATAAAATAGGTTTTCCTACTTCTTTAGCGTATGCTACTCCTTCTTCGTAATCATGGAAAGCAATTATTTTATGTGGCCCAAAATGAGCATGCTCTGGTAAAGCTTCAGCCACTTCTCCTCCACCTTGTGTGTTTCCTACTCCATAAGGGCTTTCACTATACGTCATTGGTGGTGGGAATCCCGAAATTAATTTAAGAGGTGCTCCCCACAATCCAGGAATCAAATAAATTGTAAAAATTGATACAAATAAAGCTAAAAACAATCTACCAACTGAAATATGTGTTATTGGACTATCATGAGGTAATGTGATTTTACCAAATAAATACACTGCCCAAGCTCCAAATATTACAATCCAAATTGTCAAGAAAACTTCTCGTTCTAACCAATGTGCTTGTAAAACCAAATCGGCATTTGATAAAAATTTGAATGCTAAAGCCAATTCTAAAAATCCTAAGGATACTTTAACCGTATTCAACCATCCTCCAGATTTTGGTAAAGAGTTCATCCAACCTGGGAACATTGCAAACAACATAAATGGTAATGCTAATGCAGAAGAAAAACCTAACATTCCAACAATTGGAGCAATTCCTCCTTTAGAAGCTGCTTCAACCAATAACGTTCCTACAATAGGTCCTGTACATGAAAAAGATACAATAGCCAAAGCCAGTGCCATAAACAATATCCCTATAATTCCTCCTCTATCTGCTTGACGGTCTACTTTGTTTGCCCATGAATTTGGTAAAACAATTTCAAAAGCCCCCAAGAATGACGCCGCAAAAAATACAAGTAAGAAGAAGAAAATAATATTAAACCATACGTTTGTTGATAATGCATTTAAAGCATCAGCTCCAAAAATCCAAGTAACTAACGAACCTAAAAGAACATAAATTAAGATAATTGAAATACCGTAAATAAAGGCATTTTTCTTTCCTTGTGCTTTTGTTTTACTTTGTTTGGTAAAGAAACTAACTGTCATCGGTATCATTGGGAATACACATGGTGTTAACAAAGCTGCAAACCCACCTAAGAACGCTAAAATGAAAATACCCCAAAGACTTTTCTTCTCTTCTTTTGGCATCCCTTTTTCCTCTTTAGCAACTTCTGCAACAACTTCTTTGCTTTTAACTACAGAATCTTCTTGGATTGCTGCAGTTGTCTCCATTATAACCGTATCAGCTACTGCTGCAACTGTTTCTTCTGTTTCAACAACTGTTTCTTCTTTAACCGGTTTTGCTACTTCCTCAACTTGAATTGCAGGAAGTTTAAATGTAAAAGTTTTGTCCAATTGAATACATTGTTCCAGACAAGCTTGATACTCAACATAAACTTTTACTTGAGTTAATTTAGTATTAGTAACTTTTATAAGTTGCTTAAAAGTAGCCTTGTTCTCAAACATGTACTCGTCAACCTCAAAAATATCGTTGTAAACTTTTTTGTATTTGCTTTCTGTTGTTTTACCAACTAATGTATAATTTCCTTTTTGATTTTTATATTCAAATACACTTGGTAATGATCCTCCATCTGGTGTATATTGTGAAAACATATGCCAATGTTCCTCAATGGCAGCCTCCATAACCAATTCAAATTCTGTATTTGATTTTTGCACTACTTTAGTGGTCCATTTAACAGGATCTAAAATTTGAGCATTCCCCAAAAAAGAAAGCGTTAATAGTAATAATGTTAGTAGTTTTTTCATGGAGTAACTTCTATTTTTAAAATATTTATAGTTGATTCATTTGCTAAGAAACGTTGGTCTGCCCTTCTACCCACAACCCAAACAATTTCATTATTGTAAGTAAGCAACCATTGATTGTTTTTATCCAACAATGATAATTTTTCATCTTTAAAGTACTTACTTACCTTTTTCTTTCCTTTCATTCCAGAAGGGAAAAAATAATCCCCTTCTTGTTTTTTTCGCAAACATAAAGGAAAGTCAATTTTGTTTGCGTCCACAAATATAATATTGTTAGTCGATTTTGAAAGGTTATCTACCTTACAAAGGGTAATATTTAAGGGAAATTTAAGAGAATTATCACTCTCCGTTAAATAAAAACGAGCCTCCATATTGGATTTATCATTTTCAAACAACAATAAGTTTGCTCTATTTTTTAAAAGTGTATGTGACGGAGATAATACTTTTTTTCCCGATTGCGCTTCAATTAAATTGTATATGTCTTGCCAGGCTGTAAATCCAAATGGATTCAACCAATGGTACAAATAATTTTCATAATGTTCCGTGTTTTTAATCGCTTCTACTGAAAGCATAAACACTCCATCTTCTTCTTTTATATGTAAACTAGAAAAGTTCTCAAAAGCAGCATCCACCAATTGGTTAGCTTGTTCTAAGTGTTCTAACGTATTTTTAAAGGAACTCAAAAAATTACTGTTTAACTCCTTTAAAATTGGAACAACATGATGTCTGATTTTATTGCGATAGTATTTATCGGAACTATTACTGCTATCCTCTCGCCATTGAATACTCATCTGTTGAGCATACTCTTGTATTTCACTACGTGAAAAATGTAGTAATGGTCGAATAATATTTCCGTTTAACATTGGTATACCTGTTAGCCCTTCTAATCCGGTACCACGTGTAAAGTTGATTATAAAAGTTTCCACTTGATCATCCAAATGGTGTGCCGTAGCGATATAATCAAACCCTTCTGATTTCAGTACTTCATTGAACCAATCGTAACGTAATTTACGAGCTGCAAGCTGAATGGATAACTTATTCTGCTGCGCATATTCTGCTGTTTGAAATGCAATTGCAAAAAACGGAATTTTCAGTTCTTCTGCCAATTGTTTTACAAAATCGGCGTCAGCATCACTTTCTGTTCCTCTAAGTTGGAAATTACAATGCGCAATACCAATATTCAACCCCATTGCTTTACAGAGATGCACCAAAACAACACTATCGATTCCACCGCTTACTGCTAACAATAGTTTTTCTTTTGCCAAAAAAGGGAAATTCGTTACAATATGATCTTTAAATTTTTGAAGCATAGACAAAAATAGGGATTATTTATTTTGTAAAACTTCAAACATCGCTCTAGCTTTTACTAGGCATTCTTCAAATTCCTGTTCCGGAATTGATTTTGAAGTAATGGCACTTCCTACAGAAAACGATAAGTAATGCTGTTCAGCATTGTATAAAATACTTCGGATAACCACATTAAAATCAAAATCACCATTGGGTTTAAAATATCCCACTGCCCCACTATATAAACCGCGCTTAGTTTCTTCAAGCGCTTCAATTATTTTCATAGCTGAAATTTTAGGAGCACCTGTCATACTTCCCATAGGAAAAGTGGTGCGTAAAATTTCAATTGGAGATGTGGTGTTTTCTACTGTTGACACCACTGTAGAAATCATCTGATGCACTTGTTTAAAGGTATAGATACCACATAATTCTTCTACTTGAACACTTCCTTTTGTAGCCGTGTGCGATAAATCATTACGTACCAAATCCACAATCATAATGTTCTCAGAACGCTCTTTTTCATTGGAAGACAAACGTTCTTTTAACTTTTCATCTTCAACCCTATCTGTACTTCTTTTAGCGGTACCTTTAATCGGCTGGGAAATTATTTTAGTATCTTCTTTACGCAAATAGCGTTCAGGTGAAGCTGAAAGTAAATATTGTTTGTTGTTTTTAAAATAAACAGCAAATGGAGGAGAAGAAATTTTATTCAAATCTTCATACACCACTGTAGGATTTATTGTAACGTCATCAGCATAAAATTCCATGCAAAAATTAGCTTCATAAATATCCCCTCTGTTTATATGCCCCAACATTTTCTCTACTTTTTTTATGTAGTTCTCTTTTGGAATACGTTGCTTAATTTGAATACTTTCCGCTTTAGAAAATTCCATTAAAGCATAATTTGAAATTTTATCAAAATCATATTCCAGTTCATCATCACACATTCTTAAATATTGAATTTCAACCTGATTTTCTTTTAAGAGAAAAAGCTTTTTAGGTTGAAAGAAAAACAAATCGGGAAAATCCAATCCGTCAAAATTGTTTGACTTTAAATGTTCAATATCATTTTTTAAATCGTAGGATAAATAACCAAAAAGCCAATCTTGCGTAGTCGACTGATACTGATACAGATCGTCAAAAGCATTATGATAATCGGTTTTTAAAAGCGTAAAAGCTTCCACTGCCAATACACAATCATACTCTGAATAATTATTGCGATAATCATTGGAATCTAAAAACACAACTTCTCGAAATTGATTGGACCAATTTAAGAGTTGTTGTTTGAATTTTTCTGGGTTTTGGATTCCTTTTTTTACTACTGTTCTCAAGATACAATTTTTGGAATTCAAAAATACAATAAATAATAAAAGCCACCTTTACGGTAGCTTTTATTTATAATACAATTCGAATAAAATTAATTGATTTTTTCAACATTTAAAGTGGTTGCATTTGCTAAAATATATGTTTCATAATTTGACATTGTAGCGTATACCGAAACCGCATCATAAGCATTCAATCGGCACAATTTTGTCAATGTAATACTTTCTTTTTCGTTATTTGCAATTGTTACAAATGTACGTGTTCCAGGAATTTCATTTCCATAAATCCCCAAATAAAACTCAGGAACTATCTCACTTCCATTTCCGTTTCCACTACCATATTTTCCTATACCGATAGTATAACTAATACGATAAACTCCTGTAGTTTGAACCTGAATACTATTACTTGTTGAAGATGCCGTTACGTTTGTAGTTGCATTTGTATTTACTTGATTGAAACTAATTTGACCAGCAACCATGTACGTACTTGAACTTTTATATATTTCACCATATGCCAGTGCAGCTGTTAAAGTACTTGGATTCTTCCAACTCGCTTTACCATTTGCATCTGAAGTTAGTACATAATTATTGGCTTGTGTTCCATCAACAATTTTAACGGTTCCTACAACATGTAATTTTTCATCAGGAGAAGAAGTTCCCATACCAATTTTTGAATTTGCAGCACCTAAAACAATAGCATTATCTTGAGCAGTAGTCGCTTGATATCCAATCGCAGTTGCATTTTGACCAGAAGCATTTGTTTGATAACCAATTGCCATAGCATTCAATCCTGAAGCATTTGACTGGTAACCAACAGCCAATGTTTGCTCACCAGAAGCAATTGCACTTGTCCCTATAGCAGTTGCATTATTTGATGATGCTGTAGCATTATACCCTAAGGCCGAAGATAAATGTCCCGATGCAACTGACGTTTGTCCTAAAGCTGTTGCGCCATTATTAGAAGCTTCAGCAGATTTTCCTAAAGCTATAGACTGATAACCATTAGCTTTGGCATCAACACCTAAAGCCACAGCTTCATTATTGTTAGCAGCTAATGCATTTTTACCTATTGCGACTGAACTTTCATCATTTGCACTTGCTCCTTTTCCAATAGTAACACCTCCGTTTGGGTGAAATTTGGCAAAGTTGTCATTATTCACTTTAAGAACCAAAGATTGATAATTTGTAGTACCTATAAAATCATTATTTGAAATAGCATTACCATCCAATTCCCAATAATCAGAACCAGCTGAACCACTACTTGTTGCAACACCAACTCTAGCCCAACTACCATCCCAATAATAAAATCCTTTTGGAAGAACGGCTTCATTTATATTAAAAACCAATAGCCCAATAGCTGGTGACGGAATCGTTGTTACATCCAAAACTCCCTGTAAACTTACTCTAGGAATTAATAATCCAGAATTTGAACTCGTTATATCCAATATCGACGAAGGATCTGGGGAAGTTGTTCCAATTCCCACTTGGCCGTAAAGAGTTGTTACATTGTAGGTTGCAAAAATGGTGAATAGCAGCAAAATTTTTTTCATTACAAAACTTAATTTTTAAATTAATCATAGGTTTAGAAATTGCTAGATTTAAAAATAGCAGTATTCTAAGTAGTTCATTTTAACTTAATATCAATTATATTTTTACATTTTACTATGCAAGCATAACAAAACATAAAAAGCAAAAAAACTCATTCTAAAAATTAGACCATAAAAAAAAGATTAGTACTTGGGGAGAATAACTAAAATGGTTAATAACAGCAATTTCCTTAGACTAATCTTTGAACAATTCAGTGAAGTAACTAAAATGGTTAATAGTAGTAACTTTTCAGTATTGCCTAACTTGAACGTTTCCATAAAATTTATTAAAATCTTATTACCAAGACTTTATCTATTCATTTCATTTTCCTCAACATCAATACGTCTTGAATTGCGATTCAAATATATAACATTAATTAAATTATATTTTAAATTTATAACAATATTTATAATTCAAAAATATCTTACAGAAATTAAATTTTTAATAACCTAAAAGACTCATGATTAATATTATATCAACAAATAGACTTTAAAAAGAAAAAAAATTCAAACTAAACAGAATACGAAATCTTAAATGTTATTTTTAAAACAAATTTACCTTTTATTTTAAATTATTGTACTTTTTGTTAAATTAACAAAATAAAAATAAAAAAGCACCCTGTAAAGGGTGCTTTATAAAATATAGTATAATAAACTATTATACGTGTAAAGCTCTATTATCCGTAGCAGCTAAAGCTGCTTCTTTAATTGCTTCAGCAAATGTTGGGTGAGCATGAGACATTCTAGAAATATCTTCAGCACTAGCTCTAAACTCCATTGCAGTTACTGCTTCTGCAATTAAATCTGCAGAACGAGCGCCAATCATATGGATACCTAAAACCTCATCCGTTTTAGCATCAGCCAAAATTTTAACAAAACCATCAGTATCAGCACTTGCACGAGCACGTCCTAACGCTTTGAATGGAAAACTTCCTGCTTTGTAAGCAATACCCGCTTCTTTTAATTGCTCTTCAGTTTTACCAACAGCAGCAACTTCAGGCCAAGTATAAACCACTCCAGGAATTAAATTATAATCGATATGAGGTTTTTGTCCTGCTAAATATTCAGCAACCATTACACCTTCTTCTTCAGCTTTGTGCGCTAACATTGCACCACGTACAACATCACCGATTGCATAAATATTAGAAGCTGTTGTTTGTAAATGATCGTTTACTTCAACTTGTCCTCTTTCAGTGATTTTAACTCCAGCTTTCTCAGCGTTCAACCCATCTGTATATGGACGACGACCAACAGAAACTAAAGCGTAATCTCCTTCTAAAGTAATAATTTCACCTTTAGCGTTTTCCGCTTTAACAGTTACAGCATCTCCAGTTCTCTCCACCGATTGAACTTTGTGAGACGTATAGAATTTCATCCCTTGTTTTTTCAATACTTTAGTCAATTCTTTTGACAAAGCACCATCCATACCAGGAATAATACGATCCATAAATTCAACTACCGATACTTTTGCACCTAAACGTAAGTAAACTTGACCTAACTCTAATCCGATTACACCTCCACCAATAATTACTAAATGTTGTGGCACTTCTTTTAATTTTAACGCTTCAGTTGAAGTGATAATTCTTTCTTTATCAATTGTGATGAATGGTAAAGAAGATGGTTTTGAACCTGTAGCAATGATGATGTTTTTTGACTCAATTACTTCTGATGAACCGTCATTTTTAGTGATTTTTACTGACGTAGCACTTTCAAATGAACCAACACCTTCAAAAACAGTAATATTGTTTTTATCCATTAAATATTTAACACCACCTGAAGTTTGATCCACAACTGATTGTTTACGAGCAATCATTTTTTCAAGATTCACTTTTACGTCTCCAGAAACTTCAATTCCGTGATCTGCAAAATGCTGTAACTCTTCATAATGATGAGAAGAGGCTAACATAGCTTTTGATGGAATACAACCAACATTTAAACATGTTCCCCCAAGTGTTGAATATTTTTCAATAATAGCTGTTTTGAAACCTAATTGTGCACAACGAATAGCCGAAACATATCCGCCTGGTCCAGAACCAATAATGGTTACATCAAATTGACTCATTTTGTCTATATTTTATTAGTAATTACTAAACTTTTTAAAAATCGGATACAAAAATACAATTTTTAAAAGAATTAAGGATTGGCTTTCACCAAAATTAAGTGTTATTTGCCAAGATTATAAATTTCCTGTATTGATTTTAATTTTTCTTCAAAATTAATGTTCAAATCTATTAATTTACCAGTTTTTATATCAAAAACCCAACCGTGAACTGTAGGGGTTTTACCTGCATTATAGTGTTTTTGAAAAATTGCTGTTTTAATTACATTAAGACATTGCTCTTCTACATTTAACTCAATTAAACGATTGTAACGTGCATCTTCATCTTCAATTGCGTTTAATTCTTCACTATGTAAACGAAATACATCTCTAATATTGCGTAACCATGGATTTAAAACACCTAAATCTTGCGCTTGCATAGCGGCCTTAACACCTCCGCAGAAGTAATGACCACAAACTACTACATGCTTTACATTCAAATGACCAATTGCGTATTCAATAACAGAAGCTGAATTATTATCATTATTAGGTACCAAATTAGCTATATTACGGTGTACAAACATTTCCCCTGGTTTCATTCCCGTCATATCTTCAGCCGTTACACGACTATCGCTACAACCTATGTATAATACCTCAGGTGATTGTCCTTCTGCTAAATGTTTAAAAAAATCAGCATCTGTTGCTTGTTGCTTTTCAATCCAAAGTTTGTTTTTTTCAAATACTTCTTGATACAAATTCATTACTTATAATTTTATCTGTTTCTACTTTAATTTACATTATATCATTAAGTCTACAGCTTAAAAGCTGTGGTGTTTTTTACTTCACCAATCATAAAAGTACTGTGTGTGCTTCCTATATGTTGAATTGTAGTAAGTTTAGTTACCATAAACTCACGATATTCTTCCATATCTTTTACGTAAATTTTTAAGATATAGTCATAATCTCCACTCACATGATAACATTCTAACACCTCATCAATTTTGGTAACCTCATTTTCAAATTGCTTAATTAAGTCAATATTATGTTGTGTTAATTTAATATGACAAAATACTACGAAATTTTTTTCTATCTTTGACTTGTCTAAAATAGCGACGTATTTATCTACAACGCCTTCACGTTCTAACTTCTTTATTCTTTCATAAACTGCCGTAACAGATAAGTTTAATTTTAAAGAAAGTTCTTTTGTTGTTTTTTTGGTATCCTCTTGTAAGAGTTCCAATAACCTTCTGTCTATTTTATCAAGTTTCATTTCGCTTTGTTTTTAGAATAAAAATTACATTTAATAGCTTAAAAAACTACATTTTTAAACAAAAATAGAATAAAATTCTAAAAAAACCACACCTTATTGAGAATTATTTAACTATTCATGATTTTTGAGAAACCAAACTTAAAACAATAAAATTATGAATCAATTCAATCCTGCCGATAAAATCCAAGATTTACAGTATTTCGGAGAATTTGGCGGTGTAAATCCTTCAATATCTGATAGCTCTACTTATACGTTTCTTTCAGCCAAAACAATGTTTGATACTTTTGAAGGTAATGCTGAAGGTTGCTACCTCTATTCACGTCATTCGTCACCTAGTAATTTATACTTGGATCGCGCTTTAGCTGAAATGGAAGGAACAGAATCTGCTAATGTATCTTCTTCAGGAATGGGAGCTATTACCCCTACCCTTTTGCAACTTTGCGGAAATGGAGATCATATTGTATCTAGCAGAACCATTTATGGTGGTACTTATGCCTTTTTGAAAAATTTTGCTCCAAGAATGGGAGTCGAAACATCATTTGTTGATATTACTAAACTTGATCTTGTTGAAGCAGCAATTAAATCGAATACAAAAGTAATCTATTGTGAAACGGTTAGTAACCCACTTCTTGAAGTTGCTAATATTGAAGAGCTTTCAAAAATCGCAAAAAAGTACAATCTTAAATTAATCGTTGACAATACATTTTCACCCTTATCAGTATCACCTATCAAATTAGGAGCTGACATCGTAATCCATAGTTTAACTAAATATATAAATGGAAGTAGCGATACTGTAGGCGGAGTAGTCTGTGCATCACAAGAATTTATCAATGATTTAAAAAATGTAAATTCAGGTGCTAGTATGCTACTAGGACCAACAATGGATAGTATGCGTAGTGCAAGCGTATTGAAAAACTTGAGAACTTTACATTTGCGTATCAAACAACACAGCCATAATGCAGCATTCTTGGCGGAAAAATTTGAAAAAGACGGGTTAAAAACGGTTTATCCAGGATTGAAAAGCCATCCAAGTCACGAAATCTACAAAACCATGATTAACCCTGAATATGGTTTCGGTGGAATGCTGACGATTGATGTTGGAAATTTAGACAAAGCTAATGCTTTAATGGAATTGATGCAGGAACGCAATTTAGGATATCTGGCGGTAAGTTTAGGTTTTTACAAAACGTTATTTAGTGCACCTGGAACCTCAACTTCTTCTGAAATACCATTAGATGAACAAAAAGAAATGGGACTAACAGATGGTTTAATTCGTTTCTCTATAGGTCTTGACAACAATATCGAAAGAACCTACCAAATGATGAGAGAATGTATGGTTGAGTTGAGTATTCTCTAACTTTTCACATAAAATAACAAAAAACCGATTCATTAGAATCGGTTTTTTTTATAAACAGTTGTCTAATTGTGTAATCTTTATAGATTTTCTATCTTGCGCTTTCAAACAAAAATAAATGGATACTAAAATTATTAAAAATAAAGAACTTAATATTTGGGAAGCCTTAATTCCTGTTTTTGCTCTTATTGGCATGCTGGCATATAACGTTTTGATTGCTTATAGCGGCGAAGATGATGATCCACTTGGAGGAAGTAATCAATTTGTATTGCTTCTAGGTGCAGCAGTGGCTGTTATAGTAGGGCTTTTCAATAAAGTTTCTTTCCAAACCATGATTGATGAAGTAGCTGAAAACATCAAATCAACTGCTGGAGCCATTTTAATTTTGTTAATGGTAGGAGCTTTAGCCGGTACATGGTTAATTAGCGGAATTATTCCTTCTATGATTTATTACGGACTTCAAATTTTAATTCCTGAAATATTTTTACCAGCTACCATGGTAATTTGTGCTGTCATTTCCATTGCTACTGGTAGCTCTTGGACTACTTCAGCAACCGTAGGTATTGCTCTAGTCGGAATTGGTGGTGCAATTGGTTTTCCAATAGGGATGGTGGCAGGAGCGGTAATTTCTGGTGCTTATTTTGGCGATAAACTATCGCCAATGTCTGACACTACGAATCTTGCGCCAGCAATGGCCGGTACTGATCTATTTACCCATATTCGTTATATGACTTTAACCACAGTACCGACTTTTATTATTTCTTTAATATTATTTACGGTTTTAGGATTAACAATTGACATAAGTGGTAATACTGATACTAGTGTAATGCTTATTGATATTGAAAAATCATTTAACATTACAGGATGGTTATTTATAGTCCCAGTAATCGTAATTGGTTTAATTTTTAAAAAAACAGAACCACTTATTGCTTTGTTTGTTGGGGTTATCTTAGGTGCTATTTTCGCGTTAATTTTCCAACCTCAAATTATCAACCAACTTACTAATACAGACCACATTTCATTTAAAACAGCATATAGAGGTTTAATGGATGCCATTACAATAGAAACTGTTATTCCTACCGAAAATCCAAACTTGGTAAAGCTTTTTAAAGCAAAAGGGATGAGTGGAATGTTAGGAACTATTTGGTTAATTCTTTGTGCGATGACCTTTGGTGGCGTAATGGATGCCATTGGAGCCCTATCAAGAATTAGTAAATCCTTATTAAAATTAGCAAAATCAACTTTAGGATTATTTGCTTCAACTGTAGGTAGTTGTTTAGCCTTAAACATTACAGCATCAGACCAATATTTAGCAATTGTTGTACCTGGTAAAATGTTTGCAAAAGCTTATAAAGAAAAAGGCTTAGCACCTGAAAACTTAAGTAGAACATTAGAGGATTCTGGAACAGTAACTTCTGTTTTAGTTCCTTGGAATACATGTGGAGCCTATCAATCGGGCACATTGGGAGTTGACACTTTTGATTATCTACCATTTGCATTCTTTAATCTTATAAGTCCCGTAATGACGTTAATATTTGCTGCTTTTAACATCAAGATACGACAATTAGTTTCAAAAGTTGCATAAAAAAAGAGGTCTTTGAAGACCTCTTTTTTTATAGCGTATTCTTATTTAGGCTAAATCAAAACGATCTAAATTCATGACTTTAGTCCAAGCCGCTACAAAATCATGAACAAATTTATCCGAAGCATCATCACTTGCATAAACCTCTGCTAAAGCTCTCAACTCCGAACTTGAACCAAAAACAAGATCGGCACGAGTAGCTGTCCATTTAACTACTCCAGTTTTGCGATCTCTTCCTTCAAATAATTCTTCTGAACCTAGCGGAGTCCATTGTGTTGCCATATCTAAAAGATTTACAAAGAAGTCGTTTGATAGTGTTTCTGCTTTATTGGTAAAAACTCCATGATTAGAACCGTCAAAATTTGTATTCAATACACGCATTCCTCCTACAAGTACCGTTAATTCTGGAGCAGTAAGCGTTAACAACTGTGCTTTATCAACTAACAGTGCTTCAGTAGTTACAGGAAATTCTGTTTTACGATAATTACGGAATCCATCCGCAAACGGTTCTAAGTATGCCATTGAATCTATATCTGTTTGTGCTTGAGAAGCATCCATGCGTCCCGGTAAAAAAGGAACTTCTACGTTTTTACCTGCATTCCTGATTGCTTTTTCAATACCTACATTTCCAGCAAGCACAATAAGATCGGCTATAGAAACTTTTTTACCGCTAGCAACAAATTCCTTTTGAATGTTTTCTAAAACCGTTAATACTTTATTCAACTGTGCCGGATTATTTACCTCCCAACTTCTTTGTGGCTCTAAGCGAACGCGAGCACCATTTGCTCCACCACGTTTATCAGAACCTCTAAAACTAGACGCCGAAGCCCAGGCGGTACTTACCAACTCTGATACTGATAACCCTGAAGCGACAATTTTAGATTTCAAAGCGTCTATTTCCTGTTGGTTTACTACTTCATGATCCAATGCTGGGATTGGGTCTTGCCATAACAATGTCTCTTTCGGAACTTCTGGTCCCAAATAACGACTTACTGGCCCCATATCTCTATGTGTTAGCTTATACCAAGCTCGTGCAAAAGCATTTGCAAATTCATCAGGATTTTCATAAAAACGTCTTGAAATTTTTTCATATTCGGGATCAAAGCGCAAAGACAAATCTGTAGTTAACATAGTAGGTAAATGTTTCTTTGAAGCATCAAATGCATCTGGAATGCTTGGTTCAGCACCTTTAGCCACCCATTGTTTTGCACCTGCAGGACTTTTCGTCATTTCCCATTCGTATCCAAAAAGATTTTCGAAGAAATAATTACTCCATTTAATAGGGGTTTGTGTCCATGTAACTTCTGGCCCTCCAGTAATTGCATCTGGTCCTTTTCCAGAACCAAAACTATTATGCCAACCAAATCCTTGTGCTTCTATAGGGGCAGCTTCTGGCTCTGGTCCAACATATTTACCTGGATCTGCAGCACCATGTGTTTTACCAAAAGTATGTCCTCCAGCAATAAGTGCTACCGTTTCTTCATCATTCATTGCCATACGTTTAAAAGTTTCCCTAATATCAATTGCGGCTGAAAGTGGATCACCATTGCCATTTGGACCTTCTGGGTCTACATATATCAATCCCATTACTACCGCTGCTAATGGATCCTCAAGATCCCTTTTGCCCGAATAGCGCTTGTCTTCTAACCAAGTTTTTTCAGATCCCCAATATACATCTTCCTCAGGTTCCCAAACATCTTCACGACCACCGGCAAAACCAAAAGTTTTGAATCCCATTGATTCTAGCGCCACATTACCCGCTAATATCATCAAATCGGCCCAAGAAATTTTCTTACCATATTTCTGCTTAATTGGCCATAACAATCGTCTGGCCTTATCCAAACTGGCGTTATCAGGCCAACTATTAAGTGGCGCAAAACGCTGTTGACCTGCTCCTGCTCCACCTCTACCATCACCTACACGATAAGTACCCGCACTGTGCCAAGCCATTCGAACAAACAAACCTCCATAATGCCCGAAATCAGCAGGCCACCAATCTTGAGAATCCGTCATTAATGCATGTAAATCCGCTTTTAAAGCATTATAATCTAATTTCTTAAATTCTTCTGCATAATTAAATTGTTCCTCCATTGGATTCGATAGCGAAGAATGCTGACGCAAAATATTAACTTTCAATCGATTTGGCCACCAATCTTGATTTCTAGCACCTCCCCCCGAAGTATCTTTAGGTACTCCTCCAGAAAAAGGACACTTATTACCATTTGAAGAGGCATTGTTGTGAGCGTTGTTCTCCATAATATTATAAATTTTATAGTTGCTAATTATTTCCCTCTAATTTAACAATTTTAATATTATATTATTTGAGTTTTAAATAGAAATAATCTATTTAACTATTATTTAAAACTACTTCCTACGAAAAATGCATTTTAAACAATAAATAGAAACAAAAAATGTGGCACTAAATACATACTCAAAAAGAATAAACTTATACTACAATAGAAAATTACAATGGTAAGCAGTTTTTTAATACGAAAGAAGCACTTAGATTTGCAGCATCAAAAAAATAACATTTAAAACATACAAATTATGTCATTAGTAGGAAAAAAATTCCCAAACATTACAGTTGATGCAATTTCTGAAATGGGAGACAATTTAAGAATCAACGTTTTAGAAGAAGCTACAAAAAACAACAAGAAAGTTTTATTATTTTGGTATCCAAAAGATTTTACATTCGTTTGCCCTACTGAATTACATGCTTTTCAAGCTGCTTTAGGAGAATTTGAAAAAAGAAACACTATGGTTATCGGTGCATCATGTGATACAAATGAAGTTCACTTTGCATGGTTAAACACTCCAAAAAACAACGGTGGAATTGAAGGTGTAACTTACCCTCTTTTAGCTGACACTACACGTAACTTATCTGCTGCTTTAGAAATTCTTGATGCTGAATGGGTTTACGATGAAAACTTAGGAGAAGAAATTCTTGAAGGTTCAAATGTTACTTTCAGAGCTACTTACTTAGTTGACGAAACAGGTAAAATTTTCCATGAGAGTGTTAACGATATGCCATTAGGAAGAAACGTTAACGAATATTTACGTTTAATTGACGCTTATACTCACGTTCAAACTAAAGGTGAAGTTTGTCCTGCAAACTGGGAAGAAGGTAAAGAAGCAATGACTGCTGATCGATTAAGTACTGCTGCTTACTTAAGCCAAAACTAATATTTACTAAAATATATTTAAAGCAATTGCGGTGAATGTGAAAACATTGCAATTGCTTTTTTTAAACCCTCATATTATGTTACAAGAATTAAATCAAGATAATTTACAAGAGATTGTAAATACAAACGAAACTGTAATTGTACAATACTCTGCTTCTTGGTGTGGAAATTGTCGTATTATGAAGCCAAAATTCAAAAAAATGGCAACTGAGAACGAAAATATTCCATTCTTTATTGTTGATGCAGAACAATTTCCAGAATCAAGAAAATTAGCAAAAGTGGACAACTTACCAACATTTGCTACTTTTAAAAATGGTCAATTGGTAAACCAAACTCAAACCAACAAACTTGAAGTTTTAACAGAATTAGTAAGCGAAGTACTTTAATATGAAATTACCTGTAATCAAACAATTAACACAATTTATTGAGGATAATGACCAAGATTACTTGGTAGAAACCATAGAAGTTTTGGAAAACCTAACAGAAATTCCTTCTTTAAAAGACGAAGAACTTGATGTTATTGGTGAATTAATTTCAAATATGTATGGCGCATTAGAAGTACACAAATCAATTCAAGGTGGTGCTGATAAAAAAACTGCTTTAAATGATTTTATGAAACGCGTACTAGGCTCAATAGATAAAGAATAAAAAAGCTCTCAAATTTATGAGAGCTTTTTTTATTTGAACTTAATCACAATGTTGTGTATAAAACAATCCGATTTCTTTTATATCTGCTTCTTTTAATTCTTTTTCATCCAATTTATTTACCAATGCTTCACAACCTGCAAAACATTCTTTTGCCATCTTTTTAAATTTTTTCATTGAATAAGAACTATAAATTAAATCTAATTTTGATGTGGTTTTAAATAAACTATAGTATTCATTATAACTTGATACTAAACTTCCATTATATGTTGGACCATGTCCTGTTGGTACACCCGAACTAAATCCTCCTACTTGCGCCCCTGTTCTTGAAAAATTCAAATTACCATAAATCTCTATTTTATCACTTGAATAGATAACCCCCATTAACTTGTACTTATCGTTAACCAATACACTTTTAAAAAGTACATTTTCTGTAGTTTTCGATTTTTTATCAAAAACAGAAAAATCTACTTTCTCTACCTCGTCAAATTCAAATTTTAACTTTTCATTATTTTGTTTTACAGCAAGTTTTCTCTCAACTCTTGCTAAACCATTTAAAACTTTGCCATTTTTTAATGTAATTGTTGCCTCTTGAAATTTAACATATTGAGTATGTCCAGCTAATGCAAAAAATAAAAATAAAAATGTAATTTTTTTCATATCCTTTTTTTAAAGGCAGCAAATTTAACATAAATATTATTTAAGAATTGCTTTTATATTAGAAAAACTTACAGCTTTTACTAGAATCAAAGCCATCAACATTCCTAAAATAGGTGCTAAAAAATAAAGCCAAAGTACACTTGTGTTTCCTGAAACTAAAGCAGGTCCAAAGCTTCTTGCTGGATTCATTGATGCTCCACAAATATACCCCGCCAACCATGCTTCTAAAAAAACTGTAAAACCAATTAAAAAAGGAGCATATTTTTTTATTTTTTCTATTGTAGTGGAAATTAAAATAACCAACATTAATACTAAACTTAAAAAAAACTCATAAATAAAAGCTTCTTCCCAAGTAGCTCTAGGTAAAGTACTCCCCAATTTAACATTTTCGGGAAATAAAAAGTGTAAAACAAAACTTGCCAATAAAGCTCCTAGCAATTGCAATCCAATAAACACTATACCCTTATTAAAAGTTAATTTTCGATCAGTAAACATCACAAATGTAACGGCTGGATTAATATGACAATCTGAATACTTACCCAAAATTTGAATCAATAACCAAACAATTCCACCAAAAGCCAGGCCGATTCCAAAATCATCAAAATAATCAAATTCTTGACTAATGATTATAGAACCTGTACCCACTAAAACAAGTAAAAATGTACCCAAAAATTCAACAAAAAAATTTAATCTCTTTATCATATTATTTTATTTGAGAAAAAACATAAAACATCTCAGCTGCAATTTGTAAACTGCGCTCTTCATATTTGGCATTCATAAGCTCAGTACCATCAAATGCTTTCGGATCTTCATAACGTATTGGTAAGCGTATCTCCGAACCCGCTACAAATGGACATCCCTCATCTGCCGATGAACAAGTCATTATTGCCGCAAACTTTGAATTTGGATTAAAGACATCGTCAAATGTTTTTGAAAAACAAATTAACGGATGCTCGCATTCATCATATTTAACAGCGTATATTGGATTTGCGGCATCGCTTATTCTAAAAATTTCAAATCCTTGTTCATTCAAAGTCTCACCTACTTTTGGAAACATTGCAGTAACTTCAGTCCCACCAGAATAACAAAAAACATTTGTTACATTAAAATGAAATGCCATTGTTTGTGCCCAAATTTGCCCTAAATGACTTCTTCTAGAATTGTGGGTACAAATAAAGTTTAAACGAATTTCTTCATTCAAGTCTTTTTTGTTTTGAATATAATCTACTAAAGCATCTAATATACTTTTGCGCTCTTGTTCAATTGGTAGATTTGATACATTACCAATTGTCTCGTTTAATTTTAGATACATTTATCGTTTTCTATAATGACAAAAAATAAAATTTTGAATAGTATCAAAAGGTGTTTGATGATCTTCGGTAAAACAGTTTTCAAGTTCAAAATCATCACTAAAAATAGTTTCCATTTTTTCAACAGAATATTGCGTAATATCAAGACCACTACATTTTATTGGTCCCTCTTCTGAAAAAGTTCCTAAAACAAAATGACCATTGCTTTTTAATGAAGCTAAAACATTTTCTTTATACCTTTGAATATCCTTTTCTTCTGTTAGAAAGTGAAATGAAGCTCTATCATGCCATACATCAAATAGTTCTGATGAAGTAAAATTTAAACTATCCGAAACAATAAAAGTTACGTTTTCAGCTTTATCACCTAATCGCTTTTTGGCACGATTAATAGCATTATTCGAAATATCTAATAAATATAAATTCGTATAACCCTGATCCAATAAACTATCAATTAGATAGCTATCACCACCGCCTATGTCAATTATTTTAGCATCTTTGGCTACTCTGCACGATTGTACTAATTGTATAGACGTTTCCGGTTTCTCCTGAAACCAACTTACTTCATTTTCTGCTTTTGTTGCAAAAACGTTTTCCCAATGTGCTACTTTTTGATTTTCCATATTAACAACATCCCGAATTAGGTGTACAATTATTATTTTTCACTTTCCATTCCCCTATTTTAACCTTAGGTTTTTCCTGTGGAACTCCACATTTATCTTTTGCTAAGCAATCGGTTAACTTTGAAATTAAAAGAAAATGCTTTCCATCAAACTCTAAATCGAATTTCCCTATCGTTGAAGCCATTTGGTATTCTACTTCTATTTCTAAATCGGGAATTTGAAGTTTTTCTATTGATAAATCAATAATGTGAATCAATTTTTCTGGATGCAAACTATGATCGTAATCATTTGCTTCCCAAAGTTGGAAATTCACTACTTCTTCCTTTCTAATAGTTCCACCACAATCGATAAAATTTTTAGTTATCATTCCTACTTCAGTGACATGGAAATGACCTGGTACAAAATCGCCATTTGGCAATTGAAACACTATGGTTTCTAAATTTTGTAAAATTGCTTTAATTGCTGATACTTTCATTTTCGTTTTATTTAACAACATTTATTTTTCAATTGAACTGAAATTGTCTTGAAATAAGTCTCAATTACAGCTATAGTTTCTGGATTCAAACAATAACATATAGCAGTTCCTTCTATAGTACCTTTAATAATATTTGCATTTTTTAATTCTTTTAAATGCTGTGAAATGGTAGGCTGTGCCAATGGCAATTCATTTACGATATCTCCACAAATACAAGAATCGACTTGCAATAAAAATTGAATAATAGCAATACGAGCCGGATGTGACATTGCTTTAAACAATGAAGCTAACTTATTTTGCTCGTCTGTAAAAAAATCTGATTTTGATGCTCCCATAAACAAATTACTATATTGCAATATTACGATATAATAATTTACAAAAAAAATAATTCAAAAAAAAAGTCTCGATATAAATCGAGACTTTAATTATTTATAAGAAATTAGAGATTATTTTTCTCCTTTTTCCATTTTAGCTTTTAATTCAGCTAATGCATCGATATCTCCTAAAGTAGATTTCTCAACATTATTGTTTGAAGAAGTTACATTAGCAGATGCTTCTTTAGCAACTTTTTCTTCTTCTTCACGGAAAATTGCAGTATGAGAAGCTACAACTCTTTTGAATTCTTTATTGAACTCAATTACTTTGAAATCTGCAGATTCACCTTTTTTCAATTTCTTACCATCTTCTTTTTCTAAGTGACGAGTAGGAATGAAAGCAACGATATCATCACCAAATTCTACTGTAGCACCTTTATCAACGATTTCAGAAATTTCACCATTGTGGATAGTACCTACTGCGAAAGCATCTTCGTATTTATCCCATGGATTAGCTGTAGTTTGTTTGTGACCTAAAGATAATTTACGTCCTTCAACATCTAATTCTAATACAACAACATCTAAGTTATCACCAACATTTACAAATTCTGATGGGTGTTTGATTTTCTTAGTCCAAGACAAGTCAGAAATATATACTAAACCATCAATACCTTCTTCTAATTCAACGAAGATACCAAAGTTTGTAAAGTTTCTAACGATACCTGTATGCTTAGAACCTACTGGGTATTTAGAAGTAATATCAGTCCAAGGATCTTGTGTTAATTGTTTGATACCTAAAGACATTTTACGCTCATCTCTATCTAAAGTTAAGATAACCGCTTCAACTTCATCTCCAATTTTCATGAAATCTTGAGCACTTCTTAAGTGAGTTGACCAAGACATTTCAGAAACGTGGATTAAACCTTCAACACCTTCTGCAACTTCGATGAAAGCACCGTAATCAGCTAAAACAACTACTTTACCTTTCACTTTATCACCAACAGCTAAGTTAGCATCTAAAGCATCCCATGGATGAGCGTTTAATTGTTTTAAACCTAATTGGATTCTTGTTTTCTCATCATCGAAATCAAGGATAACAACGTTTAATTTTTGATCTAATTCTAATACTTCGCTTGGGTGATTGATACGAGACCAAGATAAGTCAGTAATGTGGATTAATCCATCAACACCACCTAAGTCAATAAACACACCGTAAGAAGTAATGTTTTTAACAACACCTTCTAATACTTGTCCTTTTTCTAATTGACCGATGATTTCTTTCTTTTGTTCTTCGATATCAGCCTCGATAAGCGCTTTGTGAGAAACTACTACGTTTTTGAACTCATGGTTGATTTTCACAACTTTGAATTCCATAGTTTTGTTTACGTATTGATCGTAATCACGGATTGGTTTCACATCAATTTGAGAACCTGGTAAGAATGCTTCGATTCCGAAAACATCAACGATCATACCACCTTTAGTTCTACATTTAACGAAACCGTTTACGATTTCACCAGACTCATGAGCAGCAATCACACGATCCCATGCTTTGATAGTTCTAGCTTTTCTGTGAGACAATACTAATTGTCCTGTTTTATCTTCACGAACGTCGATAAGTACTTCTACTTTATCACCAACTTTTAAGTTAGGATTGTAACGGAATTCGTTTAAAGAAATAACACCTTCTGATTTAGCATTGATATCAACGATAGCGTCTCTATCTGTAATTCTTACTACAATACCTTCTACAACATCTTGATCATCAGTAGATACAAAAGTTTTAGATACTAAATCTTCAAATTCTTGTAAGTTTTTTTCATCTACTGCATCAATTCCTTCTTCGTAATTGTGCCAGTTAAAATTTGCTAAAAACTCTTCTTGTGTTTTGTTAATTTCAGACATGCTGATTAAAAAATTTGTATGCTGCGTCTTTAATGAGTTTCAATGCAGTTTAAAAACAACAACAGTATTTTACATAAATAATTGATACCTAAAGGAAACTCTTCTCTGCCAAAAGGTGCGCAAAGGTAACACTATTTTTCTGATTTGCAAAAACTTATTATTCTTTTTACATACAACTAAACATTTCTAAACCATAAAGATAAATGGCAAGAAGAATAAAACGAAATGCCTAATAACAAGGGTTTAATTTTTCAATTTATCATGCACCAATTGAAGAACCAATTGAAACTGTTCCTCTTTTGACAACGTTGAATTGTCCAATACAACAGCATCTTCAGCTTTAACTAATGGTGAATCTATTCTGTGTGTATCAATATAATCGCGTTTTTCAACATTTTCAAGTACTTCTTCAAATGTTACACGTTGTCCTTTTTCTACCAATTCCTCAAAACGTCTTTGCGCACGAGTACGAGACGATGCTGTCATGAAAATTTTCAATTCAGCATCTGGAAACACCACAGTACCAATATCACGACCATCCATAACAACTGCTTTTTCTTTTCCCATTTCTTGTTGTTGTTCTACTAGTTTGGAACGCACTTCTGAAATTTCTGCAATACGACTTACATTTTGTGACACACTTAGGGAGCGTATTTCGTTTTCAACATTATTCCCATTTAGATACATCTCAGCAAATCCTAAACTTGGATTAAATTGAAAATGCAACTTTATATTAACTAAACTTTTAACAATTTGATCCTTAGCAATTTCCACCTCTGATATCCAATTATTTTGCATGGCGAAAAAAGCAACTGCTCTATACATAGCTCCTGTATCAACATATACATAACCTAATGCTTTAGCTAATTGTTTCGCTAAAGTACTCTTTCCTGTTGAGGAAAAACCATCTATGGCTATTGTAATTTTTTTCACTCTTATTGTAAATTAATCATTAAACCAAATAGACTTGTATTGGCAGCAAGGGTATATCTTGAATACGAATAATCGAAACGAATTCTACCGACTCTAAGTCCAACTCCCAAAGAAAGTCCTGAAAAATTTCTTTGATCTACAATACGTAACTCTTCACCCCTTCTAAAATTATATCCCAATCGTATATTGAATCCTTTTTCCGGAAATAATTCAGCCCCCAATATCAAGTGACGCAATGCATTATTAAAAAAAGACACCTTCTCTTCTATTGTTTCACCTTCAAGAGTTGTCTCTGCACGATTCGGGTTTGAAAAGGCAATATTCCACTGTTGCAAATTTTCCAAAGTAATATGCCAACGAATAGGCACATTCTCCATTAATTGTGAAACACCCGCATCTATAGACAAAGGCAAGCGTTCATTGGTATCAGCATAAGGTTTGATTTGAAAACCAAGATTACGAATCGAAAGTCCGTAATTTATATCATTATCTTCATCGATATACAAAAGACCTAAATCTGTTGCAGCACCCCATGAATTATACGTTTCAAGAGTAGAAGAAATCAATTTTACGTTGGCTCCCACATAAAAATCTGTCCAAGGCAAATTATAAGCATATCCCAAAGACACTGCAGTTTCACTTCCAGTGAAATCAGATGTCAAATTACCAACTTCATCTCTCCCTTCAAAAGTTCCGTAGTTAATATAACTCACACCCGCATGAAAGGTTTGTAAATGTTGATCCCAAGTGTAGGCATATGCAGCAGTACCATAAGAAATTTCACCGTAAAAATTACCATAACTAACCCCTAGTTGGTTGTGCATTTTTCCATTTATGGTTGCTGGGTTATAAATTGCTTGATTCACATCGTAATCGACATTCGTAACCGTTTTCCCACCAAGTGCTGCTTGACGTGGTGATTGTACTAAGTTCAAGAATTGATACACATACTTACCTCCGATTTGGCCATTTACAGCCGAACATAGAAGGAGCACAAATAAACAGATAAATTTTCTTAGCATTTTTTTAGGTATCATTTCTATAACGCAAGTGCGAAGATAAAATTATAAGCTTTATATAAAAAACAAATTCCGACTAATTTAATTAATCGGAATTGAATTCTATACTTTGTAATACGATTATTTTAAACTCTTAGCGTTTTTTGCTTTTTGATTGGTAACCGCAATAGCCAAAACTTCTGACATAGTTTCAACATAATGAAACGTAACTCCTTTTAAATATTCCGGATTAATTTCATCAATGTCTCGCTTATTTTCAGCACACAATATAATCTCTTTAATATTTGCACGTTTAGCTGCAAGAATTTTTTCTTTAATACCTCCTACTGGTAACACTTTTCCTCTTAAAGTAATCTCTCCTGTCATTGCTAAGTTTTTCTTTACTTTCTTCTGTGTAAAACTCGACACTATAGAAGTCAACATAGCAATACCCGCACTAGGGCCGTCTTTCGGAGTTGCTCCTTCAGGAACATGAATATGAATATTATAATTACTCAATACTTCTGATGGAATGCCCAACTCCTCATTATGCGACTTAATATACTCCAAAGCAATAGTGACCGATTCTTTCATAACAGTACCCAAATTCCCTGTCATGGTCATTGTTCCTTTACCTTTTGAAATAGACGATTCAATAAACAAAATATCACCACCAACAGATGTCCAAGCAAGTCCTGTTACAACACCTGCTGTATCATTATTCTCATATTTATCACGCTCTAATCGAGGCGCCTTTAAAACAGCAATGATATCTTCATCCGTAACCTTCACGTTATACTCCTCTTCCATTGCAATTGATTTTGCAGCATGACGAACCATTTGTGCTATTTTCTTTTCTAGTCCACGCACACCTGATTCTCTCGTATAACCTGCTACAATTTTTTCTAATTGCTTTTTACCAATTTGAAGGTCTTTCTCTTGTAATCCATGCTCTTTTAATTGCTTCGGTAATAAATGCTTTTTCGCAATCTCAATCTTTTCTTCAATAGTATAACCGGACATGTTGATAATCTCCATTCTATCACGTAATGCTGGTTGAATAGTTGACAAACTATTTGAAGTAGCAATAAACATAACTTTAGACAAGTCGAAACCAATTTCTAAGAAATTATCATGAAACTCATTATTTTGTTCTGGATCCAAAACTTCCAATAACGCAGATGAAGGGTCACCCGTATGACTAGTTGACAACTTATCTATTTCATCTAAAACAAAAACGGGATTAGCCGTTTTCGCTTTTTTCAAACTCTGTATAATACGTCCAGGCATAGCCCCAATATATGTTTTTCTATGTCCGCGGATTTCCGCTTCATCACGCAAACCACCTAAAGAAATACGCACATACTCTCTACCCAATGCTTCAGCTATAGAACGTCCAATTGATGTTTTACCAACTCCTGGAGGTCCGTATAAACAGATAATTGGTGATTTCATATCGTTACGTAACTTTAACACCGCCAAATGTTCAATGATACGTTTTTTAACATCCTCAAGTCCAAAATGATCTTTATCTAAAACTTTTTGAGCATGTTTTAAATCGAAATTATCTTTTGTAAATTCATTCCAAGGCAACTCTAAAAATAATTCTAAATAGTTACGTTGGATACCGAAATCTGGTGAATTTGGATTTGTACGCTGTAATTTTGAAAGCTCTTTTTCAAAATGTGTAGCAGTTTTCTCATCCCATTTTTTAGCTGTAGCTTTTTCACGCATTTCATCTATTTCAGCTTCATGTGAAACTCCACCCAATTCTTCTTGAATAGTTTTCATTTGTTGCTGTAAGAAATACTCGCGTTGTTGCTGATCCAAATCAAAACGAACTTTAGATTGAATGTCATTTTTCAATTCTAATTTTTGCAATTCCAAATTCATGAAACGCAATGTTTCTAAAGCCCTATCTCTCAAATTGTTAATTGACAATAAGCCTTGTTTATCAACAACCGAAAGATTCATGTTGGATGAAACAAAGTTGATTAAGAACGGATTGCTTTCAATATTCTTAATCGCAAAAGTTGCTTCAGTTGGAATATTTGGACTTTCTTTTATTATCTGAATAGCCAATTCCTTAATCGACTCTACAATCGTTTTAAACTCATTATCGGTTTGATCAGGACGTTCTTCTGGAACTTCTTTTATAGTTGCTTTAAAATAAGGTTCTTCCTGTGTAAAAGCATCAATTTCAAAACGCTTTTTTCCTTGTAAAATAACGGTTGTATTACCATCAGGCATTTTCAAAACTTTGATAATCTGCGCAACAGTACCAATATGATAAATATCTGCAGGTGTAGGCTCTTCAACCGATTCGTCGATTTGAGAAACTACTCCAATTACTTTCCCTGCAGCATTAGCATCATTTAAAAGTTTTATAGATTTGTCTCTCCCAGCGGTAATAGGAATTACAACGCCTGGAAACAAAACCATATTTCGCAACGGTAATATCGGTAAATCAGCAGGAAGTAATTCATTATTCATCTCTTCCTCATCTTCGGGAGTCAACAATGGAATTAATTCTGCATCAGTATTTATTTCTTGTAGTGACAAATTGTCAAGGGATAAAATTTTATTTTGTGGCATAACAATATAATGGTCATTTTGTCATTAAACATATCAATTCTGGGCGTATACAAAATCTTAAAAAGAACAAAATTACTGACTTACAGCATTTTAAACTAAAAAAACTTACATACTATAGTATAAAAGTCAAGATTTGTGCCATAAAAAAAGCCGAAGTAAATTCTTCGGCTTTTAATTAATATTGTGGTTTGAATTAGTTAAGAATATAATCAACTAATAAAGATTCATAAGTAGCTCCTTGTGAAGATGTAGTTGATTTTATAGGTCCAACATCTTTTGCAAACCAAAAATTAGTAACTGTTACAACATTTTGTCCCGTACCTGTTGTTGTTTGTGTAAACTCAACATGAATCACATCGGTATAAGTTACTCCTGAAACAGCCAAAGTAGTCCCTTTTTCTACAATTTTCCCTATATAAGTTGTATTTAACGTTACTGATGGAAATGTAGGATCACTAAACGAACTAACTTGTTGATAAGAACCATCCCAAGTTTCGTTCACGTTTAAATAATCTTTTAAAGTAATATATTCAAAACCTGTCTGAGTACCTGATAAACCTCCAGCGTTGAATGTAAAATCTTCTACTTTAATATAGTAGTCACCTCCTACTTTTTTAGCGCGTGATGCAACACCTGTTACAGAATTACCTGCCATAGATTGTCCCATTAAACTATCAAAATTAAAATACACTTCACCATTTATGGTTGCTGTTGAAGTCACTTCCATATCAGAAATAGAACCATTTTGTGAAAATGACCATAAATTTCCAACAGCTAAAGGCCAATAATCACCTGTTGAAGCACTAGGTATACCTGTTTGTGTTGCCGCTAATGGATCAATTGGTTCAACATTACATGATGCTAAAGAAAATACAGCAAGAAATACAAATAATGTATTAATAATATTTATTTTTTTCATTTTATAGAGATTTAAGGTTTCAAAAATAATATAATATTTTATTTTTTAGGAACTCTCATCAACAAAATTAAACCAACAACAAAAAACAATGTTAGAAAAACAACAGAATTTCTCATACTACCTGTAATTTGATCTATTACACCGTAAATTAACATTCCTATTACAATTCCTATTTTTTCTGCTACATCATAAAAACTGAAAAATGAAGTGGTATCATTGGTCTCTGGTAAAAACTTAGAATATGTAGAACGCGATAAGGATTGAATTCCTCCCATAACCAATCCAACAAAACTTGCAGTGATATAAAATTCAATTGGTTCTGTTACAAAATAGGCACATACACAAATAACAGCCCAAATAGCATTTATAATTATCAAAGCCTTTATATTACCTAATCTCTCTGATAACTTAGACGTCAAATAAGCACCTAAAACCGCTACTAATTGTATCACTAAAATACTAACGATCAGACCTGTTGTTTTTTCACTATCCGATTTCCAATTAATTTCTTGTTCTCCAAAATAAGTAGCGACCAGCATAACGGTTTGAACTGCCATACTATAAACAAAAAATGCAATTAAATAACGCTTTAGTGTAACTTCTTTAAAAAGTTGTTTTTGCACTTTAAGCAATTCTTTAAAACCATTAAACAAAACGCTCTTATGCATTTTATTGGCATTACTATTTCCTTTTGGTAAATAGTAAAAAGTATACTGACTAAAAAATATCCACCATGCTCCTGTTAAAACAAATGACAAACGCATAGCATGTAAAGCTGCTTCTCCTTCTTTACCTAATATTAAAACAAACAAACAAAAAACCAATAAAAGAACACTTCCTATATAACCTAATGAATATCCTTTAGCACTCAAATCATCTTGCTGCTCTGTAAACGCAATATCTGGTAAATAGGAATTATAAAAAACCAAACTCCCCCAAAAGCCAATTAATCCCGTATAAAAGCATAATATGCCAAAATAAATATTATCCGCAGTAAACCAATACATCCCGATGCAAGATGCTGCTCCCAAATAACAAAAAAACTGCATAAATCTTTTCTTGTTTCCAATAAAATCTGCAACACCCGAAAGTAGAGGTGACAAAAAAGCTACTGTCAAAAAAGCAAAAGCAGTAACAAAACTTATTAAAGCCGTACTTTTAAATTCATATCCTAAAAACTGTATTTGAGAATTTTCTTTAGTAAATAAAAATCCGTAATAAAGAGGAAAAATGGCAGAAGAAATTACCAATGCATATACTGAATTTGCCCAATCGTAAAATGCCCAAGCATTACGTAACTTACTACTACCCTTTGCTAAATTTGCCATAATATAAAATTAAAAAAGTCCCACTACTGTGGGACTTCGAATATATAACTTTTTTATAAATTACTTAAAAGTAATGCCAAATTTAGCTGCTTCCTCTTTAGCTTTTGGTATTAACGATTTAATATTTGCTATACGTGTATCATTACTTGGGTGTGTACTCATAAATTCGGGTGGCGCTTGTCCTCCTGAATTTGCGGCCATTCGTTGCCAAAATGCAATTGCAGTATCCGGATTGTATCCAGCGATTGCCATTAAAGTTAAACCTATCATATCAGCCTCGCTTTCATGACTTCTACTAAAAGGCAACATACCGGCATATTCTGTAGTAGCACCGTAGGCTGTCATAGCTATTTGCTGTGTTTGCTCTGATTTCCCACCTGTTGCAATAGCTACACCTGCGGCACCAGCTTGTTGTAACATACCAGCACTCATTCGTTGTTGACCATGATTAGCAAGAGCATGTGCTACTTCGTGCCCCATAACAGTTGCCATACCAGCATCATCCTTACAAATTGGTAAAATTCCAGTGTAAAAAACAATTTTCCCACCTGGCATACACCAAGCATTTACTTCTTTACTTTCTACTAATTTATATTCCCAAGCATAGCCATCAAGATAATTTGAATACCCGTTAGCATTTAACCATCTTTCAGCTGCCGTTTTAATTTTCATACCCACCGTTTCAACTCGCTTTGCATCTGCAGTACCAGTTACTACCTTATTTTCAGATAAAAATTGATTATATTGTTGAAAAGCTGAAGGTAAAATTTCACTATTTGAAACCAATGCTAAACTACTTTTTCCTGTGAATGGATTTTTAGAACAAGACAAAACCAATCCAAACAATAAAATCGCACCTATTTTAATTTTAACATTCATACGTTATGTGTTTTTTACAAATTTAATTAATAATAAAAGTCAATTCAAAACGGATTGCTTTATTTTTTATGATAATTTTAATGTACTTCTATCTCATTAAAATCTAATTTTGTGTAAATTTTGAAAATGAAAAGACATAAGAAAAATACTTACACAAATACTGTTCCTAAACCTATTATATATACAGCAAAGGTCTTACAATTCATTTCAACAAGTTTAGTTGTTGAATTTGCTAAAAAAATTTTTACAACTCCTATTAAATATAAAATTCCAAAAAGGGAGTTTGAAATGAATAAAAATTCAAATCAATATTATTTAAATATTCCTGCAATTGATAAAAAGATAATGGTCTATGAATTCGGTAGTAGTCCAAAAAAAGTATTATTAGTACACGGTTGGTCAGGAAGAGGAACTCAATTGGTAAAAATTGCAGAAAAATTGTTAGAATTAGGCTATTCTACGGTAAGTTTTGACGCCCCTGCCCACGGAAAATCTGCTGGTAAAAATTCTATTATGTTAGAGTTTATTGAAAGTATTTTGGAAATTGAAAAAAAATACGGCCAATTCGATTTTATAATTGGACATTCATTGGGAGGAATGGCTACTTTAAATGCAATAAAAAGAGGATTCAAAGCGCAAAAGGCTGTAATCATTGCAAGTGGTGATAGTGTAAATGATATACTTAATGATTTTGTAAAAAAACTTAAACTAAAAAAAGAAATTGGCAACAAAATGAGAATGTCATTTGAAAAAAAATTCAACGAACCAATGGAAAGTTATTCTGCATATGTGGCCGCAAAAGATGTGACTATACCAGTATTAGTTATGCACGACTATGACGACGATGATGTTCCTTATACTGCTGCAGAAAACATCCATCAACATTTAGAATCAGGATCATTACTCTTAACAAAAGGATTAGGACATCGCAAAATATTAGGCGATAAATATGTAATTTCTAAAATTGAAGAATTTATTCAATAAATCAATCCACTTTTTCCAAAATCAAACCAGTAGCAGTCAATCCAGGTCCAAAAGCAATAGCAATTACTTTTGTATTAGATTTAATTGATCTATCATTAACGATTTCTGTAAAAACATGGGGTATTGTAGCTGATGACATATTACCTCTTTTTTTCAACACTTCGTATGACCATGCCGCTTGTGAAGGATTAATTTCCAATTCAGCAACTACATAATCAATAATTTTTGGACCTCCTGGGTGAATTGCAAAATATATTGAATCTTTTTCAACATCAAAATCAATATTAATTTTATCACACAAAGTAGTCATAAATGCTTTAATGTTTTTTCTGATGAATACAGGAACACGTTTTGAGAGCGTCATCAAAAAACTATATTCACCCAAATCCCATGTCATATCTTCTAAAGAGTCTGGTATTATAACTTCATGAGCTGCTAAAATTTTTAAACCTGCTTGACGAGATTGCTTTTTAAATATATCAAATGACACTTGATCATAAAGTGAATAACCAATAAATCCATCAGAAAACAACGAACAAATCATCGTATTTGCAGATGAAAATTCAGTCAAATTCAAATGTGCAGAAAGTAGCTCCGTATGTATAATATCAACACGCCCATTTACATCACTTTGACACAAAAGCCCTCTTGCTGTTCGAATAGCTGGAAATGCTCCATAACACCCCATGTGATACGAATGTGTAACTTTAACACTAGCCCAATTGCGATGTACAACAGCTTCCTGTGCCAAACTAGGTGATGAATAACCTGAACAAGTAACATGAATAAGATTTTCAGGCATTTCTGGGGTTAACTCATAAAATTTATCAAAAACAAAACGCAATTTCTGCTTAAACCAATCCATCCTAACCTGAATTTTTGGTCCATAATGACTTCCTGGTATAACCTCAAAACCAACAGGAAATTCATATTTACGGGGATCAGTATCTTTCATTTTATTAGTGATAAAATCTTCTACTTCATCAAAAATCAGAACCTGACGCTGATTAATATTCCCAGATGAAACAGCATAACGATCTACTTGATCGGATACATAATCAAAAGTAATTTTATCATCATCTGATTCATTTGAAATGACTAAAGGATGATTTTGAAAATGATGGTATAAAAACTTTGTGTATTGATTTAATTTTGTTTGTTCAATTAATTTTCCAACCAAAATTGGGTGAAAATTGGAAAGTATAGCAGTTTTCATATTCAAGTTATTTTAAGCTTCATACAAAGTTAGCTAATAAAACATCCTTACATAAATTTAACAACTTGATTTTCAATAAACTATATTTAATTAAAAAAATATTAACACGAAAATCGTCAAAGGGTATAAAATATCTATTAACTGTTAATTCTTAATTATAATCAAAATTATAGCCAAAAGAAAACTTAAACTATCCCCAAAACAAAAAAACCTATCCGATTTGGATAGGGTTTCTAAAAGACTCGATAACTATGCTCAACTGAGCATTTAATCGTAAGAGGAGGAAGTCCGGTAG
>NZ_JBHUPC010000005.1:0-4033 GCF_042686145.1 Flavobacterium chuncheonense | reverse complement strand
GTCAGTACTATTCCGAAAATTCTTCCAATTTTCTAAAATAAGTCTATATTTGTTTTGGCTTGGTATTGGCTCAGCGCCACTACTTATAGCCGCGAACCGTTAGCGGCAAACTTAAACATCCTATGTCTAAAAAAATTCTAATAATCATTCTTTTGTCTTTATTCATTTGTTCTTGTAAAAAAAGACAAGAAAAAATTGAGATTTATCTATTAGAAAATAGTGTAAGTTCCGATGAGGGAATTCCCTTAGTTAACTATTTAAAAATTAAAAAGATGCCTTATGACCCTAATAGGATTAACAAAAATTACAACTATGATTCGATAAAAAAGCAAATGATATATGGTGGTAAATTTAGTGTCGACAAAACTAATTTACAAGCGCTTCCAATTATTGAAGATAAAGATATACTTAAATTTAATCTTTCACGAAGCGAGTTGATTTTGACGAAACGAGGCCAATATACTCTATCATTTTTGGATAAAAACATAAATCAGTTTGCAATCTGTGTTGACGGAAATCCAATCTTAACAGGATATTTTAGATATAATTATTCAAGTGTTATATATAGTTGGAACTACATAGGATATAATTATTATAAAGACAAAGAAAAATTGGAAAATCCGAAATTTGTAATATTTCACAATCTCAACTATAGTGATTGGAAACCTGTTTTAACAAATCTGGAAGATTATCCAAAACTACTCCAAGCTTTCGAAAAATCAGGACGTTTACAAAGATAACAAAGTCTGCCGCTAACAGCCGTTTGTAGCAATTGCTTGGCTTGGCTTGTGTTCGGAATTTTATCCGAAAATTCCACGAGGAGTTTTGTACTTGTAATCTTTTGGCTTAAATTTACGCAACTGCTACAAGCGGCAAACCGTTGTACACAATTTGAAAAAAATGAGTAAAAAAACAATTTTCATTTCAATCACAATTTTCTTAATTATTTTTGGATCTTGGAATTTTGGTTTCTTTACTCGATTTAATTATTTAACAGCTAAAAATGACATTGCTAAAAATAAACTACAAATTGTATTTGTAGGTGAATCAATGCTTTCAATTGAAGACATTAATAAAGTAAGCAAAAAATACGGATTTAAAGTTATCAATTACGGCTGCATAATAAACAGAGTTGAACAAAATGGAATTGAAATATACAATTCAAAAATGGATGATTACTTAGGTAAACTAAACTCAACAAATTGGAAAAAAAATTATGAAAGAGAAATTGACTCTCTTATGAAGCTCACAAATATTCCAATAACTGCATTTTGGATTGAGAATAAAGAAATAGGCTATTGGTTTAATGTTGATTATATGCATTCTCATAAAAACAAAGCTAAAATTTCAATTTTCAATAAGAATGGAGAACTTGTCACAAAAGGAGAATTTATATTAGTTTGTCCAAAAAATAAAATTGAATTTATAGATGATCTTAAAATACAAATTGATCATTACGACGGTAAAAATATTCAGTTATATAACGACTGTTATCTTCTGAAAACTAAATAAACTGTGTACAACAGCCGTTTGTAGCAATTGCTAGGCTTGGCTTGCGTTCGGAATTTTGCTGCGCCAGTTCGCACTCTGTGCTCGAGTCTCCGAAAATTCCACAAGGAGTTTTGTACTTGTAAACTTTTAGGCTAAATTTAAGCAACTGCTACAAGCGGCGGACCGTTGTACTGCATTTAAGTAAAACATTATGGAAATAGGAAATAAAATAATTAAAATGAATTGGAAGTACCGAATCACGTTTGCAATCGGCACTGGAATTCTTTACTCTTTTTTACTCTGGACATTTAATTTTTTCTCTGACGAAAAACTAAACTCACTTAACAGTTTGCTTTTTCAAGGTGTTTTCTTCGGTATATTTTTTGGAATTGGATTTCCTTATGTTAATGAAAAATTCGCTGGAAAATTATCTAAAAAAGTAAAAATAAAACCAGTGTTAGAATTAGATGAACAAATCGAAATTGAAGGACCGGCAAATTTATTTCGTGGATTTGAAGGAGTTGGTGGAAAAATATTCTTAACCAATAAAAAATTAATTTTCAAATCACATAAAATCAATATCCAAAAAGGACAAACTGATATTAATTATGCTGATATCAAAATAGTTATTAAAAGAAAAACAGCAAAACTGATTGACAATGGTTTTAGAATAATAACTGATAATGAAAAAGAATATGATTTTGTAGTTAATGAAAGAGATTTGTGGCTTGAAAAAATAAACGAGCGTATAAAATAAAACGCAGTACAACAGCTGTTATAAGTAATGGCGAGTTATGGCAACCTTCCGAATTTTGCTGCGCCAGTTCGCACTTTGTGCTCGGGTTTCCGAAAATTCAAAAGTTTTCGGTATATTTGAATTGGCTTGGTTTTGGCTCGGCGCCACTACTTATAGCCGCGGACCGTTAGGCGTCACTTTGAAAAACGAAATCCAAAAACATGATTGATATAGAAAGACGAAAAAAATTAGCGTATCATTTGAGACATTTATCAATTGGATTAATAACCAATGATGAATTCGAAGACTATATAACTGACGATGTAACATTTGGATGGCTTCCGGAACAATATTATAGAGCAAAAGAAGCTAAACTTGACGATGCTATAATTAGACCTATGTTAGAATTAAGTTGGTGTCTATACAGTGACCTGAAAGAACACAAATTGAAAGATCAATACAAGCTTGACGAAAAACAACTAAAAGACATAGCAAGGTTCATTTTATTCTTACACTCAGACAATGAATATGAATGGTCATACATTGACCCAACAAATCCGTTTATAAGGTTCTCATTTAAAGATATAATCTTAAGCGTAATCACTTTTGGTCAGCATTATAAAGACAAAAGAAATGAAAGAGAAAAAGAATTCGCTGAAATGCAAAAAATGGGCGATTTTGATTATTGGCCGTTCATAAGTAAAGAACGATACGAAGAGCAACTGAAAAGTCAACCATTCTTATCTGAAAAAAAAGCGAACGCCTAACAGCAGTTTTATGACATTGCGGGGCTTGGTTTGTGTTTGGAAAATTCTCCGAATTTTCTCTGGGAAGTTTTATACTTGCAAACTTTTGGCTAAAATTACTGCAACGTCATAAAGCTGGCGGGACGTTAACGGCAATTTTATGAAAAACTCCGAATTAAGAAATATTCTTGTTGAGAAATGTAAAGAACTAGATTTAAAAGGTAATGCCTTTGCATTGTTTGAGAATATATTTACTCAAAATTCGGTAAACGAACTAACTGAAATTTTTGGTGAGTTGAATCGAGAAAGTATTCACCCGGAATTTGAAAACTATTCTTTCTATATTTCCAAAAATGAAACGTCGATAAGAACAAGACTTAACATAAAAAATACTGAAAATGATCAAATCGGCTGGTACGAGATTGTAACAAACTTTAATGGTGATTTTTTAGATGAATTTTTAAATCTCTTTTAAAAAAGAAATGCATAAAATATTTGAATTAATAACTGAAATTATTGGATGGATTCAGATAGCACTGTCTCCTACTCTCTTTGGTTTAATAATCGGATATATTATTTATTACAATTTTGACAGCATCTATGGTTTAATAGTAGGAATTTTAGTTGCTTTAATTGGCTTAATTTTCGGAATCGTTTTAGCGACCAAAAAATTTAAAACTTCAGGAACAATTCATTTTTTGTCACGAGTAAGTGCTTCACCAGAATTGGACAATCTGGAAAAATCTGAAAAGGAAAACGAAAATAAAAACTGCCGTTAACAGCAGTTATAAGTAATGGCTATTTTTGGAATATTCCGAAAATTCTCCGAATTTTCTAAAATAAGTTTATATTTGTTTTGGCTTGGTTTTAGCTCAGCGCCACTACTTATAGCCGCGGACCGTTACCATACATTTAAACAATACTATGTCTAAAATTAAAACTAAACCGAATATTGTAGATAGATTCACAGCTGGGTTTGTTGATTACATTTTAATTTATGGGATATCTTTCATCTCGATTTTTATTTTTGGAGAACCGAATAACGACGGTGGTTATTCAC
>NZ_JBHUPC010000004.1:0-40703 GCF_042686145.1 Flavobacterium chuncheonense | reverse complement strand
AAGCTGTAAACCAAACCGTAGAATGTGATGGTAATGGTAACATTGCCGATCTTAATGCGTGGTTAGTAGCTAATGGTGGTGCTTCCTCTTCAGATGATTGTTCGTCTGTGACTTGGTCGAACGACTTTACTACGCTTTCAGATCTATGTGGTGCTACTGGTTCAGCTACTGTAACCTTTACCGCTACGGATGATTGTGGTAACGCTAGCTCAACTACAGCTACATTCACCATTCAAGATACTACTGCGCCAACTTTAATTACACAAGCTGTAAACCAAACCGTAGAATGTGATGGTAATGGTAACATTGCCGATCTTAATGCGTGGTTAGTAGCTAATGGTGGTGCTTCCTCTTCAGATGATTGTTCGGCTGTGACTTGGTCTAACGACTTTACTACGCTTTCAGATCTATGTGGTGCTACAGGTTCGGCTACTGTAACCTTTACCGCTACTGATGATTGTGGAAACAGCTCGACTACTTCGGCTACTTTCACTATTCAAGATACTACTAACCCAGTTATCGACACGATGGCAACGGATTTAACCGTAGAATGTGACGGTGCTGGTAACTCAGCTCAATTAAACAATTGGTTAACTTCTAACGGTGGTGCTATTGCTTCTGATGTGTGTGGTGGAGTAACTTGGTCTAATGACTTCTCTAATCTTTCAGGAGACTGTGGAGCTAGTGGAAATGTTACAGTGACTTTCACCGCTACCGATGACTGTGGTAATTTTAGTGTGACTACTGCAACATTATCAATAAATGATAATACACCTCCAACAATCGATACAGCGGCTGTGGATTTAGTAGTAGAATGTAATGGCGCTGGAAACACAGCGGAATTAAATGCTTGGTTAGCAGCTAATGGTAATGCTCTAGCTTCTGATTCCTGTTCGAATGTAACTTGGTCTAACGATTTTACTACACTTTCGGATCTATGTGGTGCTACAGGTTCCGCAACTGTAACCTTTACGGCTACGGATGATTGTGGAAACAGCTCGACTACTTCAGCAACCTTCACTATTCAAGATACAACTAACCCAGTTATCGACACGATGGCTGCGGATTTAACAGTAGAATGTGACGGTGCTGGTAACTCAGCTCAATTAAACAATTGGTTAACTTCTAACGGTGGTGCTATTGCTTCTGATGTTTGTGGTGGAGTAACTTGGTCAAATGACTTTACTACGCTTTCGGATCTATGTGGTGCTACAGGTTCCGCAACTGTAACCTTTACGGCTACGGATGATTGTGGTAATACTAGCTCAACAACGGCTACTTTTACTATTCAAGATACTACTGCGCCAACTATTGATACTTTGGCAACAGATTTAGTAGTAGAATGTGATGGCGCTGGAAACACAGCGGAATTAAATGCTTGGTTGGCGACTAATGGAGGTGCTGTTGCATCGGATATGTGCGGTGGGGTGACATGGACAAATGATTTTACTATGCTTTCTGATGATTGTGGCTCAACTGGTTCAGCTATAGTAACCTTTACGGCTACCGATAATTGTGGTAATATCCGAACAGTACCGGCAACCGTCACCATTCAAGATACTACTCCACCAGCTATTGATACTTTGGCAACAAATTTAGTAGTAGAATGTGATGGGGCTGGAAACACTGCTGAATTAAATGCTTGGTTGGCGGCTAATGGTAACGCTCTAGCTTCTGATACTTGTTCGAACGTAACGTGGTCTAACGATTTTACTGCACTTTCGGATCTATGTGGTGCTACTGGTTCGGCTACTGTAACCTTTACGGCTACTGATGATTGTGGTAATACTAGCTTAACTACGGCTACTTTTACTATTCAAGATACTACTAACCCAGTTGTCGACACGGTGGCTGCAGATCTAACAGTAGAATGTGACGGTGCTGGAAATACAATAGAATTAAATGCTTGGTTGACGGCTAATGGTAATGCTCTAGCTTCTGATACCTGTTCGAATGTAACATGGTCAAATGACTTCACTGCACTTTCGGATCTATGTGGTGCTACTGGTTCGGCAACCGTAACCTTTACGGCGACTGATGATTGTGGTAACACTAGCTCAACTACGGCTACTTTTACTATTCAAGATACTACTCCACCAACTATTGATACTTTGGCAACAAATTTAGTAGTAGAATGTGATGGCGCTGGAAACACAGCGGAATTAAATGCTTGGTTGATGGCTAATGGTAATGCTCTAGCTTCTGATACCTGTTCGAATGTAACATGGTCAAATGACTTTACTATGCTTTCTGATGATTGTGGTCAGACAGGTTCAGCTACTGTAACGTTTACCGCTACTGATGATTGTGGTAATATCCGAACAGTACCGGCAACCTTCACCATTCAAGATACCACTCCACCAACTATTGATACCTTGGCAACAGATTTAGTAGTAGAATGTGATGGCGCTGGAAACACAGCGGAATTAAATGCTTGGTTGGCGACTAATGGTAATGCTCTAGCTTCTGATACCTGTTCGAATGTAACATGGTCAAATGACTTTACTGTGCTTTCTGATGATTGCGGTCTGACAGGTTCAGCTACAGTAACCTTTACGGCTACGGATGATTGTGGCAACACTAGTTCAACTACAGCTACATTCACTATTCAAGATACAACAAGTCCAGTATTTACTTCTATACTTCCTGATAACGAATCAGCTTCTTGTGATGCAATTCCTGCTGCTGCAACACTTACAGGTAGTGACGATTGCTCTACTTCTGTTAGTATTGATATGACAGAAGATATCATTACAACTGGATCAAGCTGTCCTGGTGAATATGAAATTGTTAGAATTTGGACTGTGACTGACGAGTGTGGTAATTTTGATACACATACTCAAATAATAAGTGTTTACGATGATACACCTCCAACATTAGTAACTCCTTTGGATACAGAAATTACTACTGTTTGTTCTGCAATTCCAGAAATACCTGAATTGGTATTCGAAGATAACTGTTCGGGTATAAATGAAGTCGTATATGAAGATGATACTACATTTATATCAATGTACAATTACATTATAACACGCAAATGGACTGTTGATGACAATTGTGGTAATGTTTCAGAATTTACACAAACCATAAATGTTAATGTTGTATCTCCTTTTCAAGCTGCAACATATAGTGCTTGTAAAACAGAAAGTAGAAGTATCAACTTACTAGACATATTAAGAGAGTTAATTGGTGAATTTATTGAAGCAAACGGTGAATGGATTGATGTCAACGGTACAGGAGCTTTATTAGGTGATAACTTTACCATTGCAGATTTAATTAACGGATACTATACTTTACAATATATCATTAACACCGAAAATAATCCATGCCCTAAGAAATATGAAGTCTATGTAAATGTTAATGAACAATGTTTGGTTTTACCAGCATGTTCTGTAGAAGTATATAATGCTGTTTCGCCAAATAACGATGGAGCAAATGATTATTTCTTTATTGACGGTATTGAATGTTATCCAGACAATACTGTTGAAATTTACAATAGATGGGGAATATTAGTATATGAAGCAACCGGTTATGACAACAATGCAATTTCTTTCAAAGGTTATTCTGAAGGAAGAACTACATTGAGTCAAAATGAAACTTTACCGGATGGAACCTATTTTTACGTCTTAAAATATAAAGATGACGAAAATGTGATGCATGATAAATCAGGTTATTTATATTTGGATAAATAATATGATACTGAAACTAATATGATACATTTATAAATTAAAAGAAATAGTCATGAAAAAAATATATATCCTTTTTACATTAATTTTAGCCCATGCACTTTGTATCGCGCAACAAGACTCGCAGTATACCAACTACATGTACAACACTATAAGTGTAAACCCTGCTTATGCAGGTTCTAGAGACGCTTTTAGTATATTTCTATTACACCGTACACAATGGGTGGGCCTAGATGGAGCTCCAGTAACCAATAATGCTTCTTTGAATACTCCTATTGGTGATTCCAACTTCGGTATTGGTTTATCTTTCGTAAATGACAGAATTGGTCCAAGTACAGAAAATACAATTTCTGCAGATTTGGCTTATTTTATTCAAATATCACCAAGTTATAAACTTTCATTAGGTTTAAAAGGAACTGCAAACATTTTCAATCTTGATGTAAACAAATTGAACATTTACAACACGAATGATCCACAATTCCAAAATTTTGATTCAGAATTTAATCCAAATATTGGAGCAGGTGCCTATTTATTCTCTGATAACACTTATGTAGGATTGTCAGTACCGAATATGTTTGAAAGTAAACATTATAATGATAATGATGTTGCAATTACAAAGGAAAAAATGCACTTTTATTTGATAGCTGGTCATGTATTTGAGTTTAGTCCGAACTTCAAATTTAAACCTGCATTTCTAGCTAAAGGTGTTGAAGGCTCTCCCCTACAACTTGATCTTACGGCGAACTTTTTGTTGTATGAAAAGTTAACTTTGGGTGCTGCTTACCGTTGGGATTCAGCAGTGAGTGGTCTTATAGGATTCCAAATTAGCAATTCCATTTTTGCAGGTTATGGATACGATATGGAAACAACCAAGTTATCAAATTATAACTCGGGTTCACACGAAATATTTTTACGATTTGAGATATTTAATAATAACAGAATCAGTACTCCTCGATTCTTTTAAACCGACAGATTATGAAAGCAATATATTCAATTTTATTAACAATAGGTATTTCATGCGTAAGCTTTTCACAATCTTCGAAATTAGCTTCTGCAGATCGCAAATATGACAAATACTCTTATATAGATGCTATTGAAATTTATGAAAAAGTAGCTGAAAAAGGACATAAGTCATCTGAATTATTCAAGAAGCTTGGTAATTCCTATTATTTCAATGGCGAACTTGATAAAGCTGCAAAATGGTATGGCGATTTATTTGCTTTAAATGAAGAAGTTGAGCCAGAATACTATTTTCGATATTCTCAAGCATTAAAAGCTAATAATGTGTATGATAAAGCCAATGAATATCTAGAATTATTTTATAAAAAGTCAAATGATTCTCGTGGTAAAGCTTATGAAGCGAATAAAGATTATCTGAATGATATCGAAGCCCTTTCTTGGAAATATTCTATGGATAAAACAAGTATCAATTCAGAATATTCGGATTATGGTCCTTCGTATTTTGGCAATCAATTGCTGTTTACATCAGCTCGAAAAGAAGGCGCTTTACACAACAAGGTTCATAAGTGGACCATGCAAAACTTTACCGATTTGTATGTTGTAACAATTAATGAAGATAAAACCCTTGGAACACCAACTAATTTTTCGGAAACGATTAATTCAAAGTTTAACGAATCGTCACCTGTTTTTACTAACGATGGTAAAACCATGTACTTCACCAGAAACAATTATCTAGACGGTAAAAAAGGTAAAGATGGAGATAAGAGTACTTTGGTAAAAATTTACAAAGCGAGCTTAGTGGATAACAAATGGGATAATATTGAAGAAGTACCATTTAATAGTGATAATTACAGTACCGCTCACCCTAGTTTGAGCGCTGATAATAAATACATGTATTTTGCATCTGATATGCCAGGTGGATTTGGAAAATCCGATATCTACAAAGTAAGTATCAATAGTGATGGTAGCTTTGGTAGTCCTGAAAATTTAGGAAATACTGTCAATACTGAAGGGCGTGAAACATTTCCATTCATTGCGTATGACAGTACACTTTATTTTGCTTCAGACGGACATTTGGGTTTAGGCGGACTTGATATTTTCGAATCAAAATCAGCATCCAATTCGTTTCAAGAACCTTTGAATTTGGGCAAACCTATTAATAGTTCAATGGATGATTTCGCATTTATAGTACGAAAAGACAAAACAGGATTTTTTACTTCAAACAGAGATGGTGGAAGTGGTTATGACGATATCTATAGCTTGAAAGTTTGTACCCAAAAACTTTTTGGAGTTGTAACCGATATCGATACAAATGAAATTCTTCCATATGCAAGTTTAAAATTATTGGATGAAAACCAAAAAGAACTTGCAGCAGCTACTGCTGATGAATTTGGTAAATATTCATTTGATATCGAATGTAATACTAAATATTACTTAAGAGCTTCTAAAGAAGAATATGAAACCAATGAAAAATCAATTACTTCAAATAAAGAAAGCGGCGAAACAGAACTTAATATGGAGTTAAAACGCAATGTCTTCCCTGTAAGTGAAGGTACTGACCTAGCCAAAATATTTGATATCAGTATTATCTATTTTGACTTAGACAAATGGAACATTAGACCCGATGCGGCAAAAGATTTACAAAAAATTGTTGAAGTCATGAAACAATATCCTAAAATGCAAGTGGATATTCGTTCACATACTGATAGTCGTCAGACACATGCTTATAACGAACGTTTATCGGAAAGAAGAGCAAAATCAACTTTAGAATTCATGGTTAAAAATGGTATTGAAAGAGAACGTTTGACAGCAAAAGGTTATGGTGAAACACAGTTGGTTAACGGCTGTTCGGATGGTGTTTCATGTTCAGAGGCGGAACATCAAAAAAACAGACGTAGTGAGTTTATAGTAATTAAAATGGATTAGTTCTACCTCTACTCTCTAATTCATTTAATGGCCCCTACAAATTGTATTTGTAGGGGTTTTTAAATAAAAAAAGACATCCATTACGATGTCTTTCCTTTCTATATGTACTATCACAACTTGTTTATTTACGAATAAACATATTGGTATAATACTTTCTACCCTCTAAGTCTTTTTTAATAGATACTCCAAAATGAGTATAATCACCATCTAAATTGGCTTTATGCCCTTCACTTTCAGTCCAAGCAGTTAGAGCTGCTTCAGGAGACGAATACCCAAATGCAATGTTTTCTCCAACGCGTACTGCTCCTAAAACTTGTTCTAGATTGTGTCTTCTTTCTTCAAAACCTACATGATTGACCGTATTCGTTTCAATCATAAAATTGTTGTGCTCATTAGCTTTATAGGAAATATGCTCAATTATACTAAGCGTATTCAATCCATGTTCAACCCTGTAGGAATTAATTAAATCCAAAAGTTCGAGCTCCATCGCTGTGTGCACATAGTGTTGTTGGATTTCAGTCAATGTAGGTTCTTCAAACCTCTCGGTTTCAGAAGTACATGAAGTAGCAATAATAGCAATCGAGGCTAAAAATACTATTAAACATTTCTTCATAATTAATGTAATTAATGTTAATTTTTTTACTCAAAAAAAATCGTTAATCAACTTAAAACGTCGATTAAATGGTTAATAGTATATACAAATATACAATTCTATCGATAATACGCAAATATTTTCGATAAAATGTAATTCAAAATTAACATTAAGTTACATTATTTAACGCTATGGAGACAATCGATCAATTGTCCATTCAAAGTTTTCGGAAAGAGTATAACGAAGGCGATCATGTAAGCGATTTGGACGGCCTTGCCAAAATTCAACGGCTACAGGTCGTACTAAGAAACCGCCCCAAAAATCAGGTCTAGCAACCTCTTTACCTTCATATTGCAATTCTAATTCTTTAAGTTTTGATTCTAAGTATTCACGATTTGGAATTACATCACTTTGTGCAGAAACTAAAGCTCCTAATTGGCTTCCTTTTGGACGAGAAGCGAAATAATTATCTGAGTCTATTGTGGAAGTTTTTTCGGCTATTCCTTTAATAATTACTTGACGTTCCATAGAATGCCAAAAAAAGGATAAGCAAATATTCGGGTTTTCAAGTATTGCTTTTCCTTTCTCAGATTGATAATTGGTATAAAAAATAAAACCTTCTTCGTTATACTTTTTTAGAAGCACTACTCTACTCTTAGGAAAGCCATCCAACCCTATTGAAGCAACTGTCATTGCGTTTACTTCATCTACTCCACCAAAATCTTCTACTTCGTGAAACCATCTGTGAAATAGGTTTATGGGATCTTCTGGAACATTGGTTTCTAAAAGTTCGCTTTTCTCGTATGATTTTCTGTAATTACTTAAATCTGACATACTTTAATAGTTTTAAAAAGGTAAAGTTACAAAGTTGAAGTAAAATACGATTTGTTTGGGTACTAAAAAAGACAAGCCTAAAGGTATAAATAAAAAAAGTTCAACTTTTAAAAGTTAAACTCTTTTCCATCATCGGCCAACAGTATATTGGGGAATATTGTTTGACCTTCAGTTTTAAAGTGTTCTATAGAAGCATATCGCGTTGAGTAATGCCCCATAAGTAATTTTTTTACATTCGCTTTAAGTGCAATTGTTGCTGCTTGTTTTGCAGTTGTATGCATGGTTTTTTCAGCTAAATGTTCTTCAGAATCAAGAAAAGTAGTTTCGTGATATAAAACGTCAACACCTTCAATTAAAGGAATAATATTTTCATTATAAACTGTATCACTACAAAAGGCATAGGTTTTCTCTGGTTCTGGATCAAAAGTTAATTCAGCATTTGAAACTACAGTACCATCTTCTAAAGTGATATCTCCACCGTATTTAATTTTTTGGAAATAACACGTTTCAATATTATGACGCTCGACAGCTTCAATGTTTAATTTTCGCTGTTGGTTTTTTTCTTGAAATAAAAAACCGTTGGTATAAATGCGATGTTGTAAAGGAATAGTTTTTACAATTACCTTTTCATCTTCATAAATAGTTTCACTCTCCTTAGCAGTCAATTCATGAAAATATAAATTGTACCCTGTATAAGAACCCGAAGCGCGTAGTTGTAGTAAAATAAGCTCCTTGATTCCTTTAGGACCGTAAACATGTAAATCGTTAACACGATTTAACAACATAAAGGTGGAAATTAAACCGATAAGTCCGTAGAAATGATCCCCGTGTAAATGCGAAATAAAAATATGGTTGATACGCGAAAACTTAATTTTATGCTTACGCAATTGTACTTGCGTCCCTTCACCACAATCTATTAAGAACATGTGGTTCTTAATTTCTAAAACTTGGGAAGTAGGATTCGTTATAGTACGCGGTGTTGCGGCATAACAGCCTAATATTTTTACTTTCATCTTTAGGTATTCTACCTTCTTTCAATCTTTTTTAAAAACCTAAATCACGTTGGATTTCATCCATTTCTATAATATCTTGTGCTTCTAAGACAGAAGGGACAACAATTAAATAATCTGGAGTCTCATTGAAATCAATGTTCTCGGCAACTATAACTAATGATTTTTTTGATTTTTGATGTTGCTTGACCAAATTTTTAAAATTTACCAAATCATTCATACCTACTTTTTCATCATTCGAAACATCCAAAATCAAATTTTGCTTTTCAAAGGTTTTATATTCAGTCGCTATGTTCTCAATAAAAGCTTTTATATCTCCTCTTGTTTCTTTTATTATCGTCGTATGTCCTTTTTTATCTACTTTCATAAAATCATTTTTTAAATTGAACCTTACTCTATTGCTTAATTTTACTCGCTAATAAATAAATTACCGCCATTCTTACTGCTACTCCATTTTCCACTTGATCTAAAATTACAGATTGTTGCGAATCGGCAACATCAGAAGTAATTTCAACTCCCCTGTTGATTGGGCCTGGGTGCATAATTACAACCTCTTTGTCTAATGAATCTAATAATTCTTTAGTAACGCCGTATTGTTGTGCATATTCTCTTGTTGATGGAAAATAATTTACATCCAAACGTTCGTTTTGTACTCGCAACATGTTTGCTACATCTGCCCATTCCAATGCTTTACGTAAATTTGGTTCAACTTTTACTCCAAGAGACTCTACGTATTTTGGCAATAATGTTTTTGGTCCACAAACACGAACTTCAGCCCCTTGTTTCTGAAGAGCAAATATATTTGACAAGGCTACTCGTGAATGCAAGATATCTCCAACGATAACAATTTTCTTTCCTCCTACATCCCCTAATTTTTCTTTTATCGTAAAACTATCCAATAAAGCCTGTGTAGGATGTTCGTGTGCACCATCTCCTGCATTAACAATACTGGCGTTTACATTTTGTGATAAAAAATGAGCCGCTCCAGGAGCACTATGACGCATTACAACCATGTCAACTTTCATGGCTAATATATTGTTGACCGTATCAATTAAAGTCTCTCCTTTTTTAACAGAAGACTGCGCTGCTGAAAAACTCATTACATCTGCTGATAACCTTTTTTGAGCCAGTTCAAACGATAATTTGGTACGCGTACTATTTTCGAAGAAAATATTTGCAATGGTTACATCACGTAATGAAGGAACTTTTTTAATTGGTCTATTGATTACTTCTTTAAAATGATCGGCCGTTTCGAAAATTAAATCGATATCCTGCTTTGTTATATATTTTATTCCAATTAAATGATTTACAGATAACTCTTTCATTTATATCTTATGTTGCGCGTTGTTTATTTCTCGTTTGTTACTAAGTATACAGCATCTTCTTGATCTTGCTCCATCCACTTCACCACTACTTTTTCATTATTAATGGCATCTACTTGACGTCCTCTATAATCAGGCTGTATTGGCAAATGACGACTAAAACGTCTATCAATAAGTGTCAATAATTCTATTTCTGAAGGGCGACCGAAAGACTGAATTGCCGTTAAGGCTGCTCTGATACTTCTACCTGTATACAATACATCATCCACAAAAACTATTTTTTTATCTTCAAGTACTTCATTAATTTCTGTTTTATTGGCTTCTAAAGTTTTTTCCCCTCTTCTAAAATCATCTCTAAAAAAAGTAATATCTAAAAAGCCAAGTTTTACTTCATTGATATTGTATTCTTCTTTTAAAATAGTGATTAAACGCTGTGCTAGGTACTTTCCCCTTGGCTGTATACCAATCAAAACAGTATTGGAAAAATCGAGATGATTTTCAATTAATTGACATGCCAAACGATGCAGAATGATATTAACTTCTTTAGCCGTGAGTAGAACTTTTTGACCCATAAAGTAGTGTATTGTGTTTGGTGGGTAAATTTACAATATTTTTTAAAAAAAGTGACAAGAAAGAAGATAAACTATTTCATAGTAACTTAAACATTTTAACAAAAAAAGTTCCCAATTTAATAGTCCTTTATTACAATTCATCGACTAAATCAAACACCATAACGAAAAAAGTATTACATAATCGACAAATAGTTGCTTAATATATATTTTTAACACATCTATTAACAAATATTTAACCGATTATGAAAAAAATTACACATTTCAAAGAATCAATATTACCTTTAGTAGGTATGTTATTGTTTGTTTTCATTTATTCTTGTGAAACTGAAGATGGTTTTACTGCAAAATCAGCCCCAAATGCAAATGTATCCCCTATAATTATAACTAATGGAGATTATCAAACAGATTGTATTTCTACTGATACTCCATTTTATGTAACTACTCATGAATTTGTTGTCAATTATGGCAATAATACAAAAACGATTAACCTTGAATATTATAATACATTAACCGATTTTGTATTAAGAGTTAAAAGTACTAATTCTTGGAGTAATTTATTGATTGATGGAGTATCAGTGATAAATGGTGGTAATGTACCAGCTGATGAATGGCGTACTCATACTATGCCTTTAGCTTCACAATGGACTGCTGGTGACATGATTAGTTTTTCGTTAGCTATTGCAGGGGGTGGACAACAAGCTACTACAAGTATATCCTATAATTTATTTGGAGCATGTGACGAAAGTTGCTCTACTACATTTGAAGGAGAAGCTCTTGCCTGTGGCACTGATCGTCAAGCAGTGTATACTTTTATTGCTGAGGAAGACACAGAATACATTAAAATTCAAGGGGGTCTAACAAATTTTACTGGTGCAGATGCAGTAGTAACGATTGATGGAGGAGCATTAACACATACACAATGGACGCCAGGAGGCAGTTCGAATAGAGTCATAAAAGTAGAGGGTAGTGTAGCAGCTTGCGAAGTAATTACCATAACTATAGATTGGGATTCAACCAATTCTGGAGGTATTATTACTGGAGATTGGTCTGTGAAAGATGCTAACGGAAACGATTTAGCACCATCAGTACCAGGATTAAGTTGCGAATAAATTACCGCTAATTAACCAAGAAAGGCTATTCAAATTGAATAGCCTTTTTCGTTTAAAACATTTGGTTTATCTTTGGGTAAAACACTTTGTAACACCTTATGCCATTAACACAATTCAAAAAGTATCTAACAGAAAAAGCAGAATTATCAGAATCAACATATCAGGAATTATTACCGCTAGTTGAAACAAAAACAATTGATAAAGGTGACATGTTGCTAACAGCAGGACAAATCTGTAATTATTCTTTTTTTGTTGAATCTGGTTTACTTCGGTCCTATACAATCGATCAGCAAGGTAAATACCATATAATTCAATTTGCTTCTGAAAACTGGATCATTAGTGATAGAAGTAGCATTTATTTTGACGAACCTTCTGATTTTTATATAGATGCTATTGAACCGACAACTGTGGTATTCTTGAACCAAAACTTTATTTCTAAAGCATGTGAATTAAGTGAAAGTTATCGCGTTTTCAATGATAAAGCACTCCAAAACCATATACGACATTTACAAAAGCGCATTAACTTATTATTAGGCGCCAATGCAGAAACACGTTATTTGGATTTCATACAACTTTACCCTGATATGCTATTACGAGTTCCACAATGGATGATTGCTTCTTATTTGGGTATTATGCCCGAAAGTTTGAGTCGGGTACGAAAAGAATTAGCCAAACGTAACTTCAAACCTTAAAATACGTTCCTAACATACATCAATGAAATTGGAATAATTCAATAGTAACTTTGTACTACAATCTTAAAAGATATAATTATGGCAACTAAAAATATTGAATTAATTATCGCTCCTCCAACACCGCATTTTGTTGGAGATGGTTTTAGAGTTCACAACTTTATTCCAAGTGCCTATCATTTGGACATGGAACGTATGAATCCATTCCTAATGTTGGATTACAACTCTAAACATTTTTTTGCCCCATCTGACACTCCTAGAGGTGTTGGCGTTCATCCTCATAGAGGATTTGAAACTATAACCATTGCCTACAAAGGTAAAGTAGCGCATCATGATAGTGCTGGAAATAGTGGTGTCATCGGAGAGGGAGATGTACAATGGATGACAGCAGCTTCGGGTATATTACATAAAGAATATCACGAGAAGGAGTTTAGCAAAAATGGTGGAGATTTTCAAATGGTACAACTTTGGGTTAACTTGCCTGCAAAAGACAAAATGTCACCACCAAAATACCAAGGCATTCGCAATGAAGAAATTAACAAAGTAATTTTACCTAATAATGCCGGAATTGTTGAAGTAATTGCGGGTGAATTTGAGAATACAAAAGGAACTGCTAATACCTTTACCCCTGTACATTTGCAAAATGCCAAATTAAACAAAGGCGGAAAAGTAAACTTTCATTTTCCTGCACACTTTAATACCGGTCTAGTAGTTATAGAAGGCTCTATAAAAATTAATGACGCGGAAATCGCTCCTACAGACCATTTTGTACTTTTTGAAAACAAAGGTGAAGATTTTACAATTGAAGCATTAGAAAATGCTATTGTTTTGATTTTGAGTGGCGCACCTATACTAGAGCCAATAGTAGCACATGGTCCTTTTGTCATGAACACCAGAGAAGAGATTATTCAAGCATTTAACGATGTTAATATGGGAAAATTTGGTTATTTAGAAGATTAAATTATGAAACGTGCTACTTTTATTCAGTCACTTGTATCAATAGGCTTTTTAAGTCCCCTGCTCCCTTTTCTCTCCAATTCAAACAAAATTAAATCCCAATCTAATACCACAAACAATATGAAATCCATTTTACATAAAGCCAATTCACGTGGAAATGCGAATCACGGATGGCTACAATCGTATCATACTTTCAGCTTTGCAAATTATCATAATCCTGACCGAATGAATTTTGGCGTTTTACGTGTATTAAACGATGATACCGTAGCTGCAGGTATGGGTTTTGGAACCCATCCACATAACAACATGGAAATTATTTCCTTACCTTTAAGTGGTGCTTTAAAACACCAAGACAGTATGGGTAATGTTGCTGTCATAAAGGAAGGTGAAATTCAAGTTATGAGTGCAGGAACTGGAGTTTTCCATAGTGAACACAATAACAGTGAACAAAATGAAGTAAAATTTTTACAAATTTGGGTTTTCCCAAACAAACAAAATGTAACACCTCGTTATGACCAAATTTCGTTGAAGGAATTGGAAAAACAGAATGCCTTTTACCAGGTTTTATCACCAAATGCAGATGACGCGGGTGTATGGGTGCATCAAGATGCCTGGTTTAATTTAGGCAAATTCGAAACCGGTAAAACAGACACCTACACCCTACACAACAGCAATAACGGTGTGTATGCCTTTATTTTAGAAGGAGATGTCGAAATTAACGGTCAAAGATTAGAAAAAAGAGACGGATTTGGAGTTTGGGATGTAAAGGAAATTAACCTTACTGCATTAAGTCCGAGTTATGTACTATTAATGGAAGTTCCAATGAACATTTAAAGAATTGTATTATGTCAAATATTGCAGTAATTATAGCAGAACGAGCGGCTAATATTGGAAATTTCCTTGTTGGACGACTACTACCCTTTCGCGAAAAAAGAACTGTCGGTCCTTTTGCTTTTATTGACCATATGGGGCCTGTCGCTTTAAAACAGCATCAAAATTTGGATGTACCACCACACCCACATATCGGCTTGTCTACACTTACTTATTTATTTGAAGGAAGCATGATGCATCGCGATAGTTTGGGTACAGAAATTGAAATTCAGCCAGGTGCGGTAAATTGGATGACGGCTGGAAAAGGTATTGTGCATTCCGAACGTACTCCTGATTACTTGCGAAAAAGCGATAAAACATTGCATGGATTACAAATTTGGGTTGCACTTCCAAAACATTTAGAAGATTGTGAGCCTTCGTTTTCTCATATTGAAAAAAATGACTTACCTGTTTGGAATACGCAAAATGTACATTTCAAACTTATTGCCGGAAGCGCTTTTGGTAAAACTTCACCAGTGCCTGTTCACTCACCATTGTATTTCATAGAAATTAAAAACAAAGAGGCTTGTACACTTAATATTGGAGCTAATTTATATGGAGAAAGTGCCTTGTATATCTTAAATGGAGCTATTAGAAGTAATGGTCATGAATATGGTGAAAAACAAATTTTAATAGCCAAAGACACCAAACTCTGTAGTTTTGAGATGACTGAAAATTCAACGGTTTATATTTTTGGTGGAGAACCCTTTCCAGAGGAACGCTATATTGAATGGAATTTTGTTTCTTCTAATAAAAGTAAGATTGAAAAAGCAAAAGAAGACTGGACCAACCAATTGTTTCCAAAAGTTCCCAACGAAACGGACTTTGTCCCTTTGCCTTCACCTCCAAAAGGTTTTAAATAAAAAATCCCGATTTAAATCGGGATTTTTTTATGATTATGCGTACATTTTTTTACGCAATTCTTTAATCTTATCGTCTTCCAAATATTCATCAAACGTCATATAACGATCGATAACCCCATTCGGGGTAATTTCTAAAATTCTATTGGCAACAGTTTGCGCAAACTCGTGGTCATGCGTTGTAAACAATACAGAACCTTTAAAGTTTTTTAACGAGTTGTTGAATGCAGTAATCGATTCAAGATCCAAGTGGTTTGTTGGCTCATCTAGCATTAAAACATTGGCTCTGATCATCATCATACGCGACAACATACAACGTACTTTTTCTCCTCCAGATAAAACATTACATTTTTTCAAAGCTTCTTCTCCAGAAAAAATCATTTTCCCTAAGAAACCACGAACGTATACTTCATCACGTTCTTCCTCAGTTTTAGCCCATTGACGTAACCAATCCACTAAGTTTAAATCCGATTTAAAGAAATCATGATTATCTGCTGGTAAATACGATTGTGTAGTAGTAACTCCCCAGTCAAATTTACCTGAATCTGGCTCTACGTTTCCATTTAAAATTTCATAAAAAGCAGTAGTCGCACGAGAATCTCTAGAGAATACCACTACTTTATCACCTTTGGCCATGTTTAAATCCACATCCTTAAACAAAACTTCACCATCAATTGAAGCGCTTAAATTCTGTACATTTAAAATTTGATCTCCTGCTTCTCTTTCAGTTTCAAAAATAATCGCTGGGTATCTACGGCTAGAAGGTTTAATTTCATCTAAATTTAATTTGTCAATCATTTTTTTACGCGATGTTGCTTGTTTTGATTTCGCAACGTTGGCACTAAAACGACGGATAAACTCTTCTAATTCAGCTTTTTTCTCTTCTGCTTTTTTGTTTTGTTGTGCACGTTGTTTAGCTGCTAATTGACTTGATTCGTACCAAAATGTATAGTTACCCGAAAAATGATTAATTTTTCCAAAATCAATATCCGAAACGTGAGTACAAACCGCATCTAAGAAGTGACGGTCATGCGATACAACTAATACTGTATTTTCATAATTTGCCAAAAAGTTTTCCAACCACCCGATAGTTTCAAAATCCAAGTCGTTGGTAGGCTCATCCATGATTAATACATCTGGATTACCAAATAAAGCTTGTGCTAATAACACACGTACTTTAAGTTTTCCTTCTAATTCACTCATTAAGGTATAATGATACTCTGAAGAAATCCCTAAGTTTGACAACATTGCTCCTGCATCAGAATCCGCATTCCAACCATTCATTTCATCAAATTGCAATTGCAATTCTCCAATTCTATCCGCATTTTCATCACTATAGTCGGCATATAATGCATCCATTTCCGATTTGACAGCATGCAATACTTTATTTCCCATTAAAACGGTTTCCAAAACGGTATATTCATCAAACATATTATGGTTCTGGTTTAAAACCGACATACGTTTTCCTGGCTCAAGAATAACACGCCCTGAAGTTGGATCGATTTCTCCTGCTAATATTTTTAAGAAAGTAGATTTTCCAGCACCATTAGCTCCAATGATTCCGTAGCAGTTTCCTTGTGTAAAGGTTACATTAACTTCGTCGAATAAAACACGTTTGCCAAATTGTACTGATAAATTTGAAACTGTTAACATTGTTGTATTTTTTTATAAAATTGTTGCAAAAGTAATCATTACTATTCAGTTATTGGTAGTCTAAAATTAGTTTTTTAATTGATTTTCTTTATTCACATTATAAATTGTTTGATTTTTTTGTATTCCGCATAATTATCTTGACTGATTCGGTGTTTTTAAAAGTCAAATTACCTTTAATAGAAGGCTTTATTTTTATAACATATATCCATTTTTTAGTATTACAAAATATCCGTTTATTTGTTTCGACAAAAGTCAGGTTACAGTATGGATTAGGTTTAAAAACTGTTTTATTAAATTTATTTTCTATATATTACGATTTCATTAGTTAAGAATTTAATTAATAAAAAATCAAAATTATATTTTAAAAAACAACACTTTTAAAACTTAACTATCTCATATTAAAAAACTTGTATAATTTACATTTCCTATAAGTTTAATTTAACTGTCTATTAACAAGGTCTTTAATATTTTACTGATATTTTTGTTTATGAAATTAGAATTAAATGATGTTTAAAAATTACCTACTATACTTATTACCCCTATCCATCGCTTCACTATTTTCACTGAATTCCTGTGAAAAAGTTTTTGAACCCGATAATTATGTGGCATATTTTGGAGGAGAGATTATAAATCCACAAGAAAATTATGTGTTGTTTTTAAAAGATGATACCATAATTGACACTTTGTTTCTGGATGAAAATAATCGTTTTTTACACAAGTTTGATTCTTTAACCCCTGGTTTATATACTTTTCGTCACAATCCTGAATACCAGTATGTGTATTTCGACAAAAATGATAGTTTAATGATACGTTTAAATGCGTATGATTTTGATAACTCTTTAGCTTTTTGCGGTCGTGGCGATGAAAAAAACAACTTTTTAATTGACTTGTTTCTAAAAAATGAAGAAAGTAAAGCTCAACTTTACGACATTCTAGAAAAACCGCAAGATCAATTTATCACTTCAATTGATTCAAGTTTTAACAAAGCCAAATCCTTTTATTTAAAGCGAAAAGCGCAGATAGGTTGGTCTGAAGATTTTGATAATGTAGCACAGGCTAGTTTAAACTTTAATTATTACTATAAAAAAGAACTTTACCCTTATGCTCATAAGTACAAAACTGGAGAATGTATCTTAAAAAAATTGCCCGATAATTTTTATTCGTATCGTAACAATATCAATTATAACGATAATAATTTAGCCAACTTTTCTCCATTTGTAAAATATGTAACCGTAATGCTAAACAACATTACTTATAAAAACTGCAAAGGAGAACACTTCGATGAAATGTCATTGGACAATAATATTGCAAAACTGAACATTGTTGATACATTAATTGAAAATCAAAAAATTAAAAATATCGTTTTGAATAACGTTGCTTATATGTACTTATTAGAAGATCAAAATATGTACAACAACAAAAAATTCATAGACCGATATTTAGAACTTTCAACTGATAAAGAACAACAACAAGAAGTAAGTCAAATTTACAATTCGGTTCAAAACTTAAAAATAGGCAATCCATTACCTAAAATTTCACTAATTGACTCTTTATCCAATCCAATAGATATTGCGGATTTAACGCACAACAAACGTACAGTAGTGTTCTTTTGGACTTCACATGCCGATTCACATTTACGCATTTCACATAAAAAAATACAAGCTATTCAATTACAGCATCCCGAGTTAAATTTTGTTGCGGTTAATATTAACGATACAAAAGATACTTGGATGCACGAATTAAAAAAATACAATTTTAAAGGTGTAACTGAATTACACGCAAATGATTTTGAAGAAATTAAAAAACAATGGGTGATTACCAAAATACATCGTACCATTCTCTTAAATCCTGATGGAACAATTGAAAATGCCTTTGCTAATCTATTCGACATCCATTTTGAAAAAAGTTTAAATCAATAGTTTTTATTGGATTACAATAAATAAAAAAGGGAACGTTATTAGCGTTCCCTTTTTTAATATAATCTGGTATTATTTGTTTCCTTTCTCAAAATCGGCTATAAATTGCGCCAATCCACTATCTGTTAATGGATGTTTTAACAAACCTAGAATTGAAGATAAAGGACCTGTCATTACATCAGCACCAATTTTAGCACAATTGACAACGTGCATTGTATGACGCACTGATGCAGCTAAAATTTGTGTTTCAAAAGCATAGTTATCATAAATCAAACGGATTTCGTCAATTAAATTCAAACCATCTGTTGAAATATCATCAAGTCTTCCTAAAAATGGAGAACAATAAGTAGCTCCTGCTTTTGCAGCTAATAAAGCTTGCCCAGCAGAAAAAATTAACGTTACATTGGTTTTAATTCCTCTTTCAGAAAAGTATTTACACGCTTTAATTCCATCTTTTGTCATAGGAATTTTAACTACAATTTGCTCGTGTAATTCCGCTAACTCCTCACCTTCTTTAACCATTCCCTCAAAATCAGTAGCATTTACTTCAGCACTTACATCTCCATCTACCAAATTACAAATGTCTACATAATGCTTTAAAATGTTGTTTTTACCTGTAATACCCTCTTTAGCCATTAAAGAAGGATTTGTTGTCACACCATCTAAAACACCCAAAGCTTGTGCTTCTTTAATTTGCTCTAAATTAGCTGTATCGATAAAAAATTTCATATCGTTTTTATTTAAATATTAATGTGTTGTTTTGCCTTACAAAATTACAAATTTCAATTGCAATAAATGAATTCGTTAACGGTTTTATAACTTATAATGATTCATTAGCATTTTTTCATACATCGTATCAGGTAAAATACGTTTTAATACGATGGAAAACTTTTGCAAAAATGCCCCAACTTTATAATGCACTTTTGGTTTTGAAGATTGAATGATTTTATAAACCGCGTCAGCCATATCCATAGGATTGCTTCCACTGTCTACATGTTCATTCATCATGTCCAATGTCATTCCATACGTTTTCTTGTAAGCTGAATTTTCCAAAACAGGAGCATGATAACGACCCGCTGCAATATTGGTTGCAAAATCACCAGGAGCGACATTTGTAATTGTAATACCAAAAGGTTTAACCTCCATGCGAATAGCTTCTGTAATCAATTCTAAAGCCCCTTTTGAAGCCGAATAGATTCCTCGGAACGGTAATCCCATATAACCTGCAATCGAGGTCACATTTATAATTAAACCTGATTTTTGTTCACGCATATACGGCAATACCGCTTTCATTACCTCAATAGGACCGAAAACATTCGTTTCAAAATTATTTTTAATTTCTTCGGTAGGGATTTCTTCAATTGGACCTGTAATTCCTACTCCCGCATTGTTTAATACAACATCGATTTTACCTGCTTTTTTTATAACATCAGCTACCGCTGTGTGGATACTCTCTACATTGCGCACATCTAAAGCAACTAAAGGGATTTTTGAATTGGGATATCGTTCTGGATTACGACTTGTTCCGTAAACCTCAAAACCTTTGGCTAACAAAAATTCACCAATTGCTTTACCAATGCCTGATGAAGCACCAGTTATAAAAATAACTTTATCCATTAAAATGTAAAATTTAGTGTTGCGAAGGTAAGTAACTTTTGGGTATAAAAAAATCCCCAGAAATGGAGATTAAGAAAAAAATGGCAAGCGACCTACATCGCACCGCTACAACCGCTTACCCTTGCTGCGTTCCCACCCTGGGGGATTCTGCAGGAGCTGGTCGTGTAGGACTTGCCGATGCAAATATACAAACATTTTATATTTTTGCAAGACAATTGCACCTTTAAAAAATCGTTGTATATTGTACTTTCAAAAAAAAACAAGCATGACACAAATTAAGCTACTCGCTTTCATAACATTAGGATTTTTAATTAATGCCTGTGAAGGCGAAAAAAAAATTGAAAAAAATATTTTTTCTATCGATACAAGCAATCTAAAACAGGTTTATCACTTAAATGACACTGTTAATTTGCTATTAAAAAACGACAAAAACAAAACAATCGACTCCATTGTCTATTATGTAAATGATAAAAATGTTGGAACCGTAACCGGCAATTCTAAGTTGTCAGTTGTTTTGGATCAACAAAAATTAGGGTATCAAAAAATTAAAGCACTTGCTTTTTATAACGGAACATCATCTGAAGCGGAGACTAATTTTACTATCGCATCTAGTATTGAACCAAAGCTTTTAACATTCAAAATTGTAAACACTTACCCACATGATATTAAAGCCTACACTCAAGGATTCGAATTTTATCGCGATACTTTGTTTGAAGGAACTGGAAATGGTGCTGGAAACGGAACAGGTACAAGAGGAATGTCTAGTTTACGTAAGAACAATTATAAAACGGGGGAAGTTGCCAAAAAAATTGAATTGGCACCGATGTACTTTGGAGAAGGAATAACTATTCTTAACAATAAAGTCTATCAATTAACCTACAAACACAAAGAGGGTTATGTTTACGATGCCGATACTTTTGAAAAATTAAAAACCTTTAAATATTTTGATGGTATGCAAGAAGGTTGGGGAATGACAAACGATGGAACCAATCTATATGTAAGTGATGGAACTGAAAAAATTTATATTGTAAACCCTGAAACATTCGAACCTATTGATTACATCAATGTATATACACAACATGCTAAAATTGAATCGGTAAATGAATTGGAATGGATTGATGGTAAAATTTGGGCAAACATCTACACTAAAGATGCAATTGCTATTATCAATCCTAAAAACGGTGAAGTGGAAAGTGTATTAAATTGTGCTGCTTTACGCAAGGAAGTAACCAATCATCCCGATTTGGATTTTTTCAACGGTATAGCGTATAATCCAAAAACCAAAACTGTATTTGTTACCGGTAAAAACTGGGATAAAGTTTTTGAAATTACAGTTGAATAACAAAAAAAGCCGAGTTAACTCGGCTTTTTTTATGTATTTTATGCTATTGTAGGTGTACTTTATAAATTTTAGTTAACCACTTATCGGCCAGACTAACTTCGTTACCAATTATAAAATTTATAGCATCCTTTTGAAAAAAAGGAATCGATATTTCAGTGGTTCTCTCTTTTAAAGTAAAATCCAAAAATAAACATTCAATGGCATCACGATCTTGATGTTTTGAGTTTTTATGAAATTCTTTTCTTACTTTACAATTAGAGATATTTTGAATTTCTATGTTAACACTCTCGTTTTCCTTTTTATTCAAAAAAAGAACCTCATTAACTGTTAGAGCAATAATTGATGAATTTGAATTCCAAACTTCATATTCTAAGACTTTTGAACTGTTAGGAAACTCCATTTTTAATTCGTTAATCAAGTTCTCACTTGCTTTATTTGTACTTCTATTTATTAAATATATAGGTAATATGGTTAGCATTATAAATACCAAGCCCATTAAGGCACTAGATAAATCCATGTCTTTTATTATTAAGTTTTTTTATTAATTATTTTATTCGAAAAAACTAAAAAACCTACCAGAACTGGTGAAAAGGGAAGATTATTTTTAATAAATTGGATTCCCCTACTAAGATAAATGAACCCGAGATAATTGTTGATAGAATTTTTAACAACGAATAACTATCAAGATTATTCTGAAAAGAATGAAATGTAAATTTAGAATTATATTTTCCGGAATTCTTTTGAAAAATTAAAGAATCGATAAAACTAAAATGATTTTCAACAGTAAGCAGTATAGCTTTATCGTTCTGTTTTAAACAACTTTTTTGTAAAGTATATACAGACGAATCTTCAACTTTATTTACTGTACTGCTATTACTGTATGAAGTAAGAATTAATACTGCAAAAAAGCCGATTAAAAACGTAAAAAAAGTATTCCTATTTTTTCTAAAGTCTGACATTTCGAAACAAAAGTAAAAAACTGATCGTTTGTTTCTGTTAATTTTATAATAATCTTGAAAAATTACTTTTTCACTATTTTTTCTGTATGTAATGCTCTTTCGAACTGATGTAAAGCACTTTATCCAATTCTGAAAAGACAACATTTTCATTATTGTTTATAAAAAGTTTTTTGGTGTGATTCACTTCATTCTCTACCGCTACCTTATGTTTAATTTCCTCTATTTCTTCGGCAGAGAATTCAAAAACAGCAAAGGCATTTTTATACGCTGGTCTTTTAAATTTGATTTCTGTGGCTTTATCCCAAACTACATAATCTTTGCCTAAAATTTGCATCAACTAAATCATGTAAATAGGGTCTATAGCGGAAAACAAGCTGCCTCCAAACATAGATCCTACATAATTGCGATTTTTATCTGTTAATGGAATTTTAATTTTTACAATATGTATGTCTTCTGAGACAAACGTAATTCTTCCACAACTCCTTCTATACATAGGTAAAAGATTAAACATTACTCTAAACAACGTTGCCTTTGAAATATAGCGACTCCAAAAAGTAAAAAGCCTATCGTACATTTTTTAGTTAATAAATTTTGCCACGATATCTTTAACTGGTAAAATAGCATTTGTATCTTCAATACTTGGTCCCGCTACCCATACTGTTTTATAGGTAACTTGTGTTGCTGCTTTTTCCGTGGCTTTCATTCCAATGTAAAAACGCACCATTTTCACCCACTTTTTAAGCGATTTATTTTTATTTAGTATACGTTCTAGCCATGATTGTCTTGTTCCTACTTTTTGAACATAGGGTGTATTGATTACCGTACATGGTGTTCCTGAAATTCTTTCGGTCATTACAATATCTTTGGCTCCATACTGCACACAAGCTTGCTTGTATTCGTCTGAAACACCTGATTCTATTGATGCAATAAATGGGCTACCTACTGAAACTCCTACAGCTCCATAACCTAACATTTTATCTAAATCTTGCTTATTCCCTACTCCACCCGCTGAAATAACTGGTAAAGATGTTTTCTCGTTTAATTCTTCAATTAATTCTTTAGGGCTTATGTTTCCTCTGTGCCCTCCAGCTTGATTGTTTACAGCAACTAAAGCATCTGCACCAAGACTTTCTACTTTTTTAGCAAAAGACAAATCGGTTACATCACAAAATACCTTAATACCTACTTTATGGGCTTCTTGTATTGTTTCTGCTGGACTTCCTAATGAGGTTAAAATAAAATCTACTTTTTCCTCACATAAAATGCGCAATTGCTCTTTATACTTAACGTTTGATTTGTTTACAATTAAATTGAACCCAAAACTCCCCCCTTCTACTTTCGCCGCTTTTAATTCCTGAATAGCTGCCTTTAATTCTTCTAGAGTTCTATAATTTAATGCTGGTATACAACCCGCAATACCGCATTTCATCCCTTCAATAACCATTTTAGTATTGGAAACCAAAAACATGGGTGCCATGATAATCGGATGTTTTATATATAATAATGATGTAAGACTTTCTTTGCTCATTTTTGTGTGTTTGATTTATTCAAATATATAAAAAAAATAGTATGCATGCATATTAATTTAAACCTAAATGAAATCTAAAATACAAAAAAAGAGGTTGACCAAAGGCCAACCTCTCCAAGTGTTATTGAATATCAAAAATTATTTCACTTCTTCAAAATCTACATCTTGTGTTTGATCACCTGATGCGTCTGCTTGTGGTTGTGCTTCTTGTGCACCACCTTCAGCTTGTGCTTTGTACATTTCTTCTGAAGCATTTTTCCAAGCTTCATTGATTTTGTCTAAAGCTGGTTGAATTGTATCTACATCTCTAGTTTCGTAAGCTGCTTTTAATTCATTTAATGCACCTTCAATAGCTGATTTGTTTCCTTCCGATAATTTTTCACCAAACTCACCTAATTGTTTCTCAGTTTGGAAAATCATAGAATCTGCTTCGTTTAATTTATCCGCAACTTCTTTCGCTTTTTTATCCGCTTCAGCATTCATTTCAGCATCTTTCTTCATTCTTTCGATTTCTTCTGGAGTTAAACCTGAAGAAGCCTCGATACGAATATCATGAGATTTACCGGTTCCTTTATCTGTAGCTGATACTTTGATGATACCATTAGCATCGATGTCGAAAGTTACTTCAATTTGAGGAACTCCTCTTGGTGCTGGTGGAATACCATCTAAGTGGAAACGTCCAATTGTTTTATTATCGCTAGCCATTGGTCTTTCTCCTTGTAATACATGGATTTCTACCGATGGTTGGTTATCTGCTGCTGTAGAGAATACTTGCGATTTTTTAGTTGGGATTGTTGTATTTGCTTCAATCAATTTTGTCATTACACTTCCCATAGTTTCAATACCTAATGAAAGAGGCGTAACGTCTAACAACAATACATCTTTAACATCTCCTGATAATACACCTCCTTGAATAGCTGCTCCGATTGCTACTACTTCATCAGGGTTTACACCTTTTGATGGTTTTTTACCGAAGAATTTCTCTACTTGTTCTTGGATAACTGGGATACGAGTTGAACCTCCTACTAAGATTACTTCATCAATATCAGATGTTGATAATCCAGCATCTTTTAATGCTTTAGCAACTGGCTCCATTGAACGTTTAACTAAACTTTCTGCTAATTGTTCGAATTTAGAACGCGTTAATGTTTGTACCAAGTGTTTTGGTCCTGTAGCCGTAGCGGTTACATATGGTAAGTTAATTTCTGTTTGAGCAGATGCCGACAATTCAATTTTAGCTTTTTCAGCTGCTTCTTTCAAACGTTGTAACGCCATAGGGTCTTTACGTAAGTCAATACCTTCAGCACTGTTGAATTCGTTTGCCAACCAGTCGATGATTACTTGGTCAAAATCGTCACCTCCTAAGTGTGTATCTCCGTTAGTAGACAATACTTCAAAAACGCCATCCCCTAATTCAAGGATAGAAATATCAAATGTACCTCCACCTAAATCGTAAACTGCGATTTTTTGATCTTTACCTTGTTTGTCTAATCCGTAAGCCAAAGCTGCTGCTGTAGGCTCGTTGATGATACGCATAACTTCTAATCCAGCAATTTGACCTGCTTCTTTAGTTGCTTGACGTTGCGCATCGTTAAAATATGCAGGAACTGTAATAACCGCTTGTGTTACAGTTGTTCCTAAATAATCTTCAGCCGTTTTCTTCATTTTTTGAAGTGTCATTGCTGATAATTCTTGTGGCGTATACAAACGACCATCAATATCTACACGAGGAGTATCGTTATCCCCTTTTACTACTTTATATGCTACGTTACCCGCTTCTTTTGCACTTTCAGAGAATTTATTTCCCATGAATCGTTTGATAGAAGCAATCGTTTTTGTAGGGTTTGTTACTGCTTGTCTTTTTGCAGGGTCTCCTACTTTAATTTCACCACCTTCAACAAATGCAATTACTGACGGTGTAGTTCTTTTCCCTTCTGCATTCGCGATTACAACAGGTTCTCCACCTTCCATAACCGAAACACAAGAATTGGTTGTACCTAAATCGATTCCAATAATTTTACTCATAATACTAATCTTAATTTATTTTGTGTTTTTTATTTCGTTTTATCAACTTGCTAACGTTTAAGTCAAGTATTGTGCCAATAGAAAAAAAGATACGAAATGACATAAATCTGTCAATTCCTTACCAAAATCAACTGACAAGATGACATTTTACTTCATTAGTAGTTTGCGTTTCATAACTAACATTAGGTTTCAAATTTGTGAGTTCAATTGAATAATTCTTAAAAATTTTAGTTGATGAAATAAATTTCAATTTCTACCCCTATCTTTGTAACATTAATTTACTTTTTATGGAATGTATTTCTGTTTTTGATATGTTAAAAATTGGTGTTGGACCTTCCAGTTCTCACACTTTGGGGCCTTGGCGTGCCGCAGAAAAGTTTTTAATTGAATTACGTGAACAAAACCTTATTGATTCTATTAACCGTGTTCAAATAGACTTATATGGTTCACTTTCGTTAACTGGAAAAGGGCATGCAACCGATTTAGCCGTTATGTTAGGTTTGAGCGGTGCCGATCCAGAGTACATCCCTGTTGAGAGTATTGATGTTATTATTTCTGCTATCAAAAACAAAAAAGAAATCTTTTTGGGTAACGAAATCATCATTCCATTTAATATTGACACTGATATTGTTTTCAATCGCGAATTTTTACCGTTTCACTCTAATGGTATAAAATTTACTGCCATAACATCAACTAAAACTTATGAATCTGTATTCTATTCCATAGGTGGTGGTTTTGTAGTAAAAGAAAACACAGTAGAAAATACTGAAAATGAAGACATCAAATGTGCTTTTCCCTTTCCTGTTGATAAGGCTGCAGAATTGTTAGCGTATTGTCAGAAAGAAAACAAAAAAGTATGGGAGATTGTGTATGAAAATGAAAAGTCAATGCGCAGTGAAGAAGAAATCCACAATGAATTGCTACGCATTTGGGATACTATGCTCGAATGTATGTATATTGGATGTCATACTGAAGGTACGTTGCCGGGAGGATTAAATGTCCGCAGAAGAGCCTATGACATGCACAAAAACTTAATCGGTGTATTGCCATATGATAATCCTTATTCCTGGATGCAAATTATCCGTCAGACCGAAGTAAAGTTCCGTCAAATATTGAAATGGGTAAGCTGTTTTGCTTTGGCTGTAAATGAGGTCAACGCCTCTTTGGGACGTGTTGTTACTGCACCTACCAATGGAAGTGCTGGTGTAATCCCTGCGGTTTTAATGTACTATTTGGTCATTGAGAACCACGAAGCCAACGAAGAACAAATCAAGCAATTCTTAATGACAGCTGGCGAAATAGGCAGTATCTTCAAAAAAGGTGCTACAATTAGTGCAGCTATGGGCGGTTGTCAGGCTGAAATTGGTGTATCAAGTGCAATGGCAGCAGCGGCTTTATGTGAAGTTATGGGGGGTACTCCAGAACAAGTTATGGTAGCTGCAGAAATTGCAATGGAACACCATTTAGGTTTAACATGTGACCCAATTGGAGGATTGGTGCAAGTGCCATGTATTGAACGTAATACTATGGGAGCTATTAAAGCGATTAATGCAGCTGAATTGGCTTTAGAAACTGATGCTAAAAACGCAAAAGTACCCTTGGATAAAGTAGTCAATACGATGTGGGAAACGGCTAAAGATATGAATACTAAATATAAAGAAACTTCGGAAGGTGGTTTGGCCATTGCTGTTAACCTAGCCGATTGTTAAGATGATTACAAAACAGCGAATTGCTTATTTGACAATTACTTTTGGAGTCATGTTGCTGGGGTTACTTTCCCGTAAAGTTGCAATAGTTCCTTTAGCAGTTGGCGATTTACTTTATGCTGTTTTTATCTATTTTGGTTTCCGATTTTTATTTTACAAACACTATAACACTACCCAAACAGCTTGTTTGGGTTTGTTGTTTTGTTACTTGATTGAATACTCGCAATTATTGGATTTTCCTTTATTACAACAATTGCGTCAGTATGCTATTGTTAGAACTATTATTGGGCAGGGCTTTTTATGGACCGATATCCTTGCTTATACTTTGGGAACGCTTTTGGCTTATTATGCTGACAAGAAGTTAAACTAGTGTACTACTTTTTATTACGCGTATCAATAATATTAATGATTCTCCATCCTTTATCATCTTTAAATAAAGTAAAAGAATTTACACCAGTGTGGCTTAATTTATCATTTACGTAAAACTCATAGGGTGTCCAAACGTGAGCTAATGCTTCATCTACTTGTACATTATAACTAAGAAGTCGTTCTTCGAATTTAACGGTATCTGGTATCGTTGCGATTGCTTTTAAAAAACCTCTATATTCTTCATTTACCAGTTTATCCACTCCTCCCTTTAACTTCATAATAGATTGTAGTGTAATATCTGGGTGACAAATTGTTTTTAAAGCGATAGTATCTTGTTTGTGAAAAGCTTTGAAAAATGTTTCTACTACTGCTTTAGGTTTATCATTTTGGGCAAACACTACAGTTGAACTCATTAAAATGATGCTAAAAAGTAAATTCTTCATGTTTTGTGTTTTTTAATAAGTAGATAAAAACTAATTTTGTTACATAAAATTGAAATCGACATGTCAGTAGCTAAAAAAGATTACAAACGCATTACCACTAAAACGTTAATTGAAATGAAGGAAAATGGAGAGAAGATCTCCATGTTAACAGCTTACGATTATACGATGGCTAAAATTGTTGATGCTTCAGGAGTTGATGTCATTTTAGTGGGCGATTCTGCAAGTAATGTAATGGCTGGACATGAAACTACTTTACCCATCACACTAGACCAAATGATTTACCATGCTTCGTCGGTAGTTCGTGCTGCGCAACGTGCTTTGGTTGTGGTAGATTTACCATTTGGTAGTTATCAATCCGATCCAAAAGAGGCATTACGTTCTTCAATTCGGATTATGAAAGAAAGTGGTGGTCACGCGGTAAAATTAGAAGGTGGTAAAGAAATTAAAGAAAGTATTAAACGCATTTTAAATGCTGGTATACCTGTAATGGGGCATTTGGGTTTAACCCCGCAATCTATTTATAAATTTGGTACTTATACTGTTCGTGCTAAAGAAGATGCTGAGGCGGAAAAATTAATTGAAGATGCTAAAATGTTGGAACGTATAGGGTGTTTTGCCTTAGTATTAGAAAAAATACCTGCTGCGTTAGCCAAAAAGGTAGCAGAGAGCATTTCTATTCCAGTTATTGGCATTGGTGCAGGTAGCGGTGTTGACGGACAAGTATTGGTTTTACACGATATGATAGGAATGACGCATGAGTTTAGTCCGCGTTTTTTACGTCGTTACATGAACTTATACGAAGACATGACGGCAGCTATCGGTCAGTATGTTGATGATGTTAAAACCGTTGATTTTCCAAATGCTGAAGAACAATATTAATTCAAATTTGAAAATTACCTAATTTGAAAATTTGATAATGAAAATACTGTCAAATAAAGAAAATCTACAAGTACTACACGAGGACAACCATATCATTGTGGTGAACAAACGCGTAGGCGATATTGTTCAAGGCGATAAAACAGGTGACGCTCCACTTAGTGATATTGTAAAAGATTATATCAAAGAAAAATATAACAAACCAGGAGCCGTTTTTTTGGGAGTGGTGCACCGTTTGGACCGTCCTACAACGGGTATCGTTGTTTTTGCCAAAACATCTAAAGCACTTACTCGGCTGAACGATTCGTTTAAAAATAGAGAAACTCAAAAAACCTATTGGGCTGTTGTAAAAAATGCACCGCCCAAAACCCACGATGTTTTGGTTCATTTTTTGAAACGCAATTCTAAAAATAATACTTCAAAAGCGCATTTGAAAGAAGTTCCGGATAGTAAAAAAGCGAGTTTGGATTATACCGTAATTAAAAAACTCGATCATTATTTTGCTTTGGAAATCAACCTGCATACCGGTAGACACCATCAAATAAGAGCACAATTGGCTGCGATTGGTTGCCCAATCAAAGGGGATTTGAAATACGGTTTCAATAGAAGCAATCCAGATGGTGGCATTCATTTACATGCCCGAAAATTAGTTTTGGAACACCCTGTAACCAAAGAAATGTTAACCATAGTAGCTCCTACTCCATCTGATGTTATTTGGGATTTAGTATAATTCGAAGTTTTGTTTAAAGCATCCCAACTTCCTTTTTTACTCTAAGTAGTAATTCTTAAATAATAGCGCATTTTACAACAATAGTGTTAAAATAAAATTAGTATATGTAAAGTTGCACGGGATTTTTAAATTCAATATATTAAGCCCATACAAAATTCAAAACAACTAAAATTACTAAAACCATGAAAAACACGCTGTTAACACTATGCTGTTTGGCTACAATATACAGTTTTGGACAAGAACATTTCTCCGGTATTAACATTTCAAAGCGAAACGGACTATTAAATGCAACCGTTAATCCAGCGGAATTAACCAATATGACATCTAAATATGAGATTAATGCTTTTGCATTTAGTGCCAATGTTTCCAATAATAAAATTAGTATAGGCGATGTTTTAAATGGCGATAATGTAGAAGATAAAATCTTTACAGGTTCAGAGCCCGTAAATTTACGCTTGGATGCTATTGTTCAAGGTCCTGGTTTTGGAATGCGCTATAAAAAATGGGGATTTGCAGTAACCTCTGCTGGAAATATCAAAAGTAATGCTATCGATGTTGATGTTAACTTTGGTAATGCATTAACCAATTCCCTAATCAGTTCTTCTCAAATAAATTCCAATTACAACCAACGTATGAATGCCATGACATGGGGCGAAATTGGTTTATCAGCTGCACGCGACATTTTTGAAAACGAGATGCATAAATTCAGTGCAGGGGCTACTTTTAAAATGTTATTTCCAGGTTCGTATATGAACTTAGGGGTTGATCGTTTGAATGGTACCGTTACTAATGTTTTAGGTGATGTGTATTTATCAAATGCGTATGCAAGTGTAAACATTGCTTATTCTGGAAACTTAGCTAATGATTATAGTGATAGTTCTAACTATAGTAAATTATTTGCTGGTGGTTTAAATGGTTATGCCGTAGACTTTGGTGTTAATTATCAATGGAAAGGTGACAGCAATGATGATACTGATTATGCTGCAAACTATAAATTAAATGCTGGTGCTTCGGTACGTAACTTAGGGTCTATGAAGTTTAAAGACGACAATAACAACGATACCGATTATACTTTAGAAATTCAAGGTTTGGAAAGTTTGAACTTGAACCAATTTGAAGATACGAATAGTATTACCGATATAGAACAAACCTTATTGGATAGTGGTTATTTGACTAAAAACACTTCAAATAACGATTTTAAGGTAACATTACCAACTGTTTTGAATGCGTATGTTGATTACAACTTGTACAATAAATGGTATATCTCTGGGTATTTGCAACAAAAAATTTCAGATGATACACAAAATGATTTTTCTACAATTCAAAATATAGTAACCTTAACCCCTCGTTTTGCGGGTAAAAATTATGAAATTTATGTACCCTTCTCGCAAAATGAAGTTTCTGATTTTACTACTGGATTTGGTTTTCGATTAGCAGGTTTCTTCATGGGATCTGGTTCTGCCATAACTGCTTTACTTAACGATTCCAAACAAGCCGACTTTTACATGGGCTACCGTGTTGGCTTCTAAAATTTAAAGTTTGTAGTAATTCAATACCCTAAAGTTTATACAAAGGATACCTCAAAACAGTATCCATTTTTTATTATATTTGGGTAATTCAAAAATCATAAAATATGAAATGGCAAGGAAGAAGACAAAGTGATAACGTAGAAGACCGCAGGGGAAAATCATCTGGTAGTAAGGTAATTGCTGGTGGTGGATTAATTGCTATAGTGTTTTTCTTGGTTAAAATGTTTATTCCCGAAAGTGCTCCTATAGTGGATACTATTCAATCGCAAGTGAATCAAAGTCAAACTACTGAACAAGTAGAAGAAAGACCCTTAACTGCTGAAGAAATTGAATTGGGTGAATTTGCTGCAACTGTTTTGGCAGACACCGAAGACAATTGGCAAAAAATATTTACTGAAAACGGCTTGGGGACTTATAAAAAACCTACAATGGTTTTGTTTACCGATGCAGTGGAAACCGCTTGTGGTGGAGCCAGTTCCGCTTCTGGACCCTTTTACTGTCCGGCTGATCAAAAAGTGTATATGGATTTGACCTTTTTTGAAGAACTGCGTACTCGTTTTGGTGCACAAGGCGGCGACTTTGCTATTGCCTATGTAATTGCTCACGAGGTAGGTCATCACGTGCAAACCCTATTGGGAACTTCTGCTAAAGTGCGCCAAGCCCAGCAAGGGAGAAGTAAGGCCGAAGCCAATCGTTTGTCGGTATGCTTGGAATTACAAGCTGATTTTTATGCCGGTTTATGGGCCCATTACAATCAAAAATACTTAGAAGTTGGCGATATTGAAGAAGCATTGGATGCTGCACATGCTGTAGGTGACGATGCCATACAATCGAAAATGCAAGGTCATGTAGTACCTGACTCTTTCACACATGGTACATCGGCACAGCGCATGAAATGGTTTAAAAGAGGTTATGAAACCGGTGATATGCAATTGCATGACACTTTTGCCGAAGAGTTGTAATATTTAAAATTTTCACTTTTCGATACTACATTTTTCATTGGATATGTACGAGGAATTTGTGTTGAGTATGACGTTCAATTGCATTGTTTTTCCATTCCTTTATTAGCCTTAGTTTTGCGCTTATTTTTACTGTTTTAATTTCATGCACTATCTATGCTTTATCTATGCACCATCCATGACTCTAAAAACTAGGCTGAATTTTAAATTCGTTTTTATAATCATTTCATAACTTTTACATCTTTAAATCAATTACTTTTATTATTACATCCCTTTAAAATTTATACTATGCATTCTGAAAATACAACCTTTACCATGGAGCAAATTTATACGGCTTTTGGGCGTGTAAAAAGTGGCGCAGACTTTCCACAATTTGTTCAAGATTTGAAAACTATTGGGGTGACCTACTATGATACCTATGTTGCAGATGGTCGTACAAGTTATTATGGAAGTGGTACTTTTAAACTTGATAGCGCTGCCAAATATCCTGCTCTTCCCATTACTGCTATTGCGTCTTCTGAACAATTGCGTCACGCTATTACCATCCACCAGCAAGGCCAAACGGATTATCCTACTTTTTGCCTTCAAGCCGCTCAAGCGGGAGTTGTTAAATGGCGTACTCATATGCAAGAAATGACAGTAACCTATTTTGACCAACAGGATAACCCGTTACTTGTTGAACCCATACCACAACCGTAATACCGTTGACAATAGCTGCAAATGGAATTGGATCCAAAACAATTACAATTTATAATAATCAGGAAACGCAACAAAAACACAATCTTCTCATTTAAAGTTACTTATTGTAAATAATCAGAATTTTTCATAACTTTAGGCTTCTATTAAACGCCAAACATTATGACTATTCGCCTTGAGAAAATATGGCATCGCAATGCTTACCATATTGGATTGTATTTTGATTATAAAAAAGACACCGTTAAAGCTGTAAAGACTTTTGGAGCGGTGTATAGTGCAACCTTGAATTGTTGGTATTTTCCTTATGACAAAGGATGGTATCAAAAATTTCGGACTGCTTTTCAAAACGAAACAATAGTCATTGCTCCTTCAAAAGCACAGGTGGCCGACCGTAACCGTCGTGCACTTCCACCCATAGTTGGCAACAACGCCCTTCAGTTGACACCAGAATTGGTTCAACCTGAACATAAGCCTGAACATCATTGGGCTGCAACACTTCGCTTTACCGTATTGGACCCTGTGGGTCGCTACTGGGTTTTTAAAATGCATTATCATCATGAAATCTCGAGGCAATTATTGCGTATAAAAGGCGTATTTTGGCACAAAACCCAAAAGGTATATTTTGCCAAGAGAATCCCTTTGGTCCAACAAAAAATAGAAGCTTTGTTGGAACAAAAAGGTTTGTTACCCGATACTTATTACTTTAAGGACACCATGCCTTTGAAAGGTTGGATTGTCTTAAAAGCTCATGCTGAAGATGTGCGCTGGATGCAAGTGTATTTGCCTGAGCATTTTGCTTTGCGCGAACAGATCAAACGCTTTTCAATGGTGCGCTATAGCAAGACTTTGGGTTGTTTTTTATTGCCTGCAGCCCCTCAAATTTTGGAAACTTTGGTACTTCATTTTGAAAGTTATGGTGTGCAACTCGATAATCAGTTGCCTGAACACTATTTGAAAAAGCAACATTTACCCAATAGAAAACGCTTTTTTCTGGAAAAAGCCAAACAACAGGTATTGGCTATTATTCCGGACAAAGCAACACCACTGGTTTCCGAATATGTAGATATGCTTTTGGCGATGAATTACAGCGAGTCGACTTTAAGAACCTATACACAGTCTTTTATTACTTTTTTGCGCCATTTTGATTTTGAACGACCGGAACAGTTGGAACACCGTGAAATTGTAAAATATTTGGGCGATTTGATGTTACGAGGTTTATCGGCTACAAGTGGTCATTCCTTAGTTAACGCCTTACATTTTTATTACAGAAACATCTTAAAACGTAGTGATGTAGCTTTTGTACTACCGCGACCGAAAAAGGAGAAAAAGTTACCGATTGTATTTACGATGGACGAATGCTTGCAAATTTTCAGGGTGGTTGACAATCCAAAACACAAACTATTGCTGCTAGTGGGCTATGGTTCTGGCTTGCGCGTGAGTGAAATTGTACATTTAAAATGGGAAGATATTTATTTTGAAGAGCAAAAAATACACATAAAAAATGCCAAGGGTAAAAAAGATCGCATGGTGATGCTACCCTACTCTATTTCGCAATTTTTGACTAATTATTCCAAATTGTATCAAAAAGGGACTTATGTTTTTGAAGGGCAATTTGCAGGAGAACCTTATAGTACCAACAGTGTGCAAGCTGTGATGCGCAATGCTATGAAAAAAGCGGGATTGAGCAAAAAAGGAACGGTACACAGTTTACGTCATAGTTTTGCTACCCATTTGCTTGAGGGAGGCACTGATATCCGCTACATTCAATTGTTATTGGGGCATACCAATATTAAAACGACGATGGTATATACCCATGTGAGAAATGAGGCGCGGGATAAGATTATGAGTCCACTGGATAAAATTATTGATATGAATAAAAAGATCGATTCTTAAAATAGCAAAAAGTTATATATATTTGAAGATATTTACTAGTTAACGGAAAGCGTAAAAAACGAGACGTGAAAACATAATGAAACTATGGAATCTAGGCTTATTTATGAATCTGATAAAACTTATTTAAACAAAATTCAATGGATAATTGCTAAAAATAATACTGAAAGCGAATGGTGTTATTTGAATCCGAAAACTTTAAATGAAAACCATATTGAAGCGATAATTATTTCAAAACTTCCTGGGAAAAAATTTTACTTTGTAACTAATAGAAAGGAATCGTTAGAACTCAATAAAGCTCAACTTGTTTCAAAAATTAAAAGTTTATATGGAAAAACTGAATTTAAAATTTGGGACGAAAACTTCCGAAATGTCATTGAATTTAAATTGGAAATTTATCGAGAAGGAACAAACGCCAGCCGTTAACAGCAATTATAAGTAATGGCGAGTTATGGCAACCTTCCGAATTTTCTCCGAAAATTCAAAAGTTTGCGGTATATTTGAATTGGCTTGGTTTTGGCTTGTCGCCACTACTTATAGCCGCGGACCGTTAGCTGTCACCCTAGGAACGACCCGAAACAAACAACATTCACACATTGAATAGACAAAGAAAAATAGTAAGACGAGTAATTTGGACATTGACAATTGGATTTATACTAATGAATACTGTTGCGTTTTTTCATGCTTACAAATTCACACATTTTGTAACAGAAAAAGTGGCAAAGACAAAAAGTCCTGAAAAATTGAATTCGTTTGACAAATTTAAAACGTTGCTATTTGGAGTAAATAATCCAAGACCGACAAACAAAGAAAAACCAGATAGATATAAGACTGTTAAATTACAAAGTAATAAAAAAATTGACTGTTGGTATTTAGAAGGAACAGACAGTTCAAAAGGAACAGTTATTTTATTTCACGGTTACAGTGGAGAAAAATCTTCAATGTTAGACAAAGCCGAAGAATTTGAGAAACTGAATTACAACGTTTTACTTGTAGATTTTATGGGAAGTGGTGGTTCGGAGGGTAATCAAACTACATTAGGTTATAAAGAAGCAGAGGAAGTGAAAACCACGTTTGACTATTTGACCCATAAAGGAGAAAAGAATATATACTTATTCGGAACTTCAATGGGTTCAGTAGCTATTATGAAAGCAATTTCCGACTACGACTTAAAACCAAAGGGAATTATCATTGAATGTCCATTTGGTTCTATGTATCAGACGACTTGTGCAAGATTCAAAATAATGAATGCACCAACCTTTCCGATGGCAGGACTTTTAGTTTTTTGGGGTGGTTTTCAGAATAACTTTTGGGCATTAGGACACAATCCAACAGAATACGCAAAGAAAATAAATTGTCCGACACTTTTACTTTATGGAGAAAAGGATAAAAATGTCAGTCGACAAGAAATAGACGAAATTTATAAAAACTTAAACGGAACAAAAGAACTGAAAACTTACGAACTTGCAGGACATGAAAACTACTTACTGAAATATAAAGAGCAATGGACAAAAGACATAAACGAATTTCTAACACCAAAATAAAAAGGGCGAACAGCTAACAAGGGTTTTGCGTCAGGCGGGCTGAAGTGCAAAATTCAACAGTAGTTTTTCAATTAAACTTTAGTAATAATATCAGCTTTTGTGCTTCGATTTTCCGCCCGAACGCAAAGCCCAGAAACGTTGGCGGTCATTGTATGGAGTATAAACCAAAAGTTTAGAGGTTAAATAAAACAGTTTAGAATATCAAAATAAAAATAGACGATAACGGAATAAATGAAGAATATAATTTTAGACTTAGCTGTAACTTTAGATGGTTTTATTGAAGGTCCAGACGGAGAAATTGATTGGTGCATTATGGATGATGAGATGGATTTTGACGGTTTCTTATCTACCATTGATACCATTTTTTATGGCAGAGTAAGCTATGACAGTTGGGGAAACTTCCAACCTAATGAGGATGTAAGTGAGACGGAAAAAAAACTATGGAAAGGAGTACATTCTAAGAAAAAATATGTGTTCTCACGTCAAAATATACAAGACGGCAGAGCAACCTTCTTAAATTCAGACATAGAAGACAAAGTAGGTGAAATAAAAAAAGAAGGGGGTAAAGACATTTGGCTTTATGGAGGTGCAAGTCTAATTAAAGCATTTATTAAACTTGGACTTGTAGACACGTATCGTATTTCAGTTCATCCAATAGCATTGGGGAGTGGAAAACCATTGTTTGAAGACTTAAAGAATAGATTAAATTTAAAATTGATAAAAACTAATACCTTCAAATCAGGGGTTGTGCAATTAATTTACAAACCGATAAAATAAACGAACCGCCAACACTGCATATAGCTTATGGCGGGTGAACTTCTACCAGCAAGGTTTTTGCTCCGTAGCAAGCATTGGTTATGGGGGACATGAAGGTACTTCGAAACCGCCACAAGCCATATACTTAACGTTGTGCGTCATAGTTTTGAAAATCGTTTTTTATTAAGAAATCTTATGATTAAAATTCATGCATTATTGATTTTATTTCTTTTTACTTTTTCAAGTTGTAAAAAACGAAATTTTATTGTGCTTAAACCCGAAAATGATACAATCGATATAAAACGCTTTGTTCTAAATCGTCATAAAAATCCAAATGGATATGTTGAAAATTATTATATCGAACTTGACGATTATACCAAAATTAAAAAACAATTTGTTCCAGAATTTGAGATAATAATCGAAGATAGTATCTACAGTGCTAAAGGAGTTAAACTTCACTTTTCAAGAGACATAATTTCAAAAGATTTTTTCTTTGCATATCATAATAAAACGAAACTTATATGTTTAGATACAATTGACAAAAAGGAAATGATTAATATTAGTCAACGATATTCTAAAAATGATAGGCTTCATTGGATTAAAAAAGAAATAATTTTGGATTAGTATTTTTTGAAATTAGTCTACTTTAAAAGTTTATGTTGTCTCTTTGACTTAAACTTATGTAAATTTCTTCCATGTCAACCTAAATTAAAATACTACAACGCACAACAGCAGTTATAAGTCATGGCTCGTTAAGGCAATCTTCTGAATTTTTCCCAAAAATTCAAAAGTTTGCGGTATATTTGAAATGGCTTGGTTTTGGCTCGGCGCCACTACTTATAGCCGCGGACCGTTGTAGGGCATTTAAAGAAAACAAACATTGAGCAAGAAACTTAAATATGGAATTTTGACGATTGGACTGTTAATTCTAATCGGATTTGCTCTCAAAGGAAAAGTTACACACGAAAAGTTTGACTCTGAAAAATGGAAAAATTGGACGGAATCAGAAACTGAATGGTCGTTAAGATGGGATATGATGAATAGTTTGAGAAATAACTATGACCTGAAAAGAATGTCCAAGAACGAGATTTTAAAATTACTCGGAGAACCAGAATCAAAAGCCGAAAATGAATTTGGTTATTATCTTGGCTCTTCAAAGCGTGGAATTAATACTGGACGACTGACAATTAAATTTGATAATAATAAAGTAACCGACTTTTCAGTTTGGGACGGATAAAATGAAAAGATATTTGACCATAAAAAACATTTTAATCGCAGTTGGAATAGTTATTCTGGACTTGGCAATATACTTTATTCTTGCTCTATTGCTAATGGATTATGACGATTTCTATGATGAGAGCAAAGGCGAATATTGGAGTTTAGAAAGTATGACCTTTTGGCAAAAAGTGAATTACATTGGTTTTAATATTTGGCAAATTATTAACCTAATCGCGATTGTCTACATTATTTATCGAATCGTAAAAGAAATAAAAAAACGCCCTACAACAACGGCTATAAACAATTGGGGCGAAAGTGATAAAACGAAACAATAAATATAAAACAAAGGTCAGTGCTAAACTGAAAATTAAGGCGTAAAACCCCCAACTGTTCATAGCCGAGACCGTTGTGTGCAATTAGAAAAACAAGAACTTAATGAGTAAATATCATCTAAAATGTAATTTTAAAGAAAAACTAATTGAAATAGATATTAGCCGATTTTTCGGCGGTTTTTTAGATAAATCATTTACACCATATTTTTTACAAGATAGTAATGAACCTTTAACAGGTGCTGATTTAGAAAGTAATTTTGATGTTCTACCAGTTTATATGCAAGTTAAAGTTTCTGAAGGATTGAAAACTATAACTAAACAACCTGGATCCAAAAGAAAGAATAGAAGTAAATTAGAAGATATTAGAGAATTCCGAGACACATTGAATTTAGATTATGCAGATGACTATTTTTTGTTTTTCTCATTAAGAAAAATGGCTAAAAATGCTATTGATTTTCAGCATAATATTCTAATGTCTTATACGAATACCGGTTTTTCACACGCATTCTATGTTGCACCACTGTCTATAGACAAAAAGGAATATGAAAAAAGTTTATTCAATAGAAATAATTACATTCATACAAGTCCTTTTTATTTTCATCGCTATGAACTGAGAGATATAAATTGGACATCTCATTTTGGGTTTATTCCATTTCTAAGAAATCATATTTCCATAATTCCACATACTAAAGTTAATACACACGAACATTCATACGCTTACTCAAAGAGCGGAATAGATGTTACTTGGCACTCACCTGAATATATCAGCAACGAACCTTCAAGGTTATCAGACACAATGGGATATATTTTTCAAAATTTTGAACAGAGAAAAGAAAATATAAACATCAAACAATTGGCTAATAGATTAAGAGAAATGCCAATAATGCAAAAAACTGATTTTAACTCTGATAACCCTTGGGAAATTGTAAGAACGCACGGAAACATTCTTGCAAAAGATTATAATATTAAACAACTAATATTTTTAAAACAGAAAAAATAACTGCACACAACAATGGCTATAAGTAATTGCTCGTTCTCGCCTACTTCTGAAAATCCTCGCGGATTTTCAGCTTGGTGTGTACTTGCAAAGTTATGTGCTAAACCACGCAACTACTCATAGCCAAGACCGTTGTAACTAATTTTAAAACAAACCTCTTACTTAAAATGAGAACAGTCGAAGAAATCAGAGCAAATTATAAAAAATTTACTGATTCAAAAATTGAAGATTTAG
>NZ_JBHUPC010000003.1:0-3264 GCF_042686145.1 Flavobacterium chuncheonense | reverse complement strand
CGGGTTCAGTGCTTATTTGTAAAATAAAAACATTAATCAAAGGTCGGTACTACTTGACAGTTTAGTGGCTTGAAATCCGCTACTGCTCATACACGAGACCGTTACCTGCTATATTAAGACGACAACGAAAATGATTGAGACTTATCCAAATTCGTGGGACTTTCACAATACTGACAAGAAACTTGTTTCGGTAGACAATCATCACAAAGTTGTGTATTACGACCTACACGAAATTGCAATGGGTGCTCCCATCGGTGGACAATGTTTCTTAGAAACTGCTGACAATAAGAAATTGAAAATACACGATTGGTGTGGTGGACCACCAGCTTGGGAAACAGACGGACAATTGGTAGCAATTCCTATTTGGACACGAAAATTTTTAAAAGGAACGGTTCAACAAATCGCTGTTTTAGATACTGCAAAAATGGAACTTAAAATATTCAGAAAAACATTTGACGTTCTTGACATTCGTTCATTTGACAAAAGGACAATCTATGGATATGATAGTCCAATTCATAAGACCAAAACTGTAACTTTTGACATTGAAAAAGAACGTGTAGAAACATTAATTAAACTGACAGAATGAAAAATACAGCATGTAACAGGCGTTTGGCAAAAAAGCGGGTTCAGTGCTTTAATGAAGTTTTGTGCTTCGTATCAAGTTCTGTGCTGGCAAACAGTTTAGTACTTCGAAATCCGCTTCTTCGCCAAGCGCCAAACCGTTGTGCCTAATATAAAGAAAAACGATAACTACAAAATGATAACTACAAAAGAAGACTATAAAAATCTATTTCATAATGTTCATGAATTAATTCACAAATCACATTTGTCAAGTTTATTTTCATTTGAAATTTTTGATTCCTTTCCTAATAATATTGGGGACAAATTACGTGAAGATTTTAATAACGAAATTAAATATACATTAAGCGAATTTAATCTTTATTCTCAAGGAGTGCAAAATCCTAAAGAAATTATAGGAGAAAGAACAGAGAGCATTTTAAATGGACAATTTTTTACTTACCCTTTTTATAAGATTCAAGAAATTGCAAAGAAAAACCATGAAGCACCAATCTCATTAATGGGTTTGAATGGAATTCCACTAGCTATTTATAATGTAGATTTTGAATCTGTTATATCTGAAAAGCAACTAGTTTATTTTGTGGGTCTTATTGAAGGATTCATTTTAGATTCTGTTAGAGTACTTTATTATAACAAAGAACATCATATCGAGCAACATATAATTGAACCTCCATTATCAGTATTAAGAACTTCAGCCGATTATGAAAATTTAAAAATTCAACGTATTATTGATATTACAGAAAGAAAATGGGGAGCTGGAAGTTTCACAACCAGATTTGACAGATTAAATACTAAATTTGGGATAAATTTAGGCTTTGATCCTATACTATTAAATTTATTTGACGAAGCTAATTTATTAAGAAATTGTATACTTCATAATGGAGCAAAAGTATCTTCAGATTATTATTCTGCAATAGGTGTCCATAAAGGTTTAAATATTGGTGACAAATTAAATGTCAGTAGATATTTTAATGAAGCATTATATTATTTATCACTAGATTTAGTTAAAAAACTTTATTGTCAAATTGAATCACATTCATTTTATGACAGTCCTGAACAAAGTTTTACAATAGCAGATACAGATTTTAATTATTTCAAAGATACAATGCTTGATAATAACAATTGGATATATAAAAGACTTCACGAAAAAGGTATATACTAGGCACAACAGCGGTTTTGTGAAAGTGGGGTTTTAAGGCAAAATTTAAAGGTTATTTTATATATTTGACTTCAGTCCTGCTGGAATGGTTTGGGAACAAAAATCCCCACCTCCACAAAGCCGGCGGAACGTTGTAGAGCATTTAAGAAATGACAGAAAGAATAATTTTAACTATAGTTGCGCTTATTATGTTTGCTTTAACTATCAAAAAAAGTGATATTATAACTATAATCCTCACAACTTGTTTAACATTTGGGATTTTAATTACTTGGTCTGGTGTTCAATCTTTAATTAGTATTGGGATAATAACATATATGCTGACTGCACTGGTAATTGCTATAATAAATCTAGAAAAGAAAGGGCTTTCCAAATTTAACAGGCGAACTATTTTTTTGGCTGGATTGTTTTCTTTCTTTTCAAATTTATTTGCCTTTATGCAGTGGCCATTTACTACAATAATAAGATTTTGTATCATTATTCCGTTGGCCTTTTTTCTTATTAGTCTTTTCAAAGGAATAGCTAAAAGAGATGAGATTGGACAATTAACAATTATTAATATAGAACTATTACTTAAGTTTCTAAGATAAAAAAACGCTCTACAACAGCAGTTATAAGTAATGGCGGGTTATGGCAACCTTCCGAATTTTCTCCGAAAATTCAAAAGTTTGCGGTATATTTGAAATTGATTGGTTTTGGCTCAACGCCACTACTTATAGCCGCGGACCGTTGGTGGTAATTTTGCGACCGAAAAAACAGACCGAAAAAAAATATTATAAATTAAAAATGAAAAAGACATTACTTATTTTATTGACCTTATTTTCAATTTCACTTTTTGCACAAGAAAATAAATCCGAAGCGGGCGGACCACCAAAATTGAGTGAATTAATAGGCTTTTGGAAAAAAGTTGAAATTCCTAATGAGGAAAAATTAAACCAAGTAAATCCTTGGCCTCAAAAATATCAATGGTTTGCGTTTTTTGAAAATGGTAAAGTATATTCAATGATGTCTGATAAGGATTATGATTATACATCTAAAGAGTTAAAAGAAGTTTTTAATGTTTTACCATTTGATAAAACGCCAAATTATAAATTAGACGGACAATTTATAACTATTGATAATAAAGAAATTAAAGATTATCAAGAACTTTGGGGTGTGAATTTATTTGCAATTGACGTAAACGAATTCTTAAAAAAAGGAAATTTAATAATGAGTTTAGATGACGGTAAAGGAAACGGAAACGTAATTTATTATAGATTATTAAAGAAAATAGAATAAGAAACTTAAAATAGAAACTACCACCAACAGCAGTTACACGAGATTTGGGCTTTAGGCAAACTTTAAAGTTGGCTTTGTACTTGAAATTTCAGTCATTAACAGAAAGGCAAATCTTAATTTAATCCCAAACCTCGTGTAGCTGCGGGACGTTGTAACTAATTTTAAAACAAACCTCTTACTTAAAATGAGAACAGTCGAAGAAATCAGAGCAAATTATAAAAAATTTACTGATTCAAAAATTGAAGATTTAG
>NZ_JBHUPC010000020.1:718-124273 GCF_042686145.1 Flavobacterium chuncheonense | reverse complement strand
GTGAATAACCACCGTCGTTATTCGGTTCTCCAAAAATAAAAATCGAGATGAAAGATATCCCATAAATTAAAATGTAATCAACAAACCCAGCTGTGAATCTATCTCCAATATTCGGTTTAGTTTTAATTTTAGACATAGTATTGTTTAAATGTATGGTAACGGTCTCGGCTATGAGTAGTTGCGTGGGTTAGCACTTAATTTTGCAAGTACACACCAAACTGAAAATCCGCGAGGATTTTCAGAAGTAGTCGAGAACAAGCAATTACTTATAGCCATTGTTGTATGCAGTTATTTTTTCCATTTATATTTTTCCAGTTCGATTGCTTCTTCAAAGTATTCTTTAAACTTATCAGACATTTCTTTTTCAGTAAACTTAACAATCGTGTAAGAACTGTCCCAAGCAATTATCTCCACTATAGAATTCTCAACTTGTAAATTTCCGTTTTTCCATATTTCTTCATTTCCATCTGCATAAGGAAATTCAATTCGGTCAGTTTTCAATTCCGTATTTTTGTCAATTCCAGAAAAAGCTCCCCAAACAATTTGAGTGTCAGTTTCACAAATTGCTTTCATTTCTTGAGATGAAATCAGAAACCAATCTTTTTCGTGATTAATTGGCAGTTTTTCCATTTCAGATGTATTTATTTCTAAATCCGAAATTAACCATTTCAAATTCTGAATATCATTTTCAATTGGTTTGAGCAAGATATTCAAATTCGTATGATATTTTAACTTACTTGTATTTCTTAATATCCAATTCAATTTTCAAGAGTTCGTTTTAATTGCATACAACGGTTTGCCACTTGCGGCAGTTGCGTAAATTTATATTAAAAGTTAACAAGTACAAAACTCCTAGTGGAATTTTCGGAGAAAATTCCGAAGTAACCCAAGCCTAGCAATTGCTACAAATGGCTGTTAGTAGCTGTTTTTAATTTTCAGGTGCAGATATATATTCACCATTAGGCAATTGAATACCGTTTGAGTTATATTTATGTAAGATTATTAAAACTATAAATAACATAAAAAGCAAAATTGGACCTAAACTTATCAAAATCCAAAATATTTTTCTTTTCAAATTTACGTAGCTATCTCCAAGTATTAAAATTGAATTTACACCACTCCAAAGTAAGGAACTAAAAACAAAAATGTATGAAGTAATCCAGGCAAAGTGATATAAATATCTTAATTCTGAGTATCTAAATATTTCAGAAAAGTTTCCAATTAACATTCCTAATAAACAGAGTAAGCATAATAGTAATGCGTGTTTTTCATAATTTGATTTTAAGATATTACTAAATATATTTTTCAAGAGGTTTTTTTTAAGCAGTTTTTATAAATAGCTACTAACTAGTAAATATGTTCAAATATATATAACTTTTTGCTATTTTAAGAATCGATCTTTTTATTCATATCAACAATTTTATCCAGTGGACTCATAATCTTATCCCGTGCCTCATTTCGCACTTGGGTATGAAACATCATCTTTTACCTGCGTTATATACTTTAATATTTCTAGAAAGCGGATGGGCATTCCGTTTTCAAGTAAAACATTACGGAAAAACACTTGCATGCATTACAAAACGTCAGCAGAAAAATTTATTTTATTCAAGTCTTTCAAAAAGAACAAATATTAGGCAATAAAATCACGTTCCAACAAAACGCTTACTTTTTTGTTGGACTAATGAAACGCTTTTAGGAAATATTTACTAAACGTTTTTTTAAATACGCCTTTATTCGCTATAATAGCCTCGAGCACTCATGATGATACTGCATTTTAAAAACTCATTAGTAGCCCATAAGTTCCAATACGGTAAAGCGAAGTGTTGCAGCCCAATGACGTTCAGGCTTATGTTCAGGTTGAACCAATTTTGGTGTCAACTGAAGGGCGTTGTTGCCAACTATGGGTGGATATACACGACGGTTACGGTCGGCCACCAGTGTTTTTGAAGTACCAATGATTGTCGTTTCGCTATGAAAAACAGTCAAAAATTATTGATGCTATCCTTGGTTATAAGGGAAATACCAACAATTCAACGTTTTGAGGTACACCACTACAAAAGCTTTTATTGCTTTTACAGAAGCGGTGTCATAATCAAAATACAATACAATAAGGTTAAGCTTCGTAATGCCATATTTTTTTTAAGGCAAATAATTATAACTAATTGACGTTTAATAAATTATAAAAATATGAAAAAATAATAGAGTCACCAAAAAGTAATCTTAAAAAGAAAAACAGCCAAAAAACAAGGTAGAGTATCATTAAAAGTAAAAGTGATATTTTTATATAAAAACAACTACAATTGTAGTATGCTATACTTAAGCACACAAATGAAAAGCATCACTACTGCCTGTCTGTTTTATACATACTCCATACATGTCCCATAGTTAGCGTATAAATAGTACAGGAAAAGACTATTTTTTTTTTTAGTTAGTAGAACTACTTTTTTCTGATGATTTATTTTTTTTCAATTAAATGCTACTCCTTCTTATTATTTCGACCCCGAAATGGACAATCTTTCTCCAACTGTTACTTAATTTTTTGTAGTTATTTTAATACAAATTTTAACCAAAACATGCCTTATAGATAGTGCATGGATAAAGCATAGATAAAGCATGGATAATGCATGGAGAGTGTATGAAAAAAATATTGGTTTTTTAAGAGTAGGTAGTTTAAATAGATTTGTTATTTTTAGGGAGGCTAAAAATTTAAAATTATTTTTGGCACGACAATTGGTTAACCAAAAGATGTAAAACAATTAAAAACGACTAGTTATGAAAAAAATTACCTTAATATTAGCTTTAATCGGGATGATTACGTTACAAAGCTGTACGAAAGAAGAAGTATACATTCAAGACGATGGAATTGATTACGATACAATAAGCGAAGTATTGGAGTATACCAATGTTGATTTTAATCCAGCTAATGGTTTTGGTGTTTATTTGAATTATCCCTATACAATTTACAATTCAGATATGGTTTTAGTTTACCATTTGTACGATGTAATTAACGGGCAAGATGTATGGAGATTGATGCCACAAACGTATTATTTCAATGGAGGTGGTGAATTGGATTATAATTTTGATTTTACAACAACTGAAGCTTTTGTTTTTTTAGATGCTAATTTTGATTTAAATACCTTAGATGCGAGCTGGACACAAAATCAAATTTTTAGAGTGGTTATTATACCGGCTAATTTTGGGAATAAAATGGCGGCACCAGTGGACTTTAATGATTACAAAGCGGTACTTGAATATTACAATTTAGACGATTCCAAATTAACTAAAATAGAATTATAATAGTTTCTTAAGATAAAAAAGAGCGGCTCAAACAGTCGCTCTTTTTATTTGATTTTATCCAACTTTAAGTAACCAATGTGTTTTTGATCTTCTGCTGTATTGTTGGTTTTGGTAATTTTTAGTTGAAACTGTCTTTTATACTTTTCATTGAGAATATCTTCAATATTGTAAAGGTTGTCCACATCTATACCGTATTGATCATCAATATGTGAAGCAGCACCTTTAAAACCACAATGTTTATAAAAGGTAGTTTGTTTGGATTTTTTGATGGCTTCAGCTTTAGTTTTGGCTACTACTAAGACCTTATAATGATATTCTTCAAATTCACCTTCTTTGTAACCACCCAAATTCAAAAAGAATAATCGCTCTTCTTGAGCTTTTTTTTCAGTACTTGAAAGTACTTCTATTGTATATCCATCAACTAAAGTGACTTCTTGCCATGCATCAATATGTAGTTGACCTTCTGCTTCAGGCCAAAAAGCAATCATATCCGGAATTAGGTCTTTCAGTGAACTTCCTATTCCAAAAAAGATGTCGTGTTGCTCTGTATACCTCCCTTTTGGGGTACAACCAAGCATGATCATGTATAATTTAAGTGTACGCATCAATGCAAAGTTATTCATTTGGTGTGATTTTTAAGGAATGATGTGTTAAATGTTGTTAATATGTTTTAATTAAGGGGTGTTTTTGGTGGTTTATATATATTTTGTATATTTGCCCCTGTAAAAAAAAGGGGTATAACTTTTAAAAACACATTTTATGTCAACATTTCGTTTTCGTGCATTAGCAGAAACAGCAAACAGAAAACCTGTAGCAGTTGAAAAATTAGACCGAAAATCAGTAATTTTTGGTTCTAATGTATTTAATGATAAAGCAATGCGTCAGTTTTTGACTCCAGATGCTTATAAAGCAGTACAGAATGCTATTCAGCATGGTACAAAAATTGATCGTAATATTGCAGAATATGTTGCAATGGGAATGAAAGAGTGGGCGTTAAATAAAGGAGTTACGCATTATACTCACTGGTTCCAACCATTAACAGGTACTACAGCTGAAAAGCATGATGCATTCTTTGAAACATCATTTGACGGAAGTGATCCAGTAGAGAAATTTGGAGGAACACAACTAGTGCAACAAGAACCAGATGCTTCTTCTTTTCCAAATGGAGGTATTAGAAATACTTTTGAAGCACGTGGATATACAGCTTGGGATCCAACGTCTCCTGCTTTTATTTATGGTACTACATTGTGTATTCCAACCGTATTCGTTTCGTATACAGGTGAAGCTTTAGATAATAAAACACCTTTATTAAGAGCATTAAGTGTTATCGATGAGGCTGCAACTGATGTAGCGAAATATTTTGATAAAAATGTTAAGAAAGTAACGCCAACTTTAGGGTGGGAGCAAGAATATTTCTTAGTAGATAAAGCTTTAGCAAATGCACGTCCTGATTTAATGTTGACAGGAAGAACGTTGTTGGGTCATACTTCTGCAAAAGGACAACAATTAGAAGACCACTATTTTGGATCAATTCCATCTCGTGTTTTAAATTACATGCGTGATTTAGAAAATGAGTGTATGTTATTGGGTATCCCAGTTAAAACACGTCACAATGAAGTGGCACCAAATCAGTTTGAGTTGGCACCAATTTTCGAAGAGACAAACTTGGCAGTTGACCACAATTCATTATTGATGGATGTAATGCAAAAAGTTGCAGAGCGTCATGATTATAAAGTGTTATTCCACGAAAAACCATTCAAAGGAGTTAATGGATCTGGAAAACACAATAACTGGTCGTTGGCTACAGATACAGGTGTGAACTTGTTATCTCCAGGTAAAACGCCAATGAGCAATTTGCAATTCCTTACATTCTTCATCAATACAATTAAAGCGGTTCATGATTATGAAGAATTAATGCGTGCGTCTATTGCATCTGCAAGTAATGATCACCGTTTAGGAGCTAATGAAGCACCACCTGCAATTATCTCTATTTTTATTGGAGACCAATTGACAAAAGTATTGGCTGAATTAGAAGGAGTAACTAAAGGAAAATTATCTCCAGAAGAGAAAACCGATTTAAAATTAAACGTAGTTGGAAAAATTCCAGACTTACTTTTAGATAATACAGATAGAAACAGAACATCTCCATTTGCATTTACAGGTAACAAGTTTGAGTTTAGAGCAGTAGGTTCTACGGCTAACTGTGCTACTTCAATGACTACTTTGAATGCTATTGTTGCAAAACAATTAAAAGATTTCAAAGTTGAGGTTGATGCTTTAATCGAGAAAAAAGATTTAAAGAAAGATGAGGCTATCTTCAATGTATTAAGAGAGTACATCAAAACAACAAAAGCAATTTTGTTTGAAGGTGACGGATATAGTGATGCATGGGAAATAGAAGCGGCTAAACGCGGATTGAGTAACCATAAAACAACTCCAGAGGCATTAAAAGCAAAAGTTGCTAAAAATGCTTTAGAATTGTTTGAAGGGTTGAATATCATGAACCATGTTGAGGTTGAAGCACGTTACGAAATTGAAGTTGAAGAGTACGTTAAGAAAATTCAAATTGAAGGTCGTGTGTTAGGTGATATCGCTAGAAACCACGTGATTCCTACGGCTATCAAGTACCAAAATACTTTAATTGAAAACGTTAAAGGTTTAAAAGAAATTTTCGGTAAAGATTTTGAAGGTATCGCTAAGGAGCAAATCATTTTAATTAAAGAGATTTCAGAGCACATTGAAGGAATCAACTCTAAGGTTGAAGCAATGATTGAAGAGCGTAAAAAAGCAAATAAACTAACTTCTGTAGTTGAAATGGCTGACGCGTATTGCAATAAAGTAAAACCTTATTTTGATGAAATTCGTTATCATTCAGATAAATTAGAATTATTAGTTGACGACGAAATGTGGACATTAGTAAAATACAGAGAGTTGTTGTTTGTAAGATAATCGAACTGTATATTATAAAAAAGCCTATCCATTACGGATAGGCTTTTTTTATACTAAATGTTTTGATTTTGCGTTTCAATCTTAAAATATAATATGAGATTTTTACTACTTTTTATTTCAATTTTTGGTTTTGCTCAAGAGAAGGAAAGTTTTTATTTTGACTTTAATGAGTATAAGTTCAATAGTGAACAACAAGAAATTTTACAAAGTTGGATGAATTCTAATAAAGATATTGAGGTGGTAAAAGTCGAAGGCTTTTGTGATAGGGTAGGTACCGCTGCTTATAACGATACATTGTCTTATAAACGGATAAAAACGGTCTTTGAAGCATTGGAGTCGTCAGTGAATATTTCAGATGTTATTGAATTTAAGGGATTTGGGAATAGTTTTGTTCAGAATAAACAACAAGAATTAAATAGAAGAGTTGATGTCTATTACAATCAATTGCGAAAAGACGTCGAAAAGGTTGTAAACAAAGAAGAAATTAAAGTGGTTAATTTGGATTCTATTGTAATGAACTCTAAAATTGGAGAAACAATCCGATTGGAGAATTTGTACTTTTATAATCGTTCGGGTATAGTTGTTCCAAAGTCTAAACCGGTATTGATTGATTTATTTGAAGTTTTAAAAAGGAATCCAAAAATAAAAATTGAGATTCAAGGTCATATTTGTTGTCAAACCGGAAAAGATGAAGAGGATATAGCAAAAGTGAGAGCTGTGGCAGTTTATAATTTTTTAGTAAAAAATGGAATTGCACGAGATCGATTACGTTATAAAAGTTTCGGGAGTTCTAAGCCGGTTTATCAAATTCCAGAAAAAAACGATGAGGAACGTAATGCAAACCGTAGAGTGGAAATTTTAATTTTGGAAAAATAGAATTTTAGAATGAAAACATTTACAGTTGTTTTTGCTTTTTTGACTTTGGCTTTTTCGTTTGCTCAAGAGTCGGTTACTTTTTATTTTGATTTTAATAAATCGGAATTGAAAAAGGATCAGTTGGAGGAGTTGGATAATTGGATAAAGTTGAACGCTGATTCAAAAATTCTTTCGATAACAGGAGCTGCTGATGAAAAAGGAAGTGAGAGTTACAATGATACTTTGTCTCAAAAAAGAGTAGATTTTGTAATTGAACAAATTAATGGTAAAGTTAATTATCGTGAAGATTTTAGGTCATTAGCTTTAGGTGAAAAAGATTCCAAGTCTGATTTAGATGCTGAAAACAGAAGGGTTGATGTGTATTTTTTGCCAAAGGAGTATCTTTTTTTAGAAGAGGATATTGTTAATTCATTTTTAATTCAAAAGAAAATCGATAATGTGGCAATAGTTGATTTTGAATCGCAGCACGTAAGTGCAGAATTGTCTCTGGAGCAACAAATAGAATTGGTTTCTAGTGGAGTGGTGTTTACACTTCGAAACATACAGTTTGATTTTGACTCGGCAAGATTATTGCTCAGTTCTGAAAGAGAGTTAGAGAAATGGCTTGATGTGTTGCTAAAGAATAAAGCGATAGAAATTGTGATATTTGGACATATTTGTTGTGTGCCACGTGATGATTCTAATTTGTCTTTGAAACGTGCGCAAGCTGTAAAGGAATACTTTGTAAAAGGTGGAGTTGAAAAAGAAAGATTAGCATGCTTGGGATTCGGTTCAAGTAAGCCTAAATTTAGAATACCAGAAAAGAACGGCTATGAAGCGCTTCAAAATAGAAGGGTGGAAATTTTAATTTTAGAAAAGTAATCTTCTGTTTTTATAGTTTATATAAAAAGTTGTTACTTCGTAAAAAATAAACAAATGAGGTTTTTTATATACATAGTTATATTTTTAAATAGTTTTCTAATTTATAGTCAAGATACTATTTCTTTTTATTTTCAAACCAATAAGTTTGAATTGTCAGATCGCGAGAAGAAAAGATTGTCAGATTGGGTAGCAGTTAATACAACATCAAAAATCTTGGCAATTCACGGATTTACAGATGAAGTTGGTTCTACTGGGTACAACGATACTTTGGCGCAAAAGAGAGTGTCGTTTATTTATGGTCAAATTGAAAATAAAGTAAAAATTAGAGAAGATTTTAAAACGATAAGTTTCGGGGAAAACTTCATTCAAGATATTGATAAAGCCAAGAACAGACGTGCATCTATTTATTATTTAAAGGAAGCGGATTTGCATAAAGAAAATGAAGTTTTGGGAATTCCGGAGGAAATCAAAGAAGTCGAAATTCCGGATAATTTACCGTTGCATGAAAAGATTGCATTGGCAAATGTTGGGACCAAAATTGTATTGAAGAATATAAATTTTTATCAAAATACTTTTGCTATTACACCCGAATCAAATGAAGCTTTATACGATTTGTTGTTTGTAATGCAAAATAACCCTGGATTGCGTATCCAAATTCAAGGACATATTTGTTGTATTGATATCGATCGAAGAAATTTGTCTTTGGATAGAGCAAAGCAAGTGCGACGTTTTTTGGTATTTAAGGGTATTCAACAGCATCGAATTACAGTAACAGGTTTTGGAACAACGCAACCGATTTATCCAATACCGGAAGAAAATGAACAGCAGGCTGCAGAAAATAGAAGAGTAGAAATTGAAATTTTAAGTAAAAGATAGTGTTTGATATGAAAAAATATTGGAGTGTATTAATATTGGTAGTTGGCTTGTTTACAAGTTGTTCAGATGATTGTAAAGATGCTAAATCACCAGAAGCGCCATCTTTTTTTGTTGAGTTAATTGATGCTACAAGCGGTGAGAATGTTTTTGCAAACGGTAGTTTTGCTGAAAATCAGGTTGTCGTATTGGATAGTGAGGAAAATGATGTGTCATTTAGCATTATTACAGATTTGAATGTAATTCATATTGTGCCAGAATATAAAAATTTAACAAGTGGAAGTGTTGTGGTTAAATTGAATAATTTGGAGACTATGGAAACAAAAACGGTTGATATACAGTTTGATATAAATAAAGTAGAACAGGAATGTTTTACCATGCATACAATTTCAAATGTAGTAACGCCAAATAATGAGACAGAATTAGTGAATTCGGTTTATATTATTAAAATATAGTTTTTGATGGGTCAATTTTTTCCATTTTAGAAATTAACTAACTATCTTTGCGGCACAACACTACAAACAACTTTCAATGAGTTCTGATACTAGTAAACGCTACAATTTAAGAGGAGTTTCGGCTTCAAAAGAAGATGTTCATAATGCGATTAAAAACATCGATAAAGGATTGTTTCCAAAAGCATTCTGTAAAATTATCCCAGATTATTTAACAAATGATGAAGATTATTGTATTATTATGCATGCTGATGGTGCAGGTACAAAATCGTCATTAGCTTATATGTACTGGAAAGAAACAGGTGATTTATCTGTTTGGAAAGGTATTGCTCAAGATGCCTTGATTATGAATATTGATGATTTACTATGTGTAGGTGCTACCGATAATATTTTGTTGTCTTCAACAATTGGAAGAAATAAAAGTGTAATTCCAGCTGAAGTTTTATCGGCAATCATAAACGGTACCGAAGAATTAATTTCCGATTTAAAAGAGTTTGGAGTAACGATTAATTCTACTGGTGGTGAGACTGCAGATGTAGGAGATTTAGTTCGTACTATTATCGTTGATTCAACAGTTACGGCTCGTATGAAGCGTGCTGATGTAATTGATAATGCTAATATTCAAGCAGGTGATGTAATCGTAGGTTTGGCTTCTTTCGGTCAGGCTACTTATGAAAAAGAATACAATGGTGGTATGGGAAGTAATGGTTTGACTTCTGCTCGTCATGATGTTTTTGCTAAATACTTAGCAGAAAAATACCCAGAAAGTTTTGATGCTTCTGTACCAAATGAATTGGTGTATTCAGGTCAAACAAAATTAACGGATGCTGTTGAAAATAGTCCTATTGATGCTGGTAAATTGGTGTTGTCGCCAACAAGAACATACGCGCCAGTTATCAAAAAGATATTGTCGAAATATACTTCAAGTGAAATTCACGGAATGGTGCATTGCAGTGGAGGAGCACAAACAAAAGTGCTTCACTTTGTAGATAATGTACACGTAGTAAAAGATAATTTATTTCCAGTCCCTCCTTTGTTTAAATTGATTCAAGAGCAATCTAAAACAGATTGGAAAGAAATGTATCAAGTTTTCAACTGTGGGCACCGTATGGAGATCTATGTTCCAGCAGCAGTTGCTCAAGATATTATTGAAATTTCAAAATCATTCAATATTGATGCGCAAATTGTTGGTAGAGTAGAGGCTTCTGAAAATAAAAAATTAACGATTACAAGTGAGTACGGAACTTTTGAATATTAAAAAGTAGTCTCGTATTTCGTAATATCATAAACACAAACATAATACACATAGATAAAATGCAGCACAACGTATTAATTTTAGATTTCGGTTCGCAATACACGCAGTTGATTGCACGTAGAGTAAGAGAGCTGAATATTTTTTGTGAAATATTTCCATATAATAATCCTCCTAAAGATTTATCAAGCTATAAAGCTGTAATTCTTTCAGGAAGTCCATTTTCGGTTCGTGCAGAAGATGCTCCGCACCCAGACTTATCGGAGATTAGAGGTAAAAAGCCTTTATTAGCAGTTTGTTATGGTGCACAATATTTAGCACATTTTTCAGGTGGAGAGGTTGCGCCTTCAAACATTCGTGAATACGGTAGAGCAAATCTTTCTTATATTAAAGAGAATGAAGTCTTTTTAGAAGGTGTGTCGGCAGGAAGCCAAGTTTGGATGAGTCACTCAGATACTATTAAAGCGTTGCCAACAGGTGCTGTGCGTTTAGCAAGTACTAAAGATGTTGAAAATGCTGCTTATAAAATTGAAGGGGAAACAACTTATGCAATACAGTTTCACCCAGAGGTTTACCACTCAACTGACGGTAAACAAATGTTAGAGAACTTCCTAGTGAAAATTGCTGAAGTTCCACAAAACTTTACACCAAATGCTTTCGTTGAAGAGATTGTTGCTGAAATGAAAGAAAAAATAGGAAATGATAAAGTAGTTTTAGGTCTTTCAGGAGGTGTTGATTCAACAGTTGCGGCTGTTTTATTGAACAAAGCTATTGGTTCAAACTTATATTGTATTTTCGTTAACAACGGACTTTTGCGTAAAAATGAATTCCAAAGTGTTTTGGATCAATACAAAGGGATGGGATTAAATGTAAAAGGTGTTGATGCATCACAACGTTTTTACGATGCTTTAGCAGGTCTTGATGATCCAGAAGCAAAACGTAAAGCAATCGGTAATGCTTTTATCGAAGTATTTGATGATGAAGCACACCAATTGACAGATGTGAAATATTTAGGTCAAGGTACTATTTATCCTGATGTTATCGAGTCGGTTTCTGCTACAGGCGGTCCATCTGCTACAATTAAATCGCATCATAATGTAGGTGGTTTGCCAGATTTCATGAAATTGAAAATTGTTGAGCCATTGCGTATGTTGTTTAAAGATGAAGTACGTAGAGTAGGAGCAACTTTAGGAATTGATCCAGAGTTATTAGGGCGTCATCCTTTCCCTGGTCCAGGTTTAGCAATTCGTATTTTAGGGGATATCACTCCAGAAAAAGTAGCTATTCTTCAAGAAGTAGATGCTATTTTTATCAACGGATTAAAAGAGCACGGTTTGTATGATAAAGTATGGCAAGCAGGAGCTATTTTACTTCCAGTAAATAGTGTTGGTGTAATGGGAGATGAGCGTACTTATGAGAAAGTTGTTGCATTAAGAGCTGTTGAATCGACTGATGGTATGACGGCAGATTGGGTACACTTGCCATATGAGTTTTTGATGAAAACTTCAAATGAAATCATCAATAAAGTTAAAGGTGTGAATAGAGTTGTTTACGATATTAGCTCTAAGCCGCCTGCAACTATTGAGTGGGAATAAAAAATCAAAAAACAATAACAGTAAATTTCTTTTTTTAACTTTTAAAGTTTAAATTGGCATTGATATTGTTATTGTTTTTTTTATACATAAAATTTAAAAGATGAAGTTAATTAAAGTTGTATTTTTTGTAATGCTATTTTCCACTTGTGTGGCACAAACTACACAAGAGCCCTACACCAAACACAAAGTACAAAAAGGAGAGACGGTTTATCAAATCGCAAAAAAGTATAATGTAACTCCTTTTGATATTTACCGTTTGAACCCAGATGCAAAGGAAAGTATTAGTGAAAATACAACTTTGTTAATTCCAAAAGCATCTTCAAAAGTAGCCACTAAAACTACTTCAGCTAGCGGAACAACTATCCATAAGGTTGCGCCTAAGGAAACGCTTTTTAGTTTAGCTAAAAAATACCAAGTTTCTATCACTGATTTAAAAGAATGGAATCCAGAATTAGTAACTAATGGATTGCAAATAGGTCAAGAATTGGTGGTCTCAAAAACATTTGTACCTAAAAATAATGACTTAGTTAACAAGACTACTGTTACCAGTACTACTTCTACTTTTTCGCATGTAGTAAAAACCCAAGAAACGGTATATGGTATTTCAAAAAAATATAATATTTCAATCACTGATTTAGAAAAGTTAAATCCCCAATTGAAAGAATCGGGTTTGAATGTTGGCGATGTTTTAACGATTAAAACCGAAAATAAAGTTGCGCTTACTTCAGTTAATGATACTGAGAATCTTTATACAGTAAAACCAAAAGAGACAATTTTTAGTTTGTCGAAACAATTCAATGTTACGCCAAATGAATTGATTACTTTGAATCCAGAATTGAGTAACGGTTTAAAAGATGGAATGCAATTAAAGTTGCCTTCTAAGGTTGTGCTCTCTGATACGATTTTAAAAGTTAAACCATTAGTTAGATTAATTGATTCTGTTGATTTTAACACGCGTAAAGAATTGGTAATGTTGTTACCATTTAATATGGCTAAAATGGATGCGGATTCCTCAAAAACGTATAAAGAATTTGTTAAGGATGATAAACTTTTGAATTTAACTTTGGATTACTATTCAGGTGCGCTTATGGCTATAGATTCTGCTAAAGTATTAGGCCTTCCTGTTACAGTGAAAATTGTAAATGTTGAAAGTTCTCGAAACAGTTCAAATGTTGCAAAAATTCTTTCTAGTCAAAATTTTTCATCAGTAAATGCTGTTATTGGGCCATTTTACAATTCACATGTGGAAAGTGCTGCTAAATATCTAGCGCCTTATAATGTTCCGGTAATTTCGCCTTTGTCAAAAGAGAAGAGTCAGCCTTTACCTAATTTATACAATGCTATCCCAACGGATAAACGTTTGTATACGGCTCTTTTTGATTATATGAATGCTAAAAATGGTAATATAGTTGCAGTTATTAGTCAAAAGAAAAAATCATCAAAAGATTTTTTACAATCTCATTTTACTAATGTAAAATATCCGGTTTACAATGAAAAAGGGGATGTTACAATGGAGGCCATTCAAAGTCAATTGGTAAAAGAACGTTTGAATTTTGTGATTTTAGATTCTGAAAAAGCAAGGCAAGTAATGAATGTTACCAATTATTTGATGAAACTGAAAGAGGAGTTTAATATACAATTGGTAGTTTTAGAGTTGTATGATACATTGGATTATGAAGAAATTCCAATCGCAAATTTAATGGAGCTTAAAATGTTATTCCCTTCAACTCATAATGATGTAGAAACTCCATCATCTCTTTTATTTGAAAAGGAATATCGAAAAAAATATGGTGCTGCACCAAATTCTAAAGTAATTGCAGGTTTTGATACTACGTTTGATACGCTTTTGAGAATCTGTCAAAAAGACGGTTATAGTACAAGTGTGGCGAAGTATCGCACAGAATACGTGGAAAGTGCATTCAATTATGATATAGATAATGGTGTAAATGTGAATACAGCAGTTTATTTACAGTACTACGATAAGGATTATTCAATTAAAAAAGCATTATAATGGCAACTTCAAAAGTTACATATTTAGGAGATTTACGCACATCTTCTGAACACTTACAATCGGGATCAATTATTGTTTCTGATGCACCTGTTGATAACAATGGAAAAGGTGAAGCTTTTTCACCTACAGATACAGTTGCAAACGGATTAGCGAGTTGTATGTTTACGGTTATGGGGATAAAAGCGCGTGATTTAGGGGTCGATTTTTCGAGTTCTACAGCTGAAGTTACTAAAATTATGGCTGCAGATCCGAGACGAATTTCAGAAATTCATGTTGTTTTTATCATGACGATTAATCCTGATGAAAAAACTAAAACCATTTTAGAACGTACGGCCTTAACATGTCCGGTATTGTATAGTTTACATCCCGATATTATTAAGAATGTCACTTTTAACTGGAAAGAATAATGACGCAACATGAGCAACTTATTAAATTAGCCCATACCAAAATGCCCTTCGGAAAATACGAAGGGTATTTTCTTATTGACTTGCCAGAGTATTATATTGTTTGGTATGCCAACAAAGGATTTCCGAAAGGGCAACTTGGTGAACAACTTAAATTGGTTCACGAACTTAAATTAAACGGACTAGAAGAATTAATAAGAAATATTAGAAGGAACTTTCCTAAAACGAATTCTTAATAAAATATTGTCATTTATCCGTTGTTAAATCTCAATTATAAATTGTATTTTTGCCAAGTTTTTTAAGCAACAACACAACAAACAATATCAAAATGAATCAGACAAAGTATATTTTTGTTACAGGAGGTGTGACTTCTTCTTTAGGAAAAGGAATTATCGCAGCTTCTTTAGCTAAATTATTGCAGGCAAGAGGGTATCGTACAACAATTCAAAAGTTTGATCCGTATCTAAATGTTGATCCGGGGACACTTAATCCATATGAGCATGGAGAGTGTTATGTAACAGATGATGGAGCTGAAACCGATTTGGATTTAGGACATTATGAGCGTTTTCTTAACGTTCCTACTTCTCAAGCGAATAATGTAACTACCGGAAGAGTATACTTATCTGTTATTGAAAAAGAGCGTCGTGGTGAGTTTTTAGGTAAAACGGTTCAAGTTGTACCTCATATTACAAATGAAATCAAATCAAGAATGCAACTTCTTGGTCAAACAGGAGAGTATGATATTGTAATTACTGAGATTGGTGGAACGGTTGGTGATATCGAATCATTACCATACATTGAATCAGTGCGTCAATTGTTGTGGGAACTAGGAGATGAAAACGGAATTTGTATTCATTTAACTTTAATTCCTTATTTGGCTGCAGCAGGTGAGTTAAAAACAAAACCTACACAGCACTCTGTTAAAACTTTAATGGAAAGTGGAATTAAGGCTGATATATTAGTTTGTAGAACAGAGCATGAATTATCGGATGATTTACGTCAGAAATTAGCATTGTTCTGTAATGTTAAGAAAGAAGCAGTAATTCAATCTATTGATGCATCTACTATTTATGATGTTCCAAACTTAATGCTTGAAGAAGGTTTAGATACCGTTTCACTTAAGCGTTTGGGATTACCAGAAAAAAATACTCCAGACTTAAAACAATGGAACGAGTTCTTGCGCAAGTTGAAAAACCCTAAGCATGAAGTTAATATTGGTTTAGTTGGTAAATATGTAGAATTACAAGATTCTTATAAATCAATCTTAGAAGCGTTCATTCATGCAGGTGCCGCAAATGAAACTAAGGTAAACGTTGTTTCAGTACACTCGGAATATTTAGATGCTAAAACAGCTGAAGAACAATTAAAAGGTCTTGATGGTATTCTTGTTGCGCCAGGTTTCGGAAGCAGAGGTATCGAAGGGAAAATTGATACAGTTCGTTATGTACGTGAAAACAATATACCATTTTTAGGTATTTGTTTGGGTATGCAAATGGCTGTTATTGAGTATTCTAGAAACGTTTTAGGTTTGAAAGATGCTAATTCAACTGAAATGAATGAAGGTACTGCACATCCAGTAATTAGTTTAATGGAAGAGCAAAAAGACGTAGAAAACAAAGGTGGAACTATGCGTTTGGGAGCATGGAAATGTAGCTTAAAAGACAATACTTTGGCACATTCTATCTATGGAAAATCAGACATCATGGAACGTCACCGTCACCGTTATGAATTTAATGGTGAGTATTTAAATAAGCTGGAAGATGCTGGTTTAAAAGCCTCTGGTGTTAACCCAGATACAGGTTTGGTAGAAGTTGTTGAAATTCCTACACACCCATTTTTTATTGGGGTTCAATACCACCCAGAATATAAAAGTACTGTAGCTAATCCACACCCACTTTTTGTGAGTTTAGTTGCTGCTGCAGTTAAATATAAAAAGAGCAAATAATAATTTGTTTAATTCATGTTTGTTTGGAAGTTTTCAAGCAAAGATGAATTGAAACAACTCATATATAAAATGGAAGAAAAAAAGTTTGACCTTAAATCTATTATTGGTTTTGTACTGATTTCAGTAGTAATGATTTGGATGTTGTATTCAAATGCACCTACTCAAGAAGAAATAGACGCTGAAAAAGCGAAACAAGAACAAGTGGATACAGCAAAAGCTGTAGCAAATAAAATAAGTAATGAGACTGTTGCAGTTGCTGAAATGGATTCGCTTCAGCAGTCAAAATTACAAGCGCAATTAGGATCTTTTGCTTATTCGGCTTCATTACCATCTGCAACAAATGCCGTAACTGAAATTAAAAATGATGTTTTATCGTTAAAAATTTCAAACAAAGGAGGTTATATTTCTGAAGCAACTGTAATTGGATATGACCAATTTGAAAAGGAGTCAGGAAAACTGATTCAGTTAATCAAAGACAATAATGCAAATTTCAATTTAACGTTAAACACAGCTGATAATAGAGTATTGCATACAAAAGACATGTATTTTGAGCCTAAGTTGAGTACTGAGGGTGAAAATCAAGTGTTAACAATGCAATTAAAAGCGGGACCTAATCAGTTTTTAGAATACCGATATGTTTTAAAGCCAAAAGAATATATGTTGGATTTTGCAATTCGTTCTCAAGGTTTAGAGAATGTAATTAATCCTTCAAAGCCTATCGATTTGGAGTGGCAAATGAAAACATACCGTAACGAAAAAAGTATTTCGTATGAAAACCGTTATTCTGAAATCGTTTTCGAATATGAAGGTGGTAAAGATGATTATTTAAATGCTCAAAAAGCTTTAGCTGAAGATACAGCTGAAGAAGTTACTTATGTTGCTTTCAAACAACATCATTTTACTTCAATTTTATTAACAGATACACCTTTCAAAGTAGCTGAATTAAAATCGGAAAACTTAGTCCAAAATGAAGATGTAGATACATTATTTACTAAAAATTTCTCATTAAAAGCTCCATTAGAAGTTAAAAATGGTGCTGTTGCTTATAATATGAATTGGTATTATGGTCCAGCAAAATATCAAATTTTGAACGATTACCACCGTAATTTAGATGAAATTATGCCACTAGGGTGGGGGATTTTCGGATGGATTAACCGTTGGATCTTTATTCCTGTGTTTGGTTTCATTAGCGGATTTTTACCTTATGGTATTTCAATTATAGTGTTTACTATTTTGGTACGTTTGGTAATGTCGCCAGTAACATATAAATCATATGTTTCTCAAGCTAAGATGAAAGTACTTCGTCCGGAGATTGCAGAATTAAACGAGAAGTTTAAAGACAATCCGATGAAGAAACAACAAGAAACTATGAAATTGTATGGTAAAGCAGGGGTTAACCCAATGGCGGGATGTATTCCAGCTTTAATGCAGATGCCAGTTTTCTATGCATTATTCCAGTTTTTCCCATCGATGTTTGATTTACGTCAGAAAAGTTTCTTATGGGCAGATGATTTATCGTCATATGACAGTATATACCAATTACCATTTAAGATTCCTTTTTATGGTGACCACGTAAGTTTGTTCCCAATTTTAGCTTCTGTTGCTATTTTCTTCTACATGAGAATGACAACTGGTGACCAACAAATGAGTGCGCCACAACAAGAAGGTATGCCGGATATGGGTAAAATCATGAAGATGATGTTGTATATATCACCTGTAATGATGTTGTTCTTTTTTAATAATTATGCTTCAGGTTTATCGTTATATTATTTTATATCTAACTTAATTACAATTGGAATTATGTTGGTAATTAAAAATTATATCGTAAAAGAAGATAAAATTCATGCTAAAATTCAAGAAAACAAAGCCAAGCCAAGTAAGGAAAGCAAGTTTCAAAAGAAAATGCGTGAAATGATGGAGCAGGCAGAAGCGCAGAAAAATGCAAAAAAATAATATATAAAAAAAGCCTTGATTATTTCAAGGCTTTTTTTTGTACTATAAATTAAAGATTAGGAAGTAATATATTATCGAGAACATGTATTATTCCATTTGATGCTTGTATGTCAACAGCTATTATATTAGTCTCTCTGTTAGATTCATCTGTAATTACAGTTCCATTAATAGTAAATGTTCCTGTTTCTAATGTTGTAATAGGAGTTGTAGGAATTCCTGTTGATACAACATTTGCACCACCTACAACATGGTAAGTAAGTACCGATGTAACTTGATTTGATGTTAAACTAGCCAAAGTGCCTGGGTTTTCCATTTCAAAGGTCATGAATGCATTATTATCTGGTGCAAATACGGTAAACGGTGATCCACTTTCACCAGCAAGTGTAGGTACAAGTCCTTGTTGGCTTAATATACTTGTAAGTGTGCTAAAATTTGGATTTGCCAGAGCATGCGTTACAATAGTAGGTAAATCAATTACAGTATTAACCTCATGAATAACACCATTATCGGCTAAAATATCAGCTGTTGTAACTGTCGAAATTCCGTTTAATACTACACCGGAATTTGTGTTGATGAACATTGATAAGGTATTTGTAGTAGAAGCAGATCCTTTTCCAAGAGTTTTTACATATCCTGTTGTTAGGTTGGATGATAGGTTTGTACCACTTACAACATGGTTAAGTAATATTTCTTTTAAAGCATCTACTGGTACATCATTTAAGGAATTAAATCCTTTGTCATTTAAAAAATCAGTAAAAGCACTGTTAGTTGGTGCAAAAACAGTATAAGAACCGTTCTGGTTTAACGTTTCTGCTAATCCAGCTTTTACTAAGGCATCTACTAAAATGCTGAATTGAGGAGTTCGCGAAGCAATAGCGGTTATACTATTGTTTTCTGGTACATTAATTGTGTCATCATCTGAACATGATAACAAAGTAAATGGAATTACCATCCATAACATTAATTTCATTAGTTTTGCATTAAATTTCATAAGTAAATTAGTTTTGTTTAATCAAATTTAAAAAAACATTAAACAAAATAAAAAAGATTATCAGGGAAGTTAACATAGATTTATGTTTATTTAACACACCTTTTTGTTTTGTTTAACTATTTGGTTTGCAATGCTTTGTTTTGATTTAAAAATGTAAACAATTATTAAAATGAGTTTTAGATTATTTTTTGTTTTATTGATTTCGGTTATTGGTTTTTCGCAAGAGATAAATCAATTTGATGTTCAAGGTAAGCGTCATGGATTGTGGAAAGGGATTTATGAAAAAACGAAAAGACCGCGTTATGAAGGAACTTTCAATCACGGTAAAGAAACTGGAATTTTTAAATATTTCGATGATACAAAAGCAGGTACTGTTATAGCAACTCGTGATTTTTCAAAAGGCGATGGCAGTTGTTATACCATCTTTTTCAATCAAAAAGGCAAAAAAGTTAGTGAGGGTGTTTTGAAAAATAAATTACCTGAAGGGGAGTGGAAATACTATCATTTAGATAGTGATCAATATATGACACTTGAAAATTATAAAAAAGGGAAATTAGACGGCGTTAAGAAAGTATTTTATAAAGATGGAACTTTAGCAGAAGAGTCAATGTATTCTAATGGTGATTTGAATGGATATTACAAAAAGTATGCTGAAAATGGTAAGCCTTTGGAAGATTCCAATTATAAAAACGGAGAGTTTCATGGATCGGCTTTATATTATGATGGCGCTGGAAATTTAGTTTTCAAAGGACAATATAAAAACGGAAGAAAGTCGGGATATTGGGAAACTTATGAAGAGGGTAAATTGGTGAAAAAGGAAAAGATTACACCATATACGCGTAAAGTTTTCAAAAAAGATAGCCCAGCTGAGTTTGAGACTAAATATGATAAAAAATAATTAAGATAGTAATGAAAAGAGTAGTTGTAGGACTTTCTGGAGGAGTTGATTCGAGTGTTGCTGCTTATTTATTGCAAGAGCAAGGCTATGAAGTAATAGGATTGTTTATGAAAAATTGGCACGATGATTCAGTGACTATTTCTAATGAATGTCCATGGTTGGAAGATAGTAATGACGCTTTGTTAGTTGCAGAAAAATTAGGAATTCCTTTTCAAACGGTTGATTTATCAGAAGAATACAAAGAGCGTATTGTAGATTATATGTTTCACGAATACGAACAAGGTCGTACGCCAAATCCTGATGTCCTTTGTAACCGTGAGATAAAGTTTGATGTTTTTATGAAAATCGCTCTGTCTTTGGGGGCAGATTATGTTGCAACAGGTCACTATTGTCGTAAAGGAACTATTGTTGAAGGAGGAGAAGAAGTATATCAGTTGTTGGCAGGTAAGGATGGTAATAAAGATCAATCGTATTTCTTATGTCAATTGTCGCAAGAACAATTGTCGAAAGCTTTGTTTCCCATTGGAGAATTGACTAAACCAGAAGTGCGAGAAATCGCAGCAAAATTGGATTTAATTACCGCTGAAAAGAAAGATTCGCAAGGGTTGTGTTTCATTGGAAAAGTACGCCTTCCAGAATTTTTACAGCAGAAATTACAACCAAAAGAAGGAATTGTAGTTGATATTCCAGAAGATGCGGCTATTTTTTCGGCTGCAAAACCAGATTTTTCTAATTTAGAAGAAGAGTTGGCATATGAATCTCGTAATAGAGATTATAGTAATGAAGTTGGAAAAACTTTAGGAAAACACCAAGGCGCACATTATTTTACAAAAGGACAACGTAAAGGTTTGAATATTGGAGGTACGAAAGATGGACTTTATGTTATTGAAACCGATGTAAATTCAAATATTATTTACACAGGTCAAGGACCAAATCATCCAGGTTTGTTCAAAAAAGCATTGTTTATTAAGGAAGATGAAGTGCATTGGATTCGTGAAGATATGCGTTTACAACCAAATGAATCTATGGACGTAATGGCTAGAATTAGATATCGTCAACCTTTGCAAAAAGCAACGTTGCACCAATTTGATAGCGGCATGTATATTGTATTTGAGGAATCACAATCAGCCATTACAGAAGGACAGTTTGTGGCTTGGCACCATAACGATGAAGTTTTAGGAAGTGGTGTAATTTCTTAAAATATATGGATTTTCTATTTATTGTCATCGGCTTAGCGCTATTGGTTTTTGGTGGAAATTGGCTTTTGAAAGCTTCCGTGGGATTATCGCAAAAACTTAATATATCTAAAATTATTGTTGGTTTAACGGTTGTTTCATTTGCGACTTCAGCTCCTGAAATGATTGTGAGTATTAAAGCAGCACTTGATGGATATCCTGATATCGCAATTGGAAATGTAGTTGGTTCAAATATTGGAAATATTGGACTTGTCTTGGGGATGGTGCTGTTGATTAACTCCATTCAAGTTAATACTAGTTTTTATGCTACAGATTGGCCAATGAAAATGATAGCTTCTTTTTTACTTTTCTTTTTTCTGATAGTAGATGGAAAGTTAAGTCAGCTGGAAGGGATTGTTTTTGTAGTGCTATTATTGTGCTTTTTGGCTTATTTGATTAAAATAAACAAGAGGGTACAAACGGAACCATTCACTCAAGAAGAAGAGATACAAACAACTATGTCGATGATTTTCTTTTTTTTGTTATTAGGTGGGGGAGCGCTTTGGTTGGGTTCAGAATTGTTGGTTGATGGAGCAGTTAATTTGGCAGAACATTTAGGGGTAAGTAAACGTGTTATTGCAATTACTGTGGTATCCATTGGGACTAGTATACCTGAATTGGCATCTTCTATAATAGCTGCTGTAAAAAAAGAAAGTGATATTTCAATAGGTAACATTATCGGCTCTAATATTTTTAATATTCTGAGTGTGCTTGGTTTTACGGCTATAATTAAACCGATTGAATCTATTGATGCTAAAATTTTGAGTAACGATATTTATTGGATGCTTGGTTTTGGATTGGTACTATTACCGATGGTGTTTTTACCAAAGCGGAATAGCTTATCGTTTAGAGAAGGTATTCTGCTCGTACTAGCATATTCTGTTTTTATCTATTCCACAATTTAATTTTTTATTTATAAATTTGATAACCAAATCTGTAAGGTTATGAAATTTAAATTGTTGGTGTTTTTTTGGTTTGTTTTATTCAGTACTTTTGCACAAACTGAAGATGCATGGGTATATTTTGCCGATAAACCAGATGAAACTTATTTTATGGCTAATCCCCTAGAGATGTTGTCTCAAAAGGCTTTAGACAGAAGAACTACTCAAAATATTGTTTTAGAGACCAACGATATTCCGATTTCACAATCTTATATTTCACAAATTAGTAATGTTACAGGAGTAACCATTATGGCAAAGTCAAAATGGTTAAATGCTTTACATGTGAGAGGGAGTTTTACAGATCTCCAAGCATTAACAACTTTATCGTTTGTAACTGAAGTTCGATTTGCTAACCATTCTTTGAACTTGAGGATAGCAAACAATTCTCAAACCGAGAAGACAACAACTTTACAGAATAAATGGGATGTTTCGGTGATGTATAATTATGGAGGAGCGTCTAACCAAGTACAGATGTTAAACGCGCATCTTTTACATCAACAAGATTATACGGGTTCTGGCAAAACAGTTGCAGTTTTAGATTCTGGTTTCATAGGGGTGAATACTGCACAGTCTTTTCAAAATTTGTTTGCCAATAATTTGATATTAGGAGGGTATAATTTTCCCGATCGTAATACTAATTTTTATACGCGACATAATCATGGAACTAATGTGTTGTCAACTATGGGGGGGTATGTAGACAATCAGTTAGTAGGAACCGCTCCTAATGCTGCCTATTATTTGTTCATCACCGAAGATGTAAATAGTGAAAACCCAGTGGAAGAATCGTATTGGGTTGAGGCCGCTGAAATGGCGGATAGTCTTGGTGTCGATATTATTAATTCTTCTTTAGGTTATGGACAATATGATAATCCTAATTATTCGTATAATTATGCTCAACGTAATGGACAAGTAGGTTTTGCTTCACGTGGTGCTTCAATTGCTTTTTCGAAAGGAATAGTATGTGTATTAAGTGCTGGAAATAGTGGTGCAACTTCAGAACCACATGTTGGAATACCGGCAGATGCAACTAATGTTTTAACAGTAGGAGCAGTAACAAGTACGGAAAGTTACGCGAGTTTTAGTTCTATAGGACCAACAAGTGATACCCGCATTAAACCGGATGTTGCTGCATTAGGAGTTGCGGCTACTATAAGTGATACTTCAGGGAATATTACTGCTGCAAGTGGAACGTCTTTTTCTAGTCCTATTTTAGCAGGAGCTATCGCTTCTTTCTGGTCTGCAGTACCATCATTAACTGCTGCTGAAGTCATTCAGTATGTTAAAGAGTCTGCTGATCAATTTCAAAACCCCGATAATTTCAAGGGGTATGGAGTGCCCGATTTTCAGTTGGCTTTGATGAATGCACTTAATATTGAAAGTTTTGAGAAATCACAATTAACATTATATCCAAATCCTGTACAAGATAATTTGTATTTGAATTTGCCTCATAATACAAAAGGTAGCTTTGTCTTATACGATTTTTTAGGAAAAAAAATATTAGAGACTACATTAAATCAGGATAACACAATCTTAACTCTTTCTGAATTGCATTCAGGAGTTTATCTTTATGATTTTTCTACGAATAATAGTAAATTGCGCGGAAAAATAATTAAGCAAAAATGAATCGAATTACCCAATTATTTAATATACAATATCCAATTGTTCAAGGTGGAATGATCTGGAATAGTGGATACAAATTAGCCAGTGCCGTTAGTAATGCTGGTGGACTTGGATTAATAGGTGCAGGATCTATGTATCCGGATGTATTACGTGAACATATCCAAAAATGTAAAAAAGCTACGGATAAACCTTTTGGGGTAAATGTTCCTATGTTATATCCAAATATTGAAGAGATCATGCAGATTCTTATCGAAGAAGGAGTAAAAATTGTTTTTACTTCTGCTGGTAATCCAAAAACGTGGACATCTCATTTAAAAGCACATGGGATTACTGTTGTACATGTTGTGAGTAGTACAAAGTTTGCTTTAAAAGCCCAAGAAGCTGGTGTTGATGCTGTGGTAGCCGAAGGTTTTGAAGCAGGAGGGCATAATGGTAGAGACGAAACGACTACTTTGACTTTAATTCCTATGGTAAAAGAGCAAATTACGATTCCTTTAATAGCGGCCGGAGGTATTGCAACAGGTAGAGGAATGTTAGCAGCTATGACACTAGGAGCTGATGGAGTTCAAATGGGTAGCCGTTTTGCGGCATCAACAGAATCGAGTTCGCACGATAATTTTAAAAAGACAATTGTTGAAGTTAACGAAGGTGATACAATGCTAACTTTAAAAGAATTAGCTCCAGTTCGTTTGGTTAAGAATAAGTTCTTTAATGAAGTACAAGAATTGTATGCAAAATGTCCAACAACTGATGATTTGAAAAATCTTTTGGGGAGGGCTAGAGCAAAACGCGGAATGTTTGAAGGAGATTTAGAAGACGGCGAACTAGAGATAGGTCAAATAGCAGGCTTAATACACGATATTTTACCCGTAGAGAATATTATTCAAAACGTAATAAGCGAGTTTGAAATAGCGAAACAAGAAATCCAAAATTTTAATTTTTAATATTCATTAGAACCATGAAAGGTTTAAAATACACACTCTTTCTATTTTTATTTGCCTTTAGTGTTATTCAGGCGCAAGAATTCCGCTTCAAATCAACAGCTTTGTCAATTATGCAAAGAAAGAACTCGAAAGAGTGGGGTAAATGGTCTACACCAAAACCAACGGAAGTTATTATTTCTTTAGATTTTAATAAAGATAAAATTGTTATTTATTCAACTGAAATTCAACACTATAGAATTATTGAAGCATTGGGAACAGAACATACAGATAAGGATGTGATTACTTCTTATATCTGTAAGAATGTTGAAGGTATAGTAGTTAAGTTATCGTTTTTTATCCGTAAGGATTTGGATAATAAAACCCAGCTTTACCTGTATCATAAAAACTTTGCATTTTGTTATGACATTGTTGAAATAACTGAATAAATTTCCAAAATCTTATGAAAAAAGTGCTAACCTCTATGGTATTAGGGGTGCTTTCAATTGCTGCTTCTGCTCAGCAACGACCAAAACTGGTTGTTGGGATAGTTGTAGATCAAATGAAAATGGAGTATTTATACCGTTTTTCTGATGATTTTTCTCAAAATGGTTTCAAGCGTTTGATGCGTGATGGTTTTACTTTTCATAACATGCATTACAACTACATGCCTACCTATACAGGTCCTGGACATGCGTCAATTTTTACGGGTACTACACCAGCTTTACATGGTATTGTAGGAAATGAATGGTTTAATAAATCTATAGGTAAAGATGTTTATTGTACCGATGATGAAGGTGTGAGTATTTTGGGTAATGGTTCTGAAAGTGAAGGAAAAATGTCACCAAAGAAATTACAAAGTACTACTATAACTGATGAATTAAAGCTGGCGACCAATTTTAATGGAAAAGTTATTGGAATAAGTTTGAAAGATAGAGGTGCAATTCTTCCTGCTGGACATTTTGCAGATTGGGCCTTTTGGTACAGTAAAACTGGATCTTTTATTTCAAGTACTTTTTATGGTAGTAAGTTACCCAAATGGGCGGAAGATTTCAATAATGAAAAGCATTATCTGAAATATGTAAATACTACTTGGGATTTGTTAAAACCTAAAGAAAGCTACAATGAAAGCTTAAATGACAATAATCCTTATGAAGGAAAATTGTTTAAAAAGACAGCTTTTTTTCCGTATAGTATGAAGGAAATGTATGCTGATAATAATGCGGGCATTTTACGATCTACACCATTTGGAAATAATTTAATTGTTGATTTTGCTAAAACAGCTGTTGCTAAAGAAAGTTTAGGTAAAGATCAAATAACAGATTTTTTGACTTTGAGTTTTTCATCTACAGATTACGTAGGTCATCTTTTAGGACCGCGCTCAATTGAGTTACAAGATACTTATATACGTTTGGATGAGTCAATAGGGGATTTTTTAAATTATTTGGATAAAGAAGTAGGTAAAGGTAATTATCTTGTTTTTTTGACTGCCGATCATGCAGGAGCAGAGAATGTTACGTATTTGAAGGATAATAAATACGAAGTCAATAATATTATTTCAAAAAATTTAGAGAATTCTATTCATACTTTTTCTTCAGAACAATATGGTGCAGATTTGGTTTTAAACTATTCAAATTTTAATTTGTTTTTGAATAAAGCTTTAATCAAACAGAAAGGTTTGGATTTGGCTAAAGTAAGGCAAGATTTTAAGGATTTTCTATATTCTCAAGATTTTATTAAACGTGTTTATACTGAAGATGAAATTCTGGGGTCTGCAAGTAATGACTTTTTCTTAAATTTTATAACAAAAGGATATGATCCGACGCAAAATGGCGAGTTAGTTTTTTCTTTTAAACCGGGTTATATTGAATATAGTACAACGGGTACTTCTCATGGAAGTCTTTACACCTATGATACACATGTTCCATTATTGTTTTATGGATGGAATATTAAAAGAGGCAAATCACATGATAAAAAAGCGATAACGCAAATAGCTCCAACGCTATCTCAGCTTTTAAAAATTACTTATCCAAATAGCACGGAAGCTGAAGTTTTACAAGAGATTTTAGATTAAAGTATATAAAAAAAGCTCTCGATTATGAGAGCTTTTTTTGTTTTATGCATTTACCGTTTCATTGGTATTCGTGTTTACAAAATCAATTTCAACTTGATTTCTTAAGATATCCTCAAAAGTTTCACGCTGTCTTATTAAATGACCTTTTCCGTTTAACCAAAGTACTTCTGCAGGTTTAACACGAGAGTTATAGTTAGAAGACATTGAATAACAATAGGCCCCAGCGTTGTGGAAACATAAAATGTCACCTTCTGTAATTTCTTTAATACGTTTGTTGCTTGCAAAAGTATCGGTTTCGCAAATATATCCTACTACAGAGTAAAAACGTTCTTTACCTTTAGGGTTAGAAATGTTTTCAATATAGTGTTCCGATCCGTACAGCATTGGGCGGATTAAGTGGTTGAAACCTGTGTCAACTCCAGCAAAAACAGTTGAAGTTGTTTGTTTAACTACGTTAACTTTTGCTAAGAAAAATCCAGCTTCACTCACTAAGAATTTTCCTGGTTCAAATGCTAAAGTTAATTCTCTTCCATATTCTTTTTCAAATGCTAAGAATCGTTTTGTTAATTTTTTTCCAAACTCTTCTACATCGGTTTCAATATCTCCTTTTTTGTAAGGCACTTTGAATCCACTTCCAAAATCGATGAAATCTAAGCTTTTAAAGTTTTTAGCAGTTTCAAACAAAATTTCAGCAGCATATAAAAATACTTCAACATCAAGGATGTCAGAGCCTGTGTGCATGTGAATACCATTAATGTGCATTTTAGTGTTTTCTATAATGCGCAATAAATGTGGAAGTTGGTGTATAGAAATACCAAATTTACTATCAATATGACCTACAGAAATATTAGCATTTCCACCTGCCATAACGTGGGGGTTAATTCTGATACAAACTGGAATAGTTGGGTGTTTTGTACCAAATTGCTCTAAAATCGATAAGTTATCAATGTTGATTTGAACGCCCATTAATGCAACTTGCTCAATTTCTTCCATTGAAACACCATTTGGTGTGTATATAATGTCTTTTGGATCAAAACCAGCATGAAGTCCTAAACGTACTTCCTCAATAGATACAGTGTCTAGTCCTGAACCAAAGCCTTTTAATAATTTTAAAATGTTTAAATTTGACAAAGCTTTAACAGCATAATGAACCTTAAATCGGTCAACCTTTTTAAACGCTGTCGTTAAACGATTGTATTGTCTTTCAATAGTTGCAGCATCATACACGTATAATGGACAACCAAATTCTTCTGTTAAATTAATCAAATCCTCTTTTCTCATCATTTATAAAATTTATGCAAATTAATCACATTAAATCTTCATAATCAACTAAATAACAAATTATAACAAAATTAAACAAAATGTTGTTTTTTAAAATAAAATTATTTGTTTTTGTGATTTTTTAAATCAAGTAGATTTGAAACTTTCTGTAGTTCTAATTAGCAAAATTAAAATTAAAAAAGTTAGCCATTTAAAAATTAGTTTGTTATTTTTGTGGCACTTTTAATTAAAAGATAACAACATATCATATTATGAACTTACACGAATATCAAGGTAAAGAAATATTAGCTAGTTACGGTGTACGTGTTCAACGTGGACATGTAGCGAACAATGCTGAGGAAGCAGTTGAAAAAGCAAAACAATTAACAGCTGAAACTGGTACAGGTTGGCATGTTATTAAAGCGCAAATTCACGCTGGTGGTCGTGGAAAAGGTGGAGGAGTTAAATTGGCTAAGAATTTAGATCAAGTTAAAGAAATTGCTGGTCAAATTATTGGAATGGATTTGGTAACACCTCAAACCCCACCTCAAGGAAAAAGAGTACATAAAGTATTAGTTGCTGAGGATGTATATTATCCAGGTGAAAGTGAAACTTCTGAGTTTTATATGTCTGTTTTATTAAACAGAGGTAAAGGAAGAAACATGATTATGTATTCTACTGAAGGTGGAATGGATATTGAAGAAGTTGCGGAGCATACACCACACTTAATATTTACCGAAGAAATCGATCCAGCTGTTGGATTACAAGGATTCCAAGCGAGAAGAATTGCTTTCAACTTAGGTTTAGAAGGTAATGCTTTTAAAGAAATGGTAAAATTTGTTGATGCATTATACAGAGCTTATATCGGTTCTGATGCTTCAATGTTCGAAATTAACCCTGTGTTAAAAACGTCAGATAATAAAATTATCGCTGTTGATGCTAAAGTTGATTTAGATGACAATGCATTATTCCGTCACAAAGATTTAGCTGAAATGCGTGATGTTCGTGAAGAGAACCCAATTGAAGTAGAAGCTAAAGAAGTAGGTCTTAACTACGTTGATTTAGATGGTACTGTAGGTTGTATGGTAAATGGTGCAGGTCTTGCAATGGCTACGATGGACTTAATCAAATATGCAGGTTTTGAACCAGCTAACTTCTTAGACGTAGGAGGAACTGCAGATGCAAAACGTGTTGAAACAGCTTTCCGTATTATCTTAAAAGATCCTAATGTAAAAGCTATTTTAATTAACATTTTCGGAGGAATCGTTCGTTGTGACCGTGTTGCTCAGGGTGTTGTAGATGCTTACAAAAATATGGGTGACGCTATTAAAGTGCCTATCATTGTTCGTTTACAAGGAACAAATGCAGAAATTGCTAAAGAATTAATTGATAATTCTGGTATGCCAATTTTGTCTGCTGTTCAATTCCAAGAAGCTGCTGACCAAGTTAAAGCTGCTTTATCTTAATTGAAACAAAAACGTTTTATATAATAAAAAGCCTCGCACATGCGAGGCTTTTTATCTTTTAGCTATTTTGTTATTGGAAATAGTTCTCTGTAATTTACATTTAAATCGACCTTCTGTAAAGCTTCTTAGTCTAAGGTGTTTTGTTTTTCGATTGGTTACACGCTTGCGCCATAATTCATAGCTCGAACGTTTGAGCTCTTTTCGCATTAAATTTTTAGTTTCCATTTCCGAAAGTCCAAATTGAAAAGCGATTGCCTCAAAAGGAGTACGGTCTTCCCATGCCATTTCAATTATTCGATCAATTTCTAGAGGTGTTAGTGTTTTCATTTTCCATTTAATATTGAATGTAATTGTTGATATAGACTTTATTTGCTTTGATGTCATGCATTAAATTGTATAGTCCGAAGAAAGTTCGGTTTATATAAATAAAGTGCTTAGAACCTCTATTTCCATTCATATTCCGAATTTCTGTGCTTTTGGAATAGCGTTCTCCTAATTCCGCTATTTTTTGAAAAAAGTATTCGTTTGAAAAGTCAAAATATTCTTCATGAAAAGGTTGAGTAAATAAGCTAAGCATTTCATGAAATAAAGACTTAAAGAATTTTTTCTCTTCAGGAGAGTCTTCTTCCTTTAAGATTTCTAATTCGTAAAGTTTTTGCTCGAATACTTTTGGATTGTTGATATTTTCTTTTTTAGCTAATTCAAAATATGGTATATAGAAATCCTCAGGGACTTCTTTCATACATCCAAAATCCAAAATGATAAGTCGATTATCATCTGAAACTAAAAAATTTCCGGGATGTGGATCGGCATGTACTTTGCGTAAATTGTGAATTTGGTACATGTAAAAATCCCACAGTGCTTGTCCAATTGTATTTGAATTTTCAATCGAACTGTTTGAAGCAGTAAATTCAGAAAGATGTTTTCCCTTCATCCAATCCATTGTAATTATTCTGTCGGAAGACCATTCTTCATAATAATTTGGAAATAATAAATTGGGTAAGTGTTTGCATGCGTTGGCTATTTCCTTACTTTGTTTTACTTCGTTAATATAGTCGGTCTCTTCTATTAATTTGTTTTCAACTTCATTGAAATACTTATCCGAATCTTTGCCTTTAATGTTGAACATTTTAATAGCAATTGGTTTTACCAACGCTAAATCTGCGGATATGCTATTCGCAACTCCAGGATATTGAATTTTTACGGCTAATTTCTTCCCGTTTAATTCGGCCTGATGTACTTGACCGATACTTGCAGCGTTTATTGAATTCGGATTAAAGGTGTCAAAAATTTCGTTTGGATTTTTGCCAAAATAATTTTTAAAGGTTTTTACCACCAAAGGAGCGGAGAGTGGAGGAACCGAAAATTGAGATAATGAAAACTTTTCTACGTAGGCTTGTGGTAGAATGTTTTTTTCCATACTCAGCATTTGAGCTACTTTTAGAGCGCTACCTTTTAATTGTTTTAGTCCATCATAAATATCCTCCGCATTTGACTGGTTTAGACTTTCTTTAGCTTCTTCTTCAGTTTTGATTAATTTATCACCGTAATATTTGATATAGTTTACCCCAACTTTTGCACCGGTTTGAAGGAGCTTTGAGGCACGTTGAATCTTTGATGTTGGAATACTATTTAGAGTTTTCATATTGAAGTGTTTATTTTTTCTTTCCAAAGGAATTTTCCAAAATCAAAAATGTTTTTCAAAGGGGTAAGATCGAGTAAATCAAAACTAGCATGCATTGATTTTTCAATGAATATGTCTGTTTTTTCAAATGATGGTGAAGTGTCTTCTATCCAAAATTTAAGTGTCATTAATAACTGAAGCCAAGCGATTTCGCTGATGCTATTTTCTTTTAGTTCATCAATTTTCTCTTGCGGAATTTTTGGTGTATTAATGTTTAAGCCATCGATGAACTTTTTGAAGTTTTTACGTAAACTGCTTAATTTTTTCAGATTCTCTAATTTGTTTTTATCTGCAGTTAAAAGGTGTAATACTAAGCTTCTGTTTGAAGTTAAAATTTCAAAAAATGTAAAGTAAAAGCTTAATAGTTTTGTTTTAGCATCATAGTTTATATAATCGTCACTTTTTGAAAGGAGGGTTACTGTGTTTTCAAAAAATGCGATAAAAATATTTTCTTCTAGTGTTTCAAAACTTGAAAAATAGTCATAAAATTTTCCTTCTTCTACTTTTAGATTTTTGCAAAATTGAAACACATTGTTGGGTTTTTTGCCTTCTTCAAGTATATAGTTCGAATATTCATTGATGAAGTAATCTTTGTTTATTGTTTTTTTTGCCATCATATTTTCATTTTTACGAAGTTACAAAATAAACGTTTAACAAAATGTTTGGTTAAGTTAAACAAAAGCTAAATATCACGATAAAAAAGCCCAACATTAAGTTGGGCAATTGATTATGATTTTTGTTCTTTATTGAAATAAACTAGGTAGTAGTACATTTGTTTTTCTTCATCCCAGCCTTTTTCCACAAACTTCTCTGCGCTTTCAGGGTTTATAAAGTCTAATTTGATTTGGATGTTTGTGTCCAATTCAATAACATTTTTCATTTTCTTTCTTGCATCTGTTACAGCGGCATTTGCAATAGGGAAATTGGAAACATCTTCAATGCTGTATTTAGCACCTTTGTCCACTTTATAATTTTTAAACTCCGGAATAAATTCTGGGTTTTGCATTACTTCGTTTAAGAAAGCCGTTTCTTCAAATTCGTCATTCTTAGCAAAGTGGTTTACAGCTCTGTTCATGAATAACACCTCTTGTTGTTTGTCTTCAGCAGGTAGCACTACGTCTTTAGCAAAGTCTTTACAAAACTGTAGGTATTTTTTTGTCATGAAGTTTTCGTCTTGGAAAACATCTACTGATAAGAAATGCTCTAGCCAGTAACGGGCATCGTAGCGGTTACTGTCGACTGTTAAAATTTTGTAACCTTCTTCTTTTTTATAATTGAAAATGATACAACCTTTGTCTTGCTTATTTAAGTTGATACCTTGTTGTAAGATCATTTCAAGATTATTACCGTTTTCCTCAAACTGTAAGAAATCGGTCTTGATTTCGCTTTTGAAAATACCAATTGCATCGACTACATTGTTATCAATAGAGACATTGGTAAAATAAGTTACATAAACCTCTCCATTTTTGATATGTGGGTGGTTCGACTGTTCAAATAAGTGCTGGGTAATTTTTTTTGAAATAGCATGAATGCTTGATGGATTTAAAAAAGCTTCAGTTGCTAAATTGAACATTTCGTTATATTCTAAATCTACTTCATGGGCAAACTGATAGTAGTTTTCTTCTTTTTCACGAAATGGTTTAAAGAAGTATTCTTTAAGTAAAGGCATAATTTCATCGTTAAGACCATATGGTGTTTCCGAAAGAAAAATAGCTTCGTTTCTACTTTTATTTCCTACTCTGTGAATGGAAAGGTTTTCAATGTGAGCGTTAAATAAGTTAATCATTTTGTGTAGTTTAGATAAAAGAGCCAAGATAGAAAATAGTTTTCTTTCTTGGCTGTATAGTATTGTGTAAAAAATATTGTTCTAAGAACTAGTTCCAGTTTTCTTCAAATCCGAAATCTTCGAAACTATCATCACCATCAAACATGTCGAAGTCCTCGTCGTCATATCCGTCTTCAAATTCGTTGTCTAAATCGTCTGCTTCAAATGCTTTGTCAGGTGCACTTGAGGGTAACTCTCCGTGTGCAAAAAGTAATGCTGGGTATAACTCACCATCTTCTTTTTCTTCAATTGCAGCAAGTTCTACAAGGAATGTCCACATGTTGAAAAAGTCATAAACGTATATAATTTTTGTTTGGTGTTGATCTAGATTATCCTCTAAAATGAAATCGTTCATGATGCGCATTTCACCAGGTACATCACCAGTGTCAAACAATGGAATTTCATCCTCTTGTGTCCAGTTTTCATCACAAGTATAAAAAGCGGCCATTTCAGTTCCATCAAAGCCAAAAGCATTCACAATTGCATTGTGTAGATCCTCTAATGTATCGGTGTTTTCTATGGCTATATCTCTAAAAATATCTTCTTCTGCATCGAGAATTACTCGGAATTTATAAATCATATTTTGAAATTTTTGGAATGACAAAAGTAAACATAATTTTTAGACTTACGATTTGAAAATGGCAAAGTTTATTTTTCATAAAACTCAATTGGAAGATTATCAGGGTCGTTAATAAAAAAAAACTTTTTCCCTGTAAATTCATCTTTTCGAATTGATTCTGCGGTTATGTTTTGGTTGGTAAAATGCATTCTAGCGGAATCGATGTTGTCTACCTCAAAAGCAATATGGCGTAATCCTGTGCCTTCTGGACGCGAAAGTCTTTTAGGAGGATTTGGAAATGAAAACAATTCGATACAATATTGGTTATTTAATGCTAAATCCAACTTATACGAATCGCGTTCTTTGCGGTATATTTCTCTAATAATAGTAAAACCTAAAACATCGGTATAAAACCTTTTCGAAATCTCGTAATTAGAGCAAATAATTGCAATATGATGCGTATTGTTAATCTGTAGCATTTTGTTGTTTTTTTATTCTAGTTATTACCCTTTTCTTAAAATGATTGAATTTTCTGTGTGAAGGGTATTGTCGCTTTGATGTCATATTGTTGAATAGTAACGCAACAAGTAGTAGAATTAGTGCACCGGTTAATACTGGTGAAATAACATACCAATAACCTAATGCTTTAATTTGTGTTGAACCAGTAACAGCTATTAAAGCGGTAGCACCACCTGGAGGATGTAAGGTTTTGGTGATTTGCATCATCACAATTGAAAGGGATACTGCCAATGGAGCGGCAATCCAAATAATATCAGGAATCAACATTTGGACAGTAACGCCAATAAGAGCAGAAATACAATGACCTCCAATCAAGTTTCGGGGTTGAGCCAGAGGACTACTGATAACGCCATATACTAATACACTTGATGCACCGAAAGACCCGATAAGAAATACAAAATCATGATCTGAAACTAATCCGTATTGCAAATAAGCAATAATTCCCATTCCAATAAATGAGCCGATAAAAGCCCAAAAATGTTCTTTAAAATCGACAAGTGTTTCTTTGTAAAGTACGTATTTTACTTTTCGATAATTTCGGTTATTTGAATTGAATCTCATGCTGTGTTACCAAGTTTAATGGTGTAAAATTACAATTCATCCTTGACTTTTGACAATTCGGTAAAGTCTAATTTTTATTGTTGTTAATTCATTGCAATTTTGGGTTATAAATTTGTAAAATAGTATTGTTATGACACGAATTATGACTTTTTTAGCCTTGTTGATAGCGTCATTATTATCAGCACAAAATGATTATAAAGCGGATATGCAACATGCATTGTCGCTTTGGGAAGATGGTAAAACGGCAGTTGCCGTTAAAGAATTTGAAGCTATTGCTACTGTATATACTTCAGAATGGTTACCTAACTATTATGTAGCTTTGTTAACTGCACAAGAGGCATTAATGGAAGGTGATAATAGAGAGTTGATGAAAAGTCTTCTGGAGAAAGCACAACGATACCAAGATCTAGTAAATAGAGTGGAATTGGAAAATGCAGAAGTTTTAGTCGTTCAAGCTTTGATTAATACAGGCTGGATTATTTATAATCCAATAATTAATGGTCCAAAATTATCAGCGGACGTTGCTTATTTGTATAAAAAAGCAAATGAAGTTTCTCCTGAAAACCCAAGAGTTCATTTAAATAAAACGAATTATGAAATTGGTGTAGCCAAATATTTTGGTCAAGATACTTCGGGTTTATGCGAGCAGTATAATAAAACTTTAACCCTTTTCGCTAACTTTAAACCTAAAAGTGAGATAGAACCGAATTGGGGTTTTAATCAAGCGAGAGCTTTGTTAGCAGAATGTATTAAATAAGTTCAAATGAATTATTCTAAAGAGATTATAAAAGCATTGGTGTTGGGTATTGGGGTTTTTCTAGTACTTCAAGGAGTCAATTTGTTGATATACCAGCATCCAATAAACATCATTGTACTTAAATGGAATTTTGTTTTTACAATGCTTTACAGTGTGGTGTTGTATTTTGTAAATGCATTTGTGTTTATTCAATTGGATAGGTTCTTTCAGAAAGATCGATTTGATTTAAAGCGACTCATTATAGGTTTTTTAGCATCGTTTATTTTTTCTGGGTTAACAATTTTTTTCTTAAGAGTATTAGAGGATGTAGGTTTTGAAAAGAAAAGTTTTGAAAAATTTTTAGAAGATGAAAAACCAGAGAATTATGTATTTGCAATGGTGGTTACTGTTGTTGTTACTCTAGTGATTCATTTGGTTTATTTTTATAAAAATTATCAAGAGAATAGAGTTAACGAACAGAAAATAATTGCAGGAACAGCCTCAGCGCAATTTGAAAGTTTAAAAAATCAATTAGATCCTCATTTTTTATTTAATAGTTTAAATGTTTTGAGTGCTTTAATTGAAGAAAACCCCGAAAATGCTCAGAAATTTACAGCTTCTTTATCTAAAATTTATCGGTATGTATTAGAACAACGAGATAAAGAATTGGTAACAGTGCAAGAAGAATTGGCTTTTGCAAAAACTTATATGGATTTGTTAAAAATGCGTTTTGAAAATAGTTTAGAATTAGACTTTACGGAATTTGATTGTCCAGCAGAAGGAAAGATTATTCCATTGGCTTTACAGTTACTGTTGGAAAATAGCATTAAACATAATATTGCTAGTGATCAAAAGCCTTTAAAAATTAAAATTTACTGCAATGGCGGTGAGTTAATAGTAGAAAATAATAAACAAAAGAAAGAAGTTTTACGCACGAGTAATGGTGTAGGGTTGCAAAATATTTTAAATCGATATGCTATTTTGACAACACGAAGTGTGATAATAGAAGAGTCAATAGATTCTTTTAAAGTAAAGCTACCTATCTTGACTAAACAAGTTAGTAATATGAAAACATATAGTCAATACAACGAAGAAGCGGCTTATGAAAGAGCTAAGAATAGAGTGAACGAATTAAAAGATTTTTACGGAAGTTTAATTTCTTATTTAATTGTGATTCCAGTTCTAATTTTTATTAATCTAAAAACGGTTTCTAATTTTCAGTGGTTTTGGTTTCCTGTATTGGGATGGGGAATAGGATTGCTTTTTCATGCTTTTCGAGTATTTGGGTATGGTAAAACTTGGGAAGAGCGTAAGATTAAGGAACTCTTGGATAAGGAAGAAAAAGAGAGTAATAATTGGCAATAAGTAAGATATATTAAATTATCATGGAAAATAAATATAACAAACAAGAGCGATACGATAGGGCTTTTAAAAAAGTGAAACGCATTAAGCGATTTTATACACATGCTATACTCTATGTTATCGTTAATCTTATAATTATAATCATCAATTTAAATGGCGCAAAGCTAGGTAAAGAACATTTTCATATTTTTATGCCAACATTTTTTTGGGGATTAGGTTTATTGGCGCATGGAGCAGCAGTTTTTTTACCTAATACCATTATGGGATCTAGTTGGGAAAAAAGAAAAATAAGAGAGCTTATGGAGAAAGAAAAAAATAGCAATGGAAATTGGAAATAGAATTCACTCCATTTAATTATTTAAAAAACAAATGAATATTATCATAATTGAAGATGAAAAACCTGCAGCACGATTACTGCAACGTAAAGTTGAGAAATTGGGGTATAACCTAAATAAAATGCTGCATACAGTGGAAGAAGCTATAAGTTGGCTTGCTAATAATCCTCATCCTGATTTAATTTTTTTAGATATACAATTATCAGATGGATTATCATTTGAAATTTTTGAGTCTATTGAAATCCATAGTGCTGTAATTTTTACTACTGCTTATGACGAATATGCATTGAAAGCATTTAAATTAAATAGTATTGATTACCTATTAAAGCCTATTGATGATAATGAGTTGCTAACCGCAATTGAAAAATTTAAAACGCGAACTCAAGTAACTATATCTGGGTTTGATTTTGAAGCTGTAAAGCGGATGATACAAAAACCAATAGCAAGAGAGTATAAGTCACGCTTTTCTGTTAAAATAGGGAATCAAATAAAAGTAATACCTATTGAAAGTGTAGAGTGTTTTTATAGTGAAAATAAGGGAATTTATCTGCATACTTTCGATAATCGTGATTATTTGTTGGATACGACATTAGAGGTTTTAGAAACTGAGTTGGATGCTGAAGCTTTTTACCGTGTAAGTAGGAAGTATATTGTTTCAATAAAAGCAATCCAAGAAATACAACTTTATTCAAACTCCAGATTGAAAGTTATTTTAGCTACTTTTAAAACTGATGAAGTTATAGTGTCGAGAGAGCGTGTAAACGATTTTAAAAATTGGATTGATAATTAATATTTGTTTTGTAATTTTTTAACATAATTTGTATGTAAAAGTTATAAAACGTTATTTTTTTTTTCTTGTAAATGAAAACTTATATTTTGGTGTCCCAAATCGATAAATAAAACAAATCAATGAAAAAAAAATTACTTGTATTTGCATTTTCTGCAGGTCTTTTTACAGCTTCTTATGCGCAAAAAGCGCTACATTTTGACGGAGTAAACGATTATGTTCAAACTGATGTGTTACCCATGACTGGTAATACTGCTCGAACTGTTGAAGCTTGGATTAAAACAACAAAAAATTCATTGCCAACAGGTCAGGGAGGTTTAGGACAAAGTGTAATTACAGATTGGGGATCTATTTCTCCTAACGGTTATCGTTTTACTTTTAACCTTTTATTTAATAATGCTATTCGTTTAGAAGTCGCAGGAAATGGTATCTCTGGAAATATTGCTGTAAATGACGGAAACTGGCATCATGTAGCAGTGGTTTGGGACCCAGCTGCCGTTTCAACTTCAACTTCAGTTTCTTTATATGTTGATGGAATTTTAGATGTTACTGGGAATTTAACAGTTAATGTTAATACAGGTGCTACTACAAATTTAAGAATTGGTCAAAGAATTGACGGAACAGGACCTTTTCAAGGTTCAATCGATGAGGTAAGGGTTTGGAATTTTGCAAAAACACAAACGCAAATTGCAAATGATATGAATACTGAGTTTTGTTCATCACAATCGGGTTTAGTTACTTATTTCAAATTTAATGAAGGTGTAGTAGAAGGAGTCAATACTGGATTGACTACTATAAATGATAATTCCGGTGGGAATTATACCGGTACATTAAATAACTTTGCTTTAACAGGGACAACTTCAAATTTTGTTGCGGGAGGAAATTTAACTTTAACAACAGTTGATAATACCGTAACAAATAATGGGGGTGTTTTAACAGCTACTCAAACGGGAGCAACTTACCAGTGGGTTGATTGTGATAATGGAAATGCATTAATTTCAGGTGAAAATGCACAAACATTTAGTCCTTCTGTAAATGGAAATTATGCTGTAAATATTAATTTGAATGGATGTGAGACTATTTCAAATTGTATTCAAGTAACATCTCTAAGTTCAAATTCATTTGACTTTAATAATAAAATTACAATTTATCCAAATCCTTTAAGTTCAATATTAAATTTGAATTTAGATGAGACTTTCGAAGAGGTTTCGGTAAAAGTAATAAATAGTTTAGGGCAAGTTGTTGCAGCGCAGTCATATTCAAATACAAATCAAGTTTCACAAACTGTAGATTTTTCATCTGGTGTTTATTTTGTTGAAATTACAACTAATACAGGGGAAAAAGCAGTGAAAAGAATTATAAAGCAGTAACTAAATGTTTTAGTACTTATCTATTTTTAATTAGGAGGGGGCACTTTATGAGTGCTCCTTTTTTATTATAACTTTTAAAAAAATCAAAAAGTTACTTTTTTTTTGCAATCGTTAACTTTAAAGGTGTTTTTTCTATTTTGATTTATATTTAACATAATATATGTTTAAAAGTTATAATAGTGTAAAAAATTTTTTTACACCCAAAGGCGGCTTATTTTAGTACAATTAATTTTAAATTATATCAAACCAATGAAAAAAAAACTACTCCTTTTTGCTTTAACAGCAGGTTTTTTCTCAATTGCTAATGCACAAACTGCGTTAAATTTTGACGGTACTAATGATTACATTCAAACTACTTCACAAGGAGTTCTGGGTACATCAAATCGTACTTTTGAAGCTTGGGTTTATGTAAGTCCTACTGCATCTGCTTCAAATTTATGTATTTCTGATTATGGAGTAAATGCTTCTGGTTCAAGAAACACATTCTTGGTAACAGGTACTCGTGCGCTTTCGTTTGTTTCAGGAGGAACAAATGGAAACATTTCAAGTAATGCAAATGATATTACCCCAGGTGTTTGGACACATGTTGCTTTTGTACTGGATTCAGGTACAGGCTATCTTTATATAGATGGGTTACAAGTGGGTACTGGTAATTTATCAGGTGTTAATACACCAACAGGAAATGAAATGATTAAAATTGGAAATCGAGTTACAGGAAGTAATATCTATTTTAATGGATCAATAGCTGATTTCCGAGTTTGGAATGTTGCACGAACGCAGATTGAAATTCAAAATGATATGGATGCTCAATATTGTTCATTGCCAACAGGACTAGTTGATTATTACAAATTAAACGAAGGAGCTGCTAATGTTGATAATTCTATAATAACAAGCATCAATGATATCGTGGGAACAACAGATACAGGAACTTTAAATGGATTTACTTTGACTGGAACGGCTTCAAATTATGTTACGGGACCAAATTTAGCGTTGAATGGCATTGATAACGGAGCTACTAATAATAATGGTATTTTAACAGCAACACAAACAGGTGCTACTTATCAATGGGTGGATTGTGATAATGGGAATGCAATTATTTCAGGTGAAAATGCTCAAACATTTAGTCCAACTGCAAATGGAAATTATGCCGTTAATGTCACTTTGAATGGTTGTACAGTAGTCTCAAATTGTATTCAAGTGACTACTTTAAGCTCTAGCTCTTTTGATTTTGATAATAAAATTACAATATATCCAAATCCTGTTACTTCTATTTTTAATTTGAATTTGGAAGAGACCTATGAATCGGTTTCGGTGAAAGTAATTAATAGTTTAGGGCAAGTTGTCGTAACACAATCTTATTCAAATACAAATCAAGTATTACAAGAAATAGATTTTGGATCGGGTGTGTATTTTGTTGAAATTACTACGAATACTGGAGAAAAAGCAGTAAAACGCATTATTAAACAGTAATTATGTTTTAAATTATTTAAAAAATAATAAAAAAGGAGCACTTTTAAAGTGCTCCTTTTTTAATTTACGGAGGATATTAGTAAATTAATATAGTTGTATTTTTTGTTAAAAAGGTAACTGTGTTTTTATTATTTAACGTTTATTTTGTTTTTTAGTTATATAAGTGTGTGTGTATAAGTTTTTTTTAAAAAAAACTTATACATTAGATGTGTTAATCATAAATAGTTATACAAATGAAAAAAAAAATACTTTTATTTGCTTTAACAGCTGGGTTATTTAGTAATGTTGAAGCTCAAAATGCTTTAAATTTTGATGGAGTAAATGATTACGTTCAAACCAATGTATTACCGATGAGTGGTAATGCTGCTAGAACGGTTGAAGCTTGGATTAAAACTACTAAAGATTCACAACCTGGAGGTATGGGACAAAGTGTTATTACGGATTGGGGTAGCTTTTCACCAAATGGTTATCGCTTCACATTCAATTTACTATGGAGTAATGCTATTCGGCTAGAAGTTGGAGGTAATGGTTTGTCAGGGACAATAGCCGTTAATGATGGTAACTGGCATCATGTTGCAGTAGTTTGGAATCCTGCAGGGGCTTCTACATCTACATCGGTGTCTTTATATGTAGACGGAGTGTTGGATACTGCGGGTAATTTAACTGTTTCTACAAATACGGGAACTTCAACTAATTTGAGAATAGGTCAAAGAATTGATGGCACAGGACATTTTCAAGGTGCAATAGATGAGGTTAGGGTATGGAATTTTGCAAAAACGCAAGCACAAATTACTACTGATATGAATACAGAGTTCTGTTCACCTCAAACAGGTTTGGTAGCTTATTTTAAATTTAATGAAGGAATAGCGGAAGGAGCCAATACTGGTTTGACTACTGTAAGTGATTATTCAGGGAGTAATTATACTGGGACTTTAAATGGTTTTGCCTTATCAGGAACTACATCAAATTTTGTTGATGGAGAAAGTTTGACATTGACTACTATTGATAATACAGTATCCAATAATGCTGGAATTTTAACGGCTACTCAAGTAGGTGCATCCTATCAATGGGTAGATTGTGATAATGGTAATGCTGAGATTGCAGGAGCAAATGCACAAACATATACGCCTTCTGCAGTTGGAAATTATGCAGTAAATATTAATTTGAACGGTTGTATGACCGTTTCAAACTGTATTCAAGTTACTACTTTAAGTTCTAATTCATTTGATTTTGATAATAAGATTTCACTTTATCCGAATCCAGTAGGTTCAGCGTTCAATTTGAACTTAGGAGAGGTTTATGAAGAAGTTGATGTAAAAGTTATTAATAGTTTAGGACAAGTTATTACAACGAATTTTTATTCAAATACAAATCAAGTATCACAAGCTGTAGATTTTGCTGCTGGTGTTTACTTTGTTGAAATCACTACTAATACAGGAGAAAAGACTGTGAAGCGAATTTTAAAGCTACAGTGAATATTTAATATTATAAAAAAAGAGCTCAAATTTTAGAGCTCTTTTTTATTTATAGTTGCATGGTTTATTTACTAAAGCGATGAAGTGTATAAACCATAGTCGATAATAATGCAAAAGCGACTAATTGGTGTGCAAGTCCTAACCAAAGTGGGACATGCAATAAAAGGGTGAGAATGCCTAATACAAATTGAATTAGAACAATAACTATAAGACTGTTTACTCCTTTGATTTGCTGTTTTTTTAATGAGTACTTTTTACTTTTGAAAAATAGTAAAACCATTATAAAAACTACAACATAGGCAAACGTACGGTGGATAAACTGTACCCCACTTTTACCTTCTGTAAATGCTTTTAAAAGTGTTGGCTGTTCCAATTGTATACTTTCATGGAAAAATTGACCATCACTCATAAGTGGCCAATGATTGTGTACTAAACCTGCATTTAACCCAGCAACAAAACCTCCATAAATGATTTGAATTATTAAAAATACAAGTGCAATTCGAGCAATTTTGCGTAAAGGGGTTATGATTTCATTTTTTTTGGGATAAATTAAATCTAAGGCAACCCAAAGTGTGTACGCGAATGTGATGAATGCGAAAGTTAAGTGTAAAGCTAGTCTAAAGTGGCTTACATCTGGATTGTCAATCAATCCACTTCTAACCATAAACCATCCAAGAAAACCTTGAAAACCTCCCATTAAAAGTAAGACGACACACTTTTTAATTGTTGAGGTCTCTAGTTTTTTCTTAATTAAAAAATAAAGAAATGGGATAATAAAAACGATTCCTATAATACGTCCGATAAAACGGTGAAACCATTCCCAAAAGTAGATGAATTTATAATCGGATAAATTGAACCCGCCTTCTTTATATTGGTTGATTTTCTGATATTCTGGAAAAGTTTTATACGCATCAAAAGCCTCGTTCCATTTTTCTTCTGTAAGTGGAGGAAATGTATCTGTAATCAAATGCCAATCCGTCATGGATAATCCTGAATTGGTTAATCGGGTGATTCCACCAACCATTACCATAATGAAAAGTAGTGCACAACCACTCAATAGCCAAATGATAACCGGTTTGTTATTTTTCATAAATTCTGTTTTTAGAATGTAATATGTTTACTCTACTTTTTGCAATCCCATTTTTTCAGCTTGCTTTATTACGAATGCTAAGGCGGCTTCGTATTCATTTGGGATTACACCTTCAAGGATAGCTTCTTTAACAGCTTCTTTTAATACTCCAATTTCTCTACCTGGTTTTAAACTAAAAAGACTCATGATTTCTTCACCCGTAATTGGAGGTTGAAAATTTCTCACGTGATCACGCTCTTCAACTTCTACAATTTTTTGTCTTACAACTTTAAAATTGTTGTGATATTTTTGAAATTTTTTCGGGTTTTTTGTGGTGATATCGGCTTCACAAAGCGTCATCAAGTTTTCAACATCTTCTCCAGCATCAAAAACTAAACGTCTTACCGCTGAATCTGTTACTGCATCTTCCGCTAAAACAATTGGACGCGAACTCATGGTAACCATTTTTTGAACAAATCTCATCTTTTGGTTTAATGGCATGTGTAAGCGTTGGAATATACGTTTTACCATTTTTCCACCTAAAAATTCATGACCGTGAAATGTCCAACCTTGCTTTTTGTTGAATTTTTTTGTTGGTGCTTTTCCAATATCATGCAATAGTGCAGCCCAACGCAACCAAACGTCATCGGTATTTAAACAAATATTATCTACTACCTCTAGTGTATGATAAAAATTGTTTTTATGGGTGTGACCTTCTATTTCTTCAACCTGATTTAAAGCAGTCAATTCAGGTAGTATATAATCTAAAAGTCCTGTTTGATACAAGTGTAAAAAACCAATGGAAGGTTTTGGAGTTGAAAGAATTTTATTCAACTCGTCAACAATTCGTTCTCCGGAAATTATTTTAATACGTTCTTTATTACGCGCAATGGCTTCCAAAGAAGAAGTTTCAATTTCAAAATTCAATTGCGTTGCAAATCTGATGGCACGCATCATTCGTAATGGATCGTCTGAATATGTGATATCTGGATTTAAAGGTGTTTTAATGATTTTATTTTCTAAATCGTCAACACCATTGAAAGGATCGACTAATTCGCCAAAATTATTCTCATTAAGAGAAAAAGCTAAAGCGTTGATAGTGAAATCACGACGTTCCTGGTCATCTTGTAACGTACCATTTTCAACTATTGGATTTCGGCTATCATGATTGTAAGATTCCTTGCGAGCTCCTACAAATTCGATATCCATATCATCATAGCGTAGCATTGCCGTCCCGTAATTTTTAAAAACCTGAACTTTAGGTTTTTTTGGAATCAATTCCGAAACTTTTAATGCTAATTCTATTCCGCTGCCTACAGCAACGATGTCGATATCTTTTTTGTGGTTTCTACTTAATAATACATCACGAACAAAGCCACCAATCACATAACATTCTAAATTTAGTTCTTGAGCAGCTTTTGAAATTATATTAAATATCTTATGTTGTAATTCTTCTTTGTAGTTCATTGTCAAACATTAAACAAAATTATTTGCGAATTACCTTTACTTGACTGTCTAAAGTTAACTTTATAATGGTTGAAGGATTACTGCAAATTTTTTCGTGGTGCAAATTTACTACATAGTCAACACCTTTTAAAATTTCGGGACTTATTTCTTTGAAAGATTTAGGCGTAGGCATTCCAGAAAGGTTAGCAGAAGTTGAAACTAAAGGTTTTTTCATGCGTTCCATTAGTTTGAAGCAAAATGGTTCAGTAACCATTCGAACAGCTAAAGAATTGTCTTCCGCAATAATGTTTTTTGCAACATTTTTGGGTTTATCCAAAATAAGTGTTGTTGGTTTTTCTGCAAAATCAAGAATTTGCCAAGCTACTTCTGGAATTTCATTAAAAACCTGATGCATCATACGTTCTCCATTTACTAAAACAATCATGCTTTTACTTTCGGCACGTTGTTTCAACGCAAAAATTTTCTTTACAGCTTCTTCATTTGTAGCATCACATCCAATTCCCCAAACCGTATCAGTAGGATAGAGGATAATGCCACCATTTTTAATAACTTCAAATGCATTGTGTACTTCAGAGTTCATATTTAATTGTTATTTTTACAAAAATAATATAAAACGAGCCATGACAGAAATTAAATCTGTTTTAGTTGCAAATAATCATTTGGATTATTTTGGAGGTAGTGAAACTTTTACTTTTGCTTTAATTGAAGGTTTACTTGCAAAAGGTTTTGATGTGGAGTATTTTACTTTTGTTAAGGGTAATTTTTCAAAACTGATTGAGCAAAAGCTAAATGTTGGTTTTATGAGTAAGGACTCTTATGACTTGGTTTTGGCAAATCATAACACTTGTGTTAGGTTTCTTAAGGATAAAGGTTTAGTTGTTCAAACCTGTCATGGTATTTATCCTGATCTCGAACAGCCTTCCATTTTTGCTGATTTCCATGTTGCTATTTCTCAAGAAGTCGCTAATTATTTAGCTGTAAAAGGTTTTCCATCTGCTATTATTATGAATGGTATAAATACAGATCGATTTTATTCTAAGAAAGCACTAAATGATAATTTGAAATCAGTTTTAAGTCTGTGTCATTCTGAATCAGCTAATTCCTTTTTAAAGGATGTATGTGATGAATTGAAAGTTGACTTTTTGTGTATTGAAAAATTCGAAAATCGTACTTGGGAAATAGAGGATTTAATTAATAAAAGTGATATGGTTGTTGGGTTGGGCAGATCTGCTTATGAGGCAATGGCTTGTGGTAGACCTGTAATTATATATGATCAAAGGCCTTATGCTGAGTCTTTTGCAGATGGTTATGTAGTTGATAAACTAGCTAATAGTTTGGTAAACAATTGCTCGGGTCGTTTTTATAAAATGAAAATGACAAAAGAAATGATGGTTAAAGAATTCAAAAAGTATAAAAAAACTGATGGAGAAGTTTTAAGAAATTTTATAGTTGATAATTTATCAATGAGCGCTTCTGTGGATAAATATTTAGCGTTAGTTAATGATTGTATTCTAAATAAAGACATTATTAAAAAGAATACTGTTTTCAGATCGTTGAAATTTAGTTTTGGTAATAGTCTTGCGCGTAAATTTGTAAAAAGATTTTATAAAAATTATTACAAGGCAAGTGTTTAATGCCTGGCTTAGAAACCTTTACATAAGTTTAATGCTTTTCATACATAGCAAAATTACTTAGGTAAGGTTGTTTGTTTATTATAGTAGAGTAAATTTATTGGTTTTTTAGTAGTTGGTCCCAAACTGTAATTATACTTTTTTCCTCTTCTTCCATGTTATAGTTTGTTTTTATAAACATTGATGCAGCTTTTGCTTTTCTTTCAAATTCATTAGGATTGTTATCGTAAGCATTTATAGTTTTTTCTACCTGACTAATAAATTCAATAATATTGCCATCCTCAATTTCATATGTAAATTCAGGTTTAAAATATTCTTTTCCACCATGCCCAGTAAATCCAATAGTAATACAACCAGAAGCCATTGCTTCTGCTGGTGGTAGGCCAAAACCTTCTTTATGATTCAAACTTAGAAAAAAGGTACTCTTGTTAAGAATAGTAGCAACTTCGTCTTCGGTTTTGTTGTCAATCTCAATAAAATTCCAATTGTTTAAATTGTTTCTTGAGTGAAGTATTTGAATGATTTGGGTTATATCGTCTTTTCTTTTTCTTGGCATATAAGCTATTAGCTTTTCTTTTGCTGTTTGATTATAAAAGAATTTTTGATTATCGATGCCTAATTTTATTCGATATACCTTAGTATTGGGAAAAGCAAATTCAATATAGTTTTTTGAATTTTCTGAAACTACTATCGTACCTAAAAAATTAGTATCGTTTTTGTAAATTGAACTTGAAGAAATAATATTTGGTTCACAATTATCAAATGTATAAAAGCAATTTTGGTTAAAAACAACTTTTTTCATATTTGGTAAAATCAAATTGATTGTAGGACCATATATTTCTGGAAAAATTATAATACCACTTTCTTCAATTACATCATCATTTTTTGAGCGAATATAATTTTTCACAGCCTTGTAAGGCTTGAATTCTTTTTTTAAAATAATATTCTCTATGTCTTTAAACAATGAAAGATTGTAGATTATTTTAGTTTCATTTTTAAACCATTTATGACGAAATCCTTTTTTTCGATGTACAACACAAGCATCGTACCCATTTTTATTGAGTATATCGACTTGTCTGTAAATTTGTTTAACCCCACCAGCAGGTGTTTTACCGTCTGTACAAATAAAGTATAGTTTTTGCTTCATGGTTTAAGATAGTATTGTTTTAACCCAATTTTCAAGTTTATATTTGTTATAAATCTCTTCGGGTAGTTCTTCATAAGGAGAATTTAAAAAGTCACTTGGAATTTCTTGTGTGTCTTTTTCCCAAATAAAAATATTTTTAGGATTGTAAAAATCGTATTCTTTAATATGAGGGTTTGTCGTGATTAATTTCTTTTTCAATCCCATAGCTTCATAAGGGCGAAATGAAAGTCCAACTTGAGTGTCGTGTTGAATATCTAAAATAATTTTAGTATTTAGATTGAAAGTGTAAGCCTCATTAAATGGGACAATTTTGTGAATAAAAGATATGTTTTTGTGTTTAATTTCCTTTGAAAGATTAACATCATAGGTGAAAAGTGTTGCATGAACATTTATACCTTGGTTGTTGATTTTTTCAAGTATCGAAATTAAATTTTCAAATCTACTATCATAAGTTCCTAAAAAGAAAACATCGTACTGAGGATTATTAATGGTTTCTGTAACATAGAAAAAATTATGACCTTTAATCATACCGTATTTTTCACAGTCAAATTTGTCGAAACTGTAGACTTTATCAAAATATTTCATAGTCTCAAATTGTCCATCAATTTTCTCGAAACTATCCCAATAATACACTATAGATTTATCACATTTGGATGTAATGCTATCAAGTTGTTCATCAGAAAGAATGTCAGGTCTGTTTATGTAAACAATATCGTACTTTTTATACTCGTTTACCTTTTTTTCAAAATACTGTTCTTTATAAAGTTTTTTGATATTTTTCCCTGTAAACGTTTTTAAAAAAAAGTTATATACTCGTTCAAAAATATTTTTGTACTTAAAATTTTCAGATTTATTGGAGTAAACAAATTGTACTTCATGTTGGCTGTATTTTTGGAAACCTTCTAAGATAACTTTATAGAAACTATAATGATCTGGGGCAATATATAATAATCTTTTCTTATCCATTAAAAATTGTTTTAATCCAGTTTCTTAACGTGTATTTTTCGTATATAGTATCTGGAATTTGTTGATACTCTGTTTTAAAAAAATGAGTGTCAATTACAATATTGTTTTTATCAATGATTAAAATATTTTGAGGGATGTAAAAATCGTAATTTTTAATATCCTTGTTAGTTGTAATAATTTTTTTTCCCAATGCTAAAGCATCAAATATTCTAAAACTAAGGCCAATTTGATTTTCTCTAACTATATCTAAAATGATGTCTGAATCTGAAATTTCTTTCATGATGTCATCTTGACTCAATTTTTCTGTGGTAAAAATAGCTTCGGGGTGCAAATTTGCGTTTAATTTTTTGTCAAAAAAAAGAAACTTAAAAGAAATTTGTAAGTCAGATAATTTTTGAGCGATAGTATTATAGGTTTCAAGTCTTTCATCTATTGAGGAAATTGAAAAAACGCATCTTTTAGATTTTGTATTATTTCTATTTTTAGGTAAATGAATGTAATTGGGCAAAAAGGCCAATTGGTATTCTTTTACATCCTTTTTGTCAAATGAGTAAATTTTATCAAATACACCATATAAGAGATTTTTAGCATTGTGCCTTTTTAAACTGTCGTATAAATAAGCAATGTATTTATTACTGAATTTTTTTATTTTCAGATGTGTTTTTTTGCTAATCCGCTCTGGGTTAATCACAAGGATGTAGTCAAATTTTGAGGATGATTTTAGAGTACTTAAAATAAACTCTTCAGCTTTTATTTTTTTTACATTTTTCCCAAGGAATGTTTTGGAAATGAAATTTATAATTTTTTCGGTTTTATTTTTATACCGATATGTAAAATCACTTAATTTTACGTGTATCGCTTCATGTCCTTGATTAAGTAATTCGGTTGTAATTTTTTCATCGTAACCCCAATAGTCGAAACTTATAACAGCGATTCTCATTTATTTTAGTAATTTTGTCAAAAATAATATATTATTAGCTTGAAAAAAATTCATGTAGGCTTTTTGTTGTCTTACGACTATGAGAAATTAAAAATGTCGATTCCGCTTGTATATGAAAATAGCGATAGGATTTTTATTGCTCAAGATATAAATAACTTGACGTGGAGTGGTAATGAGTTTAAAGTTGATGACTCTTTTTTTCAATGGTTAAGTGAACTTGATACCGAAAATAAAATAGAGATATACAAAGATAATTTCTATGTACCAGAATTAACTGCAATTCAAAATGATACGAGAGAGCGTCACATGCTTTCATTAAAAATGGGAATAGGAAATTGGTTAATTCAAATAGATAGTGATGAGTATGTTTTGAATTTTGATGATTTTGTTAAAGACTTACGTAAGTATAATCATTTTTTAGATAATCCTAAAAAAACACCCATCCAGATTTCAGGATTTCATATTGACATTTATAAATATTTAGAAGATGGTATTTTATATGTTAAAGATACGTGTAAAGTATTGTTGGCAACAAATTATCCTAATTATAAATTGGCAAGGCAAACACGTGAACGTGTTATTTATGTAGATACTTATGTTTTACACGAATCTTTAGCTAGGACTGAACAAGAACTCCAAATAAAATTAAATAACTGGGGGCATAATCATGAATTGAATAGTACTTTTTTAGAGAAGTGGAGAAGAGCTAATTCAAAAAATTATAAGGAGATTAAAGATGTTTTTTACCTAACGGGTAAGCAGTGGAGTACACTTGGGTTTATAAAAGGGAATAATATTCATGATTTTACTAACAGAATCAATGAATTAGATATTACTCAATTGGATAAGAATTTTATCTTTAAGAAGAATATAGGGCAATGGTTTAAATATACTTTTACCAAGCCTAAAAAGCAAAAATTAGAGTTTGAAGAATATTTTAAAGATTAAGAGTTTGTCTATATAATTTAAGATATTCTTCAGCAGCTTTGTCCCAACTAAAATACAATGCTCTTTTAAGAAGTTTTTCCTCCATTTGTGATTTATTATTTTCAAAATAATTAAGTTCAGAAATTACTTTTTCTTTCATTTCAATTTCGTCAAAATTATCCCAATAAAAAGCAGCATCGCCTCCAATTTCTGGTAATGAAGTATATTTTGATAAAAAGACAGGTTTTTGAAAACGCATAGCTTCAATAGGAGGCAATCCAAAACCTTCCCTAATAGAAGGGAAAAGGAATGCTGAGCAATTTTTTAAGTAAAATTGTTTTAATTCATTAGATATTTTCCCAGCTAAGAATACTTTATTTTCAAGCTTACGCTCAATAATTAAGTTACGTATGACTTCTCCGTATTTTTTGGTATTGTTACCTGCAATGATTAGTTTGTAATCATTAAAATGAGACATCATTTTTACAATAGCTTCAAAATTTTTGCGTTCAATAAAATCACCAATTGAAAAAAAGAAGGGATCGTTCTCTTTTAAAAAATCGGAAGAGATGTTGTTTGTGTCAAGAAGATTGAATACTGGATTTCCATTATATATTATTGATTCTTCTTTACCACTCAAATCAAAGTATTGGTGTGTCTGTTCTTTAGCAAATTCCGAAATGTAAACTACTTTGTCGGCACGTTTAATCTTTTCAACAAAAAGTTTATTTCTTTTGTGGTTATAGTCGTTTGAAATTTCCTCAAAGAAATTAACGTCGTGAACGGTTAGAATATATTTTGATTTGTGGTGAGGCTCTAATTTGATGTTTTGATTAAGCGAATGCCATAGGTTGAACTTTTGTCTTGTATAAAGCATTGGGTATCTCTGGAAAGTAAAATACTGTTTATAGCTAAACTTATTGCCAAAAATTTGTTTAAACTTTGTTATGTTACCGATATTTAAAACAATATCCAAGTCGTCAATATTTTGGTTTGAAATCGCTTTAATTAATTCAAAGTTAAATGTTCCTAATCCAGAAGCTAAATTGTTTAAATTATGCGACTCAAGAAGTATTTTGTTTTTCAAAATGTAACGTTTAAAAGTTTAATTTTTCGTAAAAATATTCAATTAATTGGAATTATTAAAGACAATAACTACTTTTGGTAAAAAAAGAATGCCGTTTATTATAAGTTCAAAATTTACCTCCCATAAAAACAGCATCAAAGGTTTTGTTGATGTATTTAAATCTGAAGGAACTTTATTTGTACAAGGCTCAAGAAATACAATTAAGCTATTTAAATTAGATGATAAAACTGTAAATATAAAAGCATTTAAATCTCCTAATTTAATAAATAAAGTTGCTTATAAATATTTTCGAAAATCAAAAGCAAGAAGGTCATTTGAGTACGCTTCAATTTTAATTAAAAAAGGAATTGGAACGCCAGAACCAGTTGCTTATTATGAGAATTTTGATTTCATCGGTTTAAACGATAGTTATTATGTATGCGAACACCTTGAGTGTGATTTAACTTATAGAGAGTTGGTTGAAACCGATTATCCTGATAGTGAAAATATATTACGTCAATTTACACGCTTTACCTATGATATGCATGAAAAAGGAATTGAATTTCTAGATCATTCTCCTGGAAACACTTTAATAGTGAATAATGGTAACGGTAATTATTCTTTTTATTTAGTAGATTTAAATCGTATGAAGTTTCATGAGTCGCTTGATTTTAAAGCTCGTATGAAAAATCTATCCAAAATAACTCCGAGAGAGGACATGATTGCTATAATGAGTAATGAATATGCATTACTTTCAGGTGAAGAGGAATCAAAAGTTTTTGAATTAATGTGGAAACTTACACAAGATTTTCAATATCGTTTTTACCGTAAAAAAAGAATTAAAAAGAGATTAAAATTCTGGAAAAAATAATACTTTAACTTTTTAATTCGATACATGCAATTATCTGTAATTATTACAACGTACAATTCTGAAGAGTGGCTTCGTAAGGTACTCATTGGCTATAGTGTGCAAACCGAAGATGATTTTGAAATTGTCATTGCAGATGATGGATCTGATTTAAGAACTAAAACAATAATTGATTTGTTTAAAAGTCAATTTAAATATCCAATTCAGCATATTTGGCAAGATGATGAAGGGTTTCGTAAATGTAAAATTTTAAATAAGGCTATTGTTCAATCAAGAGCTGATTATTTACTATTTACAGATGGTGATTGTATTCCTAGAAAAGATTTTGTTGCTTCACATTTACAAGCGAAGCAAAATGGGACTTTTTTGTCGGGCGGATATTTTAAATTACCAATGAATACTTCTATTGCTATAAGTGAAGAGCAAATTAGAAATCAAAACTGTTTTAGTATTGCTTGGTTGGTACAGAATGGGGTTGGAAAAACTTTTAAATTGTCCAAACTGACTAAAAATAAGCTGTTTTCTACATTAATGAATTGGATAACACCTACTAAGCGTACTTTTAATGGACACAATACTTCATGTTTTAAATCTGATTTACTAGCAGTTAATGGGTTTAATGAAGAGATGCAATATGGTGGTTTGGATCGAGAGGTAGGAGAACGTCTCTATAATAATGGTATTCTCTCAAAACAAATACGTTATAGCGCTATTTGTTTGCATCTCGATCATAAACGTAGTTATGCTACAAGTGAAACCTGGAAAAAAAACAACGCAATCCGAATGTTTAATCGAAAATATAAGGTAACTGCTATTGAAAAAGGAGTGTCACAATATCTTTAGTTTTTTATTCTACTAAAGAAAATTGCTAGTTTTTCTTTTATAATTTCAATAGGATATTCGTCAAAGAATTTAAATGTGTTTTCTTTAATGTGTTTGGCGTCAAATTGCTGATAAATTTCAGGTTTTAAGTCTTTTAAGTGAATTGAAACATTTTTATCGTCTTCAAAAATTTGCCACGTTTCTTTGTCTACACTAGGGGTAAATAGGGAGAATGTTGGAATAAAAAGTGCTTTAGCCATATTCACAGCTCCACCTTCATTTCCAATAAGTGCGTCACATTGCGAAAGCAAACCAAGGAAAGAGCGTAAATCCGTTGCATATAAATCAAAGAAGATGTTTTTTTGAGTTTCAGGTTTACATAAATTGTAAATTTTTAAAACATCTTCTTTTTGTTTTGGGATGTAGTTGAAAAGTAAATTTGCATTCGTTTGTTTAACGGTAAAATCCAATAGCTCAGCCATTTTTTCAAATGGATAAGTTTTATACCATTCACTTCCTAAAACACCAATCATATAAGTTGGTGCATTTTTATTTAGCGGAAACTTCGCTATAAGTGCTTTTGCGTTTTGTATTTCTGTTTCGGTTAAAAATACTTTCGGCTTATAATCAATGATTTCTTTTTTTATTAAAGGTTTAAGTAAAAGTAATCGGTTGATAATAGCTAAGCCTATTTCAGAATTTGTTCCGTTTTTTAAACGTTCTATATTATAATTATAAAAGATTTTAGAATACCCTTTTTTGTAAGATATTTTATATTTAGCTCCTGAGAAAAAAGTAATTAGATTGGTTTCTAGCTTACTATAAGCATCAATTACGGCATCGTACTTCTTCTTACGTATTGAAAAGATAAATTGGAAAAGCGATAAGTAGTTTTTTCGCGTTTTTTCTTCTAATACAATAATGTTGTTTATGTTTGGATTGTTTTTTAAAACATCAACACAATTTGCATAGCACATATAATCAATTTGAGCGTTTGGAAACTCTTTTTTAAGATTATTTGAAAGAATTGTAGATGTTAATACATCCCCAATTCGTTTTTGTTGGATAATTAAAATTTTCATTATATATGTGCTATTAAAGTGCTAAAGTACGCAAGTGAATAGTATTTTGAAACTAAGAGAACAAAATAATTTTGTTACTTTGCAAAAAAAATCTTTATGGCAATAAGTGGTTTAGTAATTACATTTAACGAAGCAAAAAATATAGGAAAATGTATCGATGCACTTTTTGAAGTGTGTGATGAAGTTATTGTAGTTGATTCATTAAGTAACGATGATACCGTTAAAATTGCTGAATCCAAAGGAGCTAAAGTGATTTTACAAAAATTTTTAGGAGATGGTCCTCAACGTATTCATGGATTACCATTTTGTAAAAACGATTGGATTTTAAATTTAGATGCCGATGAATTTTTAGATGCCGATGCAAAAGAATTTATTTTAAATGAAAAGTATTTAAGTGGAGGGTATGATGCTTTTTCTTTTCGAGTGAAAAATTTTTTAGCAGATAAATTAATTGATTTTTCGGGGTGGTATCCAGATCATAAAGTGCGTTTTTTCAATAAAAAGACAGCTTCTCCTTCAAAAGATATGGTGCACCAAAAAATTATCACAACCAATGAGAAGCGTGTAGCTGTTCATATTTTGCATTATGGTTGGGATTCATTTGAACAAATTATTGCTAAAAAAAATCAATATTCTACCTGGCATGCACAACAACTTTTTGATCAAGGAAAAAAGGTATCTGCTTTAAAACCAGTAGTTAATGGGTTAACTGCTTTTATAAGATGTTATTTCTTTAAAAAAGGAATGTTTAATGGAATAGACGGTATTACAATAGCCTTAATTCAAGGTTTTTTCTCACATATGAAGTATGCTAAACTGTTAAAATTACAACGTCAAGATAAATTATTGAAGCGTTAGTTTATTGTTTATTATACGGTCATTAAATGATTGTACATAGGCCTTTATAAAACGTTCCATTTTTTGAGCAAGTTCACTTTCTAGTTTTAAAATGTTATTTTTTAAAAGCTCATCTTTTTTGAAATTGTAAAGCGCAATTGCGTTTTTACCATCAAAAGCCATATAATAATCGCCCTCAATGTAGTGGTAAATGTTGTCCAAATAGTTCACTGCAAAATCTTTTTCGGACTTATATGGTTTACCAAAACTAATCATTTTTGTTTTAATGTTCAAGAGTTCAACAATGGATGGCATGATATCAATTTGTTGTGTATTACGGTAACTGATGCCTCCAAAGTTCTCGTCGCCAGGATTAAAGAATAAAATAGGGACTCTAAATTTTCCTACATTAGTGTTGAATTTTTGCTCAGTTGGTTCAGATGAAGTGTGGTCAGCTGTTAAAACAAATACAGTATTTTTATACCAATCTTGTTTTTTAGCACTTTCAAAGAATTGTTTTAAGGCATAGTCGGAATAGGCTATACTTTCGTGAATTTTTGTTGTTCCTTTTGGGAATTTTCCTTTATATTTTTCTGGTATCGTGTAAGGATTATGGGATGAAATAGTGAATATTGATGTAAAAAAAGGTTCTTTGAACGAATTCATTTTTTGACAATAAAACTGAAAAAAATCTTCATCAAATACACCCCACTTACCATCAAATGATTCTGGACCTTCATATTCATTTTTTCCAAAATAAGCATCGAATCCCGCTACTTTACAATACTGATCAAAATTTTGGCTACCATTAAAAGCACCATGGAAAAAAGCGGTATAATAACCATTGTCTTTTAAAATTTTAGGTAAACCATAAAGTTTATTAATGGAATAACTGGAAGTTATCAAGGAGTTATTCATTAAACTTGGAATACTGGAAAGGGTAGAAGGTACCGCGTCAATGGATAGTTTGCCATTTGCAAAGCCATTTTCAAAAAATAATGATTTTGTAATTAATGAATCTAAAAAAGGTGTTTGTCCACGTTGGATGTTTTCTCTACCAAAGCTTTCCAATATTATCACCACAACATTTTGGTTGGTTTGCGGTTTATTAGGATTAGTTGCTATAACAGGATTGAAAATGGTGTTAAGTTCTTCCGTAGAAAAGAAATTTGGATTTTCTAACGCTTCTTTTTTACCAATAGTTTTAAGGATACAAAAAGGAGTGTTTAATACCAAAGAAGATTGACTGATAGATCCATAATTTACGGCATCTACAATTCGTATTGGTTTTTTTTGGAAGCCACCGCGCCCCATTAAAAATACCAATCCGGTAAGTAAAATGAATAGTGCTGTTTGTTTAACAATATTCAAATTTGAAGCTGTGCTATCGTGAGTTGGTTTAAGATTTGGAATCATTTTCCAAAACACAATTGCTAATATTATTCCTATTATAGGTAAAAACCAAAACTCTTGTAGAAAGGAAAGTATAAGGCCTCCAATTTCATTTTCCATTCCACTAGCGGTAATCATTCCATATGTACTCCTTCTACCGGTAAATTTAAAATATTCAAAGTCGACAAAATTGGTAAGTATAAATACTAAATTTATGGTGAAGAAAGTAATTTTAAGCGTTTTTTGATAGCGCTGCTTATTTTTAAAATTCCCGGGAATCAAATGCAATACGGCAAATAGTATATTGATATAAGCAATCGCAGATAGGTCAAAGTGTAATCCTCCTAGAAAGGTTTTTATTGTAATTGTATCAAATGCACTTTGATTAAAGAAGTAAAACAATAATCGGCAAATTTGATACAGTAAAACAACTAAAAAGAAACGTTTGAAGAATAGTTTTACGTTGTTTATGTAATTTGACATGGGAGCTTAAATTTTTGGCAAATTTAACCAATCATGCAAGAATAACAATTTATTAATGTTGATTTTACAATAAAGTAAAAATCCAACTTGTTTTATTAGTAAATAGAACAAGTTGGATTTTTAAGAAATTATATAGTATGATTTTAAACCGCTACATCGTATTCTCTAAGCGCATCGTTTAATGAAGTTTTTAAGTCAGTTGATGGCTTTCTTTTTCCTATGATTAAAGCACAAGGAACTTGGAATTCACCAGCAGCAAATTTTTTAGTGTAACTTCCTGGAATTACCACAGAACGAGCAGGTACAATACCTTTCATTTCTACTGGAGCATCACCTGTAACATCAATAATTTTTGTTGAAGATGTTAAACAAACATTAGCACCTAATACCGCTTCTTTTTCTACACGAACACCTTCTACAACAATACATCTTGATCCGATGAAAGCACCGTCTTCAATGATTACAGGAGCAGCTTGTAATGGCTCTAATACACCACCAATACCAACGCCCCCACTTAAGTGTACGTTTTTGCCAATTTGAGCACAACTTCCTACAGTAGCCCAAGTATCAACCATTGTTCCTTCATCAACATATGCACCAATGTTTACATAACTAGGCATCATAATAACTCCTTTTGAAATATAGGCACCATGGCGTGCTACTGCATTTGGAACAACACGTATACCTTTTTCTGCATAACCTCTTTTTAAAGGCATTTTATCGTGATATTCAAAAATTCCTGCTTCAAGAGTCTCCATTTTTTGGATAGGGAAGTACATTACAACAGCTTTCTTAACCCATTCGTTAACTTGCCAACCGTTTTCTACTGGTTCTGCAACACGAAGGGTACCGTTGTCAATTAATTCGATAACTTCTCTAATGGTGTTTTGAGTTGTTTCTTCTTGTAACAAAGCTCTGTTTTCCCAAGCTTGTTCTATAATTGTCTGAATCGCTTTCATGGTAATTATTTTGTTTGCAAATATAAGATTTTATTAGCTATTGCAGTTTCATTAACGTCGTAGGATAACATATTTAATTAAATTTGTAAAAAAAATAGGAATGCAGATAAAGACTATCTTATAAGGATTGATTACAGTTATGTTTTTAAGTTGTATTTCCAATAAAAAGTAAGCAGTTGAAGCGATACCTTTAACGATACAAAATGAATTTGAACATCAATATTTACCTAAAGTTACATTTGACTATTTAGCAACTTATAAAAGAGTGTTAACCTGTGCAGATTGTGACGGTGTTCAAACTATTATACGATTGGCCTCTGGAAAAAAGTTTAAAATAGAAATGACGTATTGGGGTATAATTGTAATTCACAAAAGTAGGAGAAGATGGTAAAGAGTTTCCAGATATGGGAGAGTATTTTGGAATGAAGATGGAAATATTATTACACTAAAGGAGACCATTTTAGAGGTGAATTTTTTAATAAATGAAGTCACTCGTTGCAATTGGATAAAAATGGGACAGTAATAGAAGGGAACTTGGCATCAAATTACAAGTTGAAGAAAGAAATTGATAATAATAAACAATAACTATTACTTTTAATAAAGATTATAGTTTTTTAGATATGAAAATATGGCACGAATAGTAGCAATTGATTATGGGGTTAAACGAACGGGTATAGCCGTAACTGATGAAATGCAAATTATAGCTTCGGGGTTAACAACTATTCCGTCTGAAGCTTGTATTACTTTTTTAAAGGATTATTTCAATAAAGAAAAAGTTGAACGGGTAATTGTAGGTGAGCCAAAGCAAATGGACGGAACACCTTCTGAAAGTACTGAGATTATTGAGAAGTTTATTAAACTGTTTCAAAAGGAATTTCCAGAAATGATGCTAGAAAGAGTTGACGAGCGTTTTACTTCTAAAATTGCTTTTCAATCAATGTTGGATAGTGGTTTGAAAAAAAAACAACGCCAAAATAAAGGTTTAATCGACGAAATAGCAGCGACAATTATTTTGCAAGATTACATGAATAAAAAATAATAAATAAACTTAAAACTGTTAAGATTTTTTACCGAATAAGCAATATATTTGCACTTTTAAATTTTAAAGCTAATTTGTCATGAATGTTAATCCAGATGTAGTTTTAGTAGGTTCTGGGATAATGAGCGCTACGCTAGGAACTCTTCTAAAGCAATTACAACCTGATATTACAATCGAAATTTTTGAAAAATTAGATTCTGCTTCTACTGAAAGTTCAGATGCGTGGAATAATGCAGGTACTGGGCATTCCTCTTTTTGTGAATTAAATTATACCCCTCAAAAACCAGATGGTTCTGTTGATGTGAGTAAGGCTATAAGTATTGCAGAGCAATTTGAGGTTTCTAGGCAATTTTGGGCTTATTTAGTAAAACAAAATCTTGTTGGTAACCCATCTGATTTTATTAAAACTATTCCACATTTAAGTTTTGTTTGGGGAGAGGATAACGTTTCTTTTTTGAAAAATCGTTATACACAATTAACCCAAAATAATCTTTTCAAAGAAATGAAGTTTTCAACTTCTCATGAGGAGATTGCTTCATGGATGCCTTTGGTTATGCAAAATAGACAAGCAACTGAAAAAGTTGCGGCAACTTATATGCATAGAGGAACTGATGTGAATTTTGGTAATTTAACTAGAGGAATGTTTTCTTATTTAACTGCTCAAGAAGGAGTAGAGATGTTCTTTAACCACGAGGTTAAAAAGCTTAAGAAAAAAGAAGACGGAAGATGGCAATTAAAATTTAAAGATTTAACAACTGGACAAAAACGTAAAGTAAACGCCAAATTTGTTTTTATTGGAGCAGGTGGTGGTTCTTTACCGTTGTTAGAAAAATCAAATATTTTAGAAGGAAAAGGTTTTGGTGGTTTCCCGGTTTCAGGACAATGGTTGCGTTGTGTGAACGAGGATATTATCAAAGCACACCATGTAAAAGTTTATGGTAAAGCGGCTGTGGGCGCACCACCTATGTCGGTTCCGCATTTAGATACTAGAATGATTAATGGTAAAAAAGAATTACTGTTTGGACCATATGCTGGTTTTACAACGAAGTTTTTGAAAAAAGGTTCATATTTTGACTTGATAAAATCAATTAAAACAACGAATCTTTGGCCAATGTTGTCTGCTGGAGCCCATAATATACCATTGACGAAATACTTAATTGATCAAGTACGCCAATCACACGAAGAACGTATTGAATCACTAAAAGAATATTTTCCTAATGCAAAATCAGAAGATTGGGTATTAGAGGAAGCTGGTAAGCGTGTACAAATTATCAAAAAAGATGCAAACGGACGAGGTGTGTTACAATTCGGTACTGAAATTGTAAGTGCAGCGGATAATTCAATTGCAGCTTTATTAGGGGCTTCTCCTGGTGCTTCAACGGCTGTTTCAATCATGATTGAACTTATTGAGCGTTGCTTTGGAGATCAATTGCAAACTCCTGATTGGCAAACTAAAATAAAAGAGATGATTCCTTCTTATGGTATTAAATTAAATGATAACAAAGTAGTCTTTGAAAATATCAAAAATACAACTTCGACAATTTTAAATTTAGAAGGATAAAAGTGGGGTTTCCCACTTTTTCTTTTTAAATTGTACTTCACTTTAATATGAATACTTAATGCTTAAACAATATATGTTTTTTGTGTGTATATTGTTTGTTTTTAAATATTTAAGGATGCTAAAAGTTTACCGATGAAAGATCAAATAGACGCTAAAGACCAAATGATATTAGAAATTTTACAGGAAGATTCAAGGATTTCTGTGAAAGAAATAGGGGAACGAATAGGGCTTTCATTTACGCCAACTTACGAGCGCATAAAAAATTTAGAAAATAACAATGTAATTAAAAAGTATGTTGCGCTAGTTGATCGACTTAAAATAGGAATTGAATTGGTTGCGTATTGTAATATCACTTTAAAAGAGCAATCGCGTAATGCTTTATTGGAATTTGAAAAGTTAGTAAACGAAATACCACAAGTTCAAGAGGTCATTAGTCTTTCAGGAAATTATGATTATATGCTAAAAATAATCGCAGAAGATATTAAATCCTATAATGAATTTGTGGTAAACGTTATCTCAAATATCCCAAATATGGGACTTTATCACAGTAGTATAGTATTAAACGAAGTTAAAAAAGAAACAGCTTATTTTATACCAAAACAGGATTAATTGAACTTTTCTTTTACTTCGTAAAAAGCCTTTTCTATTAAATCATTACAAAGATTTCCGATACTTCCTTCGTGTGTATGATTGACATTGTATTCAGGTTGAAATAGATTGTTCTCAATAGCTAACCCAATGTTTTTGTATGCATCTCTAAAAGGGATACCATCTAAAACTTGTTGGTTTACATTTTCTACACTGAACATATACTTGTATTTTTCATCTTTCACGATACCCTCTTTTACTGTAATGTTTTGTAACATAAAATGCAACATCTCCAAACATTCCTTTAAAGATTTGAAAGCGGGAAATAAACCTTCTTTGCTTAGTTGGCAATCCCTATGATAACCAGAAGGGAGATTGTTCATTAATAAAATGAGTTCATTTGGCAATGCTTGAATTCTGTTACAGCGCGCTCTCATAATTTCAAATACATCTGGATTTTTTTTATGAGGCATAATGCTACTACCTGTTGTAAGCGAATCGGGAAATGAAATAAAATTAAAATTTTGATTCAAATACAAACACATATCATATGAAAATTTGCTCAACGTTCCCGCTAAACCTGCCAGTGCCATAGCTATTGTTTTTTCAGTTTTACCTCTAGTCATTTGCGCATATACAGAATTAAAATTTAAAGTTTTAAACCCTAATAATTCAGTAGTTAATGTTCGATTTAAAGGAAATGAAGTTCCATAGCCTGCACCAGAGCCAAGAGGATTTTTATTAGTGATATTGTAAGCCGCTAAAAGTAATTCCAAATCGTCCACTAAACTTTCTGCATATGCTCCAAACCATAATCCAAATGAAGACGGCATGGCGATTTGTAAGTGAGTGTATCCTGGTAATAAAGTTGATTTGTGCTTATTACTTAAATTAATTAGTGATTCAAAAAGTGCCGAAGTTAAATCGACAATCGATAGTAATTCTGCTTTAAAATATAATTTCAAATCGGTTAATACTTGATCGTTTCTAGAACGTCCGCTATGAATTTTTTTACCAATATCACCGATTCGTTGAATAAGCAAATGTTCTACTTGTGAATGTATATCTTCAATACCCGGTTCTATTTCAAATTGGTTTTGATTTATTTCTTGACTGATTACAAGTAATTCTTTTTTTATAGCATACCACTCTTCATCTGTTAGCAATTGAATGTTGTGAAGCATTTCACAATGTGCTAAAGATCCTAATACATCATATTTTGCTAAAATTAAATCGAAATCAACATCATTCCCAACAGTGAATTTTTCCACTATTTCAGCATGTTGCATGTTTTTATCCGTTGTTTTTTGCCAAATTTTATCAGCCATAGTTATAGTATTTTTGAGAGTATAGCATTGTATAATGCTATAGCCTCTTTAATTTCATTTATAAAAATATATTCATCACTACTGTGAGAACGTGTTGATAACCCAGGTCCCATCTTTAATGAAGGACACGGGATAACCGCTTGATCAGATGAAGTAGGGGAACCATAATAGCTTCTTCCGATATTTAAACCTGCTTGAACAAAAGGATGTGACAGCGGTATTGATGATGAATTCAATCGTAATGAACGTGGTTGAACCTTGCAGTCTACATTTTCTCTAATAATTTCATATACTTCGGTATTAGAATACAATTCTGTAGTTCGTACATCTACAGTAAAGCTACAAGAATCTGGAACTACATTATGTTGAGAGCCACTATTGATAATGGTCGGGGTCATTTTAACTTCACCTAGGAGTTCAGAAACTTTTTCAAATTTATATTGACTGAACCAGATGATGTCTTTTATAGCATTTAATATAGCATTATCTGTATTTGGATGCGCTGCATGTGATGGTGTACCTTTTGCAGTGCAATCCAATACCAAGAGTCCTTTTTCTGCGATCGCCAAATTCATTTCGGTAGGTTCACCTACAATTGCAAAATCGATATTTCCTAACTGATTGTAAATTGATTCCACGCCGTTAATACCCGAAATTTCTTCCTCGGCTGTTGCAGTTAAAATAAGGTTGTATTTCAAGTCTTTTTTATCCCAAAGGTGTAAAAAGGTTACAATCAACGACACAAGTGCACCACCTGCATCATTACTGCCCAAGCCATATAGTTTACCATCTTTTTCAATAGGCTCAAACGGATTTAAAGTATAACTAGAATTGGGTTTTACAGTATCATGATGCGAATTCAATAAAATTGTTGGTTTTGACGCATCATAATATTTATTGTAGACCCAAATATTATTCATCTTTCTTTTTATTGGAATATTATGAGTTTCAAGGAATGCTTGAATACATTCGGCTGTTTTATCTTCTTCTTTACTAAATGACGGAATAGCAATTAAACTTTTTAAAAGGGTTAATGCTTTTTCGAGTAATATATCGTGGCTTGTACTATTTAATTTGAGTTCCATTACTAGTTGATTTAGTGATAAAATTTACAATATTTGAGGCATTGATTATACCGACTTGAGTGACACCTTCTTTTAAAGCATTAAAGCAATTTTCTAATTTTGGAAGCATTCCTTTGTTGATAATTCCTTTTTCTTTTAAGCTTAAAAAGGCTACTTCATTTAATTGTTCAATTACCGAATTGTCATCTTCAGGGTTTAATAAAACACCGTTTTTTTCAAAGCAATAAATCAATTCTACATCAAAACTCTCTGAAAGCGAACAGGCAACAGTATTGGCTATTTCGTCGGCATTAGTATTTAGTAATTGTCCTTTTTTATCATGTGTTATGGCACAAATAATAGGCGTTAATTGCAGGTCGATTAAATTTTTCAGCAATGTTATATTGATACTTTCTTTTGTGATGTCGCCTACATAACCAAAATCAATAGGGTGTTTATCCCTTTGTTTTGAAAGAATCAAGTTTCCGTCAGCACCTGATAATCCGATGCTGTTGACATTGTACTGTTGGAGTTGTGCAACAATATTTTTATTAATAAAACCTGCATAGGTCATGGTAGCAATTTTTAAAGTATCGGCTGAAGTAATTCTTCTTCCATCAACCAATTGTTGAGGAATATTTAGTTTTTCCGCCAAATCGGTTGCTAATTTTCCACCACCGTGAATCAAAATAAAGGGCTCTTCAAGCAAAGAAAGATTCTTTGTGAATTGAGCAAGCTTTAATTCATCATCAATAATATTACCGCCAACTTTTATAATATTAAGCTTTTTCATTTGATTCTAATATTTTCTGCAATACTATTTGTGCAGCATATGTTCTGTTGTTGGCTTGCTGATATATTAATGCATTTTCACTATCTAAAAGTGCATCGGATACTTCTACATTTCTTCTCACAGGTAGGCAATGCATAATCTTTGCATTGTTTGTCGTTAACAGTTTTTCAGGTGTCAACATCCAATCGTTTTCAACTATTGGCATTTTACCGTAATCACGGAATGAGGACCAATTTTTTAGGTAAACAAAATCTGCATTTTCGAGTGCTTTTTCTTGATAATGCTCAATGCTTGCGCCTTGGGTAAATTGAGTGTCCAATTCCAAACCTTCAGGATGCGTAATCACAAAATCATAGTCACTTTGATTCATCCATTGGGTAAAAGAATTGCCAACGGCATGCGGGAGTGGTTTTATGTGTGGCGCCCAAGAAAGTACTACTTTCGGTTTTTTATTTACGGGTAAATTTTCTTTAATTGTGATACAGTCCGCTAAACTTTGCAGAGGATGAAGCGTAGCGGATTCAAGAGAAATGACTGGAACTGTTGCAAATTTTTCAAATAAAGAATATACTTTTTCACTAGTATCTTCCTCTTTATTAGTTAAACCTGCAAAACATCTAATACCAATAATGTCGCAATACTGACTCAAAACATTTGCTGCATCTTTTATATGTTCGACAGTTGTATTGTTCATTATTGCACCATCTTCAAATTCCCAAGACCAAGCTTCTTGATTTGCATTTAAAACAATAGTGTTTAAACCCAAATTCTGGGCTGCTTTTTGCGTACTCATACGTGTTCTCAAACTTGAATTCAAGAAAACTAAGCCTAAAGTTTTACCTTTTCCTAAATCATTTTTGGAAAGTGGATTTTGTTTTAATTGCAATGCTTCTTCAACTAAAACATCCACGTTTTCCACATCTTCTACTGAGAAAAATCTTTTCATAAGGCTACTAAATCAGATTGTGCAATTTTTTTAAAAGCTCCAATAAAGGTGTCTAATTCTGGTTTGGTTACATTCAAAGCAGGAAGGATTCTTAATGTGTTCGGACAAGAAGCATTTCCAGTTAAAATATGATGTTCCTTTAACAATTGGTTTCTAAAATCAACGCATGGGAATTTTAATTCAATACCGAACATTAGACCTTGGTAACGAATTTCTTTCACTGCAGGTTCGTCTTTTAACTGATTGTAGAGATATTCACCTAAGACATTTGCGTTTTGGATTAGATTTTCATCTTTCATTACTTCTAGTACAGCTTTTGAAGCAGCACAAGCCAAATAGTTACCACCAAACGTGGTTCCTAATAATCCATGTTTTGCATTAATTTTTGGAGTAATTAAGACACCACCAACAGGAAAGCCATTTCCCATACCTTTTGCTACAGTAATAATATCGGCTTGAATATTGGCATGCTGATGAGCGAAAAATTTCCCAGTTCTTCCATATCCCGATTGAATCTCATCACAAATGAAAACCGCTTCATACATATCGCAAAGCGTTCTGATTTTCTGTAAGAAGTTCGGATTTGGAATTTGAACTCCTCCAACACCTTGTATTCCTTCAATAATTACTGCTGCGATTTCATTTTTTTGAAAAGTAACTTCTAAAGCCTTTTCATCATTGAATGGTAAAAAAATGAAATTATCAGTTTCGTTTAAGGGTGCAATAATTTTTTTATTGTCTGTGGCAGCCACAGCAGCAGCAGTTCTTCCATGGAAAGCTTTAGTAAAACAAATAGTCTTTTTTTTGTTGGTATGAAAAGAAGCCAATTTTAAAGCATTTTCATTTGCCTCTGCACCAGAATTACACATGAAAAGATTGTAATTATCGTACCCACTTATTTCGCCAAGTAATTCCGCTACTTCTTCTTGGATTGGAATTTTAACAGAATTAGAATAAAAACCAATATTTTCCAATTGCGTACTAATTGCTTTTATATATTGAGGGTGGCTATGGCCAATGGAAATCACGGCGTGTCCACCATATAAATCTAAATATTTCTCGCCTTTATCATTCCATAACAAGCAACCTTTTGCTTTTACAAAGTTGAGGTCGAATAAAGGATATACATCAAATAATTTCATTTTTTAATTTTTTAAAAAGCAGAAGCTTTAAGTTTTAAACCCGTAGTTTCAGGAAGACCAAACATTATATTCATGTTTTGGATAGCTTGACCTGAAGCTCCTTTTATTAAATTATCAATAGCACTGTGAATGACTATATGAGTTTCATTTTTTTCAATATGAATCATACATTTATTTGTATTCACAACTTGCTTGAGATCGATAGTGTTTTCTGAAACAAACACAAAAGGGTTGTTCTCATAAAAGTTACAATACTTTTTTTTGATTGTATCCAAGTCTAAATCTGTTTCAATTGTAGAGCTTGTAAAAATCCCTCTTGTAAAATCGCCCCGCCACGGTACAAAAGCTAGATTTATTGCGCTATTGTTTAATTGTTCCAATGTTTTGCGTATTTCAGGAACATGTTGGTGACTTAAAGTTTTGTACGCCGAAATATTGTTTGCTCTCCAGCTAAAATGTGAAGTTAATTGTAATTGTTGTCCCGCACCTGTGGAACCTGTAATACCTGTAGTATACACATTTTTAAGAAGTTGTTCATTAGCTAACGGTAGTAAAGCCAATTGAATTGCGGTAGCAAAACATCCTGGATTGGCGACGTAGTTACTTTTTGCAATATCAATTTTATTTACTTCCTGTAAACCATAGATAAAATTTTCATTTTGAAATTGACTATTAATTCTAAAATCGTTTCCTAAGTCAATAACTTTTACTTCATTACTAATAGTATTGTTTTTAAGCCATGTGCTGCTTTCGTTGTGCGGTAAACACAAGAACAAAACAACTACAGTATTGGTATAAATATTTGAAAAACTTAAATTGGTTTCGCCTATTAAATCGCTATGTACAGCCGTAATGGGTTTTCCATCAAAGATTCTACTCAATACAAAATCAATTTCAACTGCTGGGTGTTGCAGAAGTAGTCTTATGAGTTCTCCTCCTGTATATCCCGCTGCTCCGACAACCCCTACTTTTATTTTGGTATTCATTATAACGTTATTTTTTTTGCATTAACTTGATGGTAAATTGTTAATGCGTTACTCAATATTTTGGAATAGCCTTTTACATCTTCTCCTGACCATCCTAGGTTCATTTCTCCATAGCTTCCAAATTTTGAAGCCATCAAATCATTTTCCGATTCAATCCCATTCAAAATAAAACGATACGGTAAAAGCGTTATGTGTACAGTACCATTCACGTTTTTCTGTGTATTTGTAAAAAACGCTTCGATGTCACGCAGTGCTGGGTCTAAAAAAAGCCCTTCATGTAGCCAACTACCATACCAATCGGCCATTTGATTTTTTAAGTTCAATTGGAATTTTGATAAGGTATGTTTTTCTAAAAGATGATGTGCTTTTAGTATAATCAATGCAGCGGCAGCTTCAAAACCAACTCTTCCTTTAATACCAACGATAGTGTCACCTACATGTATGTCACGTCCTATCGCAAAAGGTTTAGCGAGTTCTTCCAAATATTGAATTGCTTGGCTTGGATGACTGAAGATTTCGTTGTTAATACCTTTTAATTCACCTTCTTTGAAAAGCAATGTGATATCGGTTTTATCATCTTCCGTCTTTAAAAGCGGAGATGGATATGCTTTTTCAGGTATGTTTAAATGGGATGTCAAGGTCTCTTTTCCTCCTACAGAAGTACCCCAAAGTCCTTTGTTGATAGAATATAAAGCCTTTTCAAAATTGATTTCGATATTGTTTTCTTTCAAAAATTCAATTTCAGCTTCTCTTGAAAGCTTTAAATCTCTAATAGGAGTAATGATTTCTATTGAAGGGCAAACAACATTAAAGATAACATCAAAACGAACTTGATCATTACCGGCACCAGTACTTCCATGAGCAATGGCATCAGCATTTATATTTTTAGCGTATTGCGCAATAGATTGTGCTTGAATAGTCCTTTCTGCACTTACCGATAATGGATACGTATTGTTTTTTAATACATTTCCAAAAATTAAATATTTCACACAAGTGTTGTAATAGCTTTCTACAGCATCAACACAAGTATAGGAATGTACGCCAAGTTCGAGGGCTCGTTTTTCTATTCCAGCAATTTCTTCATTAGTAAATCCTCCCGTATTTACAGTTACTGCATGAACTTCATATCCTAATTTTTTTGATAGATAAACGGCGCAAAATGAAGTGTCTAATCCTCCACTATATGCTAATACAACTTTCTTCATTTTCTAATTGGTGTTTTAATTTTTCATTTTCATTATCGTAAATCATGGCGGTGCACAAACAATTTTTTTTGTTCTTTGCCAATAATATCTCATAGTTGACACAGCTTTTACAACCGCTCCAGAAATTCTCATCTTGAGTAATTTCCGAATAGGTGATAGGTTTGTAGCCCAATTCGCTGTTAATTTTCATAACGGCTAATCCAGTTGTTAAACCAAATATTTTGGCATGAGGAAACTTTGTTCGTGATAAGTTGAAAATCGCTTGCTTGATTTGGCGTGCCAAACCTAAATGCCTGAACTTGGGTGCTACAATTAATCCAGAGTTGACAACAAATTTCTCATCGCTCCAGGTTTCGATGTAACAAAATCCCGCCCATTCATTATCTGAAGTAAGAGCAATGATAGCATTACCTTCTTCCATCTTTTTTGTCAAGTATTCTATAGAACGCTTGGCAATACCTGTGCCTCTGACTTTGGCTGAACTTTCCATTTCATCCAATATTGTTTGGCTGTATACTGCATGTCCAGCATGAGTAAGTTCAAGTTTGATTTTCATTTATTTACAAAATTTCGGCAAACTTAAATAAAAAATCTTAATATTTGTTATTAATAAGATATTTTATCTTTTTAATAACATTTAACGGATAAGTTATTTTTTATTGGTGTCTTTTAAAGTGTTTTTTTCTTTTACTAGAATAGATTTTCAGTTACTTTCAATAAGTTTCCTTATTTTTGCACTTTGAAATTTAAAAAGTAAGTCATGATTTTACCTATATATGGATATGGAGAGCCTGTTTTAAGAAAAATGGGTGAAGATATTTCTCAAGAGTATCCAAACTTAAAGGAGACAATTGCTAATATGTATGAAACTATGTATCATGCACATGGTGTAGGTTTAGCTGCTCCTCAAGTGGGATTACCAATTCGTTTATTTATTGTGGACACCGAACCTTTTGCGGATAGTGATGAGGTTTCAAAAGAAGAAGCTACGGAATTGAAAGGTTTCAAAAAGACCTTCATTAACGCTAGAATCGTAAAAGAAGAAGGAGAACTTTGGGGGTTTAACGAAGGCTGCTTAAGTATTCCAGACGTTCGTGAAGATGTTTTTCGTCATGAAAAAATAACTATTGAGTATTTTGATGAGGATTTTAATAAAAAAACGGAAGAATACGATGGTTTAATAGCACGTGTTATTCAGCATGAGTATGACCATATTGATGGTATTTTATTTACCGATCATTTGTCAACTTTAAAGAAGAAATTAATCGGTAAAAAGTTGATGAATATCATGGATGGTAAGGCACGACCTGATTATAAAATGAAATTTGCCAATAAAAAAGGAAGATAATAATTGCTTTAATTTTAATAGTTTAGAATAGACAATTATTCTTTAGTAGAATTTTAAGATTTTAGTTTTTGTTTATTTTAAATTAAAAAATATATTTGCGAACCTTAACATAAAGAAAAATGAGCATACAAAAAATATTAGCTATATCTGGAAAACCAGGTTTATATGAATTAAAATTACAAACTCGTACAGGTTTTGTAGCGGAGTCACTTTTAGACGGGAAAAAGATTACTGTTGGTTTACGTAGCAATGTAAGTTTGTTATCAGAAATCGCTGTTTATACTTATTCAGAAGAAGTACGTTTATCTGAAGTTTTCAAAGCTATCGCAACTAAAGAAAACGATGCTGCAACAATTTCACATAAAGGAGATGATGCTACTTTAAAAGCATATTTTCGTGAAGTTTTACCAGAATTTGATGAAGATAGAGTATATACTTCTGATATCAAGAAAATTTTAAACTGGTACAATATTTTACAACCAAAAGGGTATGTAACTGTTGAAGCTTTAACTGAAAAAGAAGCAAAAGAAGAAACAGCTGAGTAATCAGGCTGAAATTATAAAAGGGAATCCCGCATTTTAGTGCGGGATTTTTTATTTTTACAGTACCCTCACTTTTAATTTAAACTATATAAAAATGAACACACGCCAACAACAATTAGAAGCATTTAATCGATTATTAGATATTATGGATGATTTGCGTGAAAAATGTCCTTGGGATAAAAAGCAAACACTTGAAAGTCTACGTCATTTGACCATAGAAGAAACGTATGAATTGGGCGATGCTATTTTGGATAACGATTTACCTGAAATTAAAAGGGAACTTGGTGATTTGTTACTACATATTGTTTTTTATGCAAAAATAGGTAGTGAAACTAATGATTTTGACATTGCTGATGTTGCGAATGCTATTTGTGATAAACTCATTGATCGTCATCCCCATATTTATGGAGATGTTGTGGTAGAAAATGAGGAAGAAGTAAAACAAAATTGGGAGAAATTAAAATTAAAAGAAGGTAAGAAGTCTGTTTTAGAAGGTGTTCCAAAGAGTTTGCCTGCACTAGTAAAAGCAAGCCGAATCCAAGACAAAGTTAAAGGTGTAGGGTTTGATTGGGAGGAATCACATCAGGTTTGGGAAAAAGTTCAAGAGGAGTTGAATGAGTTACAAGAAGAAGTAATTAAAGGTGATGCAGATAGTATTGAAGCGGAGTTTGGCGATGTATTATTTTCAATGATTAATTATGCTCGTTTCTTAAAAATTAATCCTGAGGATGCTCTTGAACGTACAAATAAGAAATTTATCAAACGCTTTATGTATTTGGAAAGTAAAGCCGGGGAACTTGGGAAACCATTAAGTGATATGACACTTGCAGAAATGGATGTGTTTTGGGAAGAAGCAAAACGACTCTAGTTGGTAATGTCTTGATATTCATTTGTTTTTTTTCGTTGAGTGCTTTTTTTTGGTTATTTTAGTGTATCATTTCTGATACATTTAAAATAATGTTTATGGATAAAAAACTATCACATCAAATTGTATTGTTGATTATTATTTTTTGCAATACTGCTTTTGCTCAAAATGATTCTACAAATGTATCCGATTCTATTAAAAAGGAAAAAAATATAAAGTTCAATCCATTTCCTTATTTTAGTCATAATAAAGTTCTAGGCTATTATTATGGAGGAGGTGGAATGTTAACTTACCGTCTTCAAAAGGAAGATACAATAAGTCCACGTTCAACTACTGGTGCTTTTTATGTGCGTACTACGAACGATACTTGGTTTTCAGTATTGTTTACTCAAATGTATTTTAACGAGGATAAATGGCGTGTAATTGCTGCTACTGGAACAGGATTGTATAATTTTCAAACGTATACAGAGTTACCTGATAGTGAGCCTGATTTTTATGATTATGGCTCTCGTTCTGTAATGTTGAGTGCAAAAGTGTATCGAAAAGTATACAAGAAGAATTATTTAGGATTAGGTTATTATTACAGCCGTACAAAAACAAGGTTTGAAGAAGCGGCAACAGATTCTATTTCTAATAATAATTCATTACAAATGTTATTTTTGAGAGATACACGTGATAATGTGTATTATCCAAAAAAAGGAAGCAAGTTGAATGCAATGTTTACATTGTACCCAGAATGGATGGGAAATGTAAACAATTTTGGAATTTTTAACGCCTACTACAATCGTTACTATGGTATTAGAAATGATAAGGATGTTTTAGCAGTAAGAGCTTATGCTAAAGTGGCGACTTCAACATTAGATTTTCAAAGACAAGTTGTTATTAATGGCATTGATTTAAGGGGGTATACCGATGGGAAATATAGGGGAGATGGAAAAGTTGATGTTCAAGCTGAATACCGTTGGAATTTTTTGCCTCGGATTGGATTGGTTGGATTTGGAGGTTTAGGGACGTTATATGGTTCAGAGTTTAGTGAGTTTAATGGAAGTCTTTATCCAAGTGGTGGATTTGGAGTACGTTATTTAGCAATTAAGAGTACGCAAATGCGTATAGGTTTGGATGTGGCGAGAGGAAAGGACGATTATGCTATTTATTTTAGAATAGGAGAGGCATTTTAAAAGATAAAATTAAAGAATAAAAAAGCCAAGTATTAAACTTGGCTTTTTTTATTGATGTGTAAAATTAAATCTGTCTAAGTTTACTAAGTTTTTCTTTCCAAAGTTTTAGTTCCTCCTTATGACGCTCGATGTTCTTTTTAACTTCTTTTATAAAAGGATTTTCTCCTTTTGAACTTGAACTAATAAATTGGATATTATTTTCCAATTGGAAAATTTCATTTTGAACTTCATCTATTTTTTTACGAATAAAGTATTGTTCTTTTTCAAGCGCTCTGTCATCTTCATTTTCTACCATTTGTTCAAGTTTGGCATCAAACTTCATCATTTCGGTATCTTTTTTAGAAAGGCTTAATTTTTCAAATAAAGCATCTAATATTTTGTTGAATTTACCTTCAATATGTCTGCGGTTATAAGGTACTCTTCCAATTGATTTCCATGATTCAATATGTGCTTTTATAGCGTCTAAATCGGTTTTGTGGTCACCAACTAATTCAAAAGATTTTAATTCTTCTAAATATGCTTTTTTCTTTTCAAATGCTTCAACTTCTTCTTGGTTTTCAGCGTTTCTTACTTTGTGTAAACGATCAAAGTAATGGTTGCAAGCATCCTTAAACTCTTTCCATATTTTATCAGAGTATTTTCTTGGTACATGACCAATTTTACGCCAATCTTCTTGTATTTGCTTCATTACAGGTGTTACCGCATTGAAATCTTCACTGTTTTGAAGTGCCACAGCTTTTTCAACTAAAGCAATTTTTTTATTTAAATTCTCTTGTTGCTCGTGCTTGATGTTTTTGTAAAAAGCATTTTTATTAGTATTAAATTCACGAACAGCAGTTTTAAATTCAGCCCAAGTATCTTCGTTTACTTCTGCAGGAACTCTACCAGCTTTAAAGAAACTTTCTCTTAAAGCTTCCATTTTTTTAATTTGAGCTTGCCATCCGTTATGCGTTGTGATACTTTCTTTGCCTAAAGCTACAATTTTAGCAATTATTTCTTTTTTGTGTGCTAGGTTTTGAGTTTCGCGTTCTCTTGCTTGACTAAAATACGCTTCGCGTATTTCGTGCATTTGATGTGTTATATCGCTAAATTCATTCCAAATGGCTTCACGAAATTCACGATCAACAGGTCCAATTTCTTCTTTCCAAACTCGGTGTAATAATTGTAACTCACGAAAAGCTTTCATAATATCGCTTTCGTCTAATAATTCTTTAGCACGCTCAATTATAGCTTGTTTTTGCTCTAAATTGTGTTTGAAATCTTGATCGCGAGCCTCTTTATCTAAATGAATTAAATCATAAAAACGCTCAATGTGAAAATGGAAGTTGTTCCAAACAATATTGTACTTGTCCCTTGGGATAGCTCCAGCAGCTTTCCAAGCTTCACGTATTTCATTTAGTTTTTTGAACATATCACTGATGGTCATGGTCTCATCAGTGTTGTCAACTAAATTTTTTAACTCTTCAATTAAATCGTTACGAAGCGTTAAATTATTTTTTAAGTTCTTTTGTAATTGGTTGTAGTAGTTGTTTCGATTGGTTTTGTAATCATCATAAACCGAATCAAATTTATTTTTTAATGGGAAATGATATTCGAAAACAGCATTTTCATCTGTATTATTAGCATTAAACTCGTCACGTTTGTCGTCAAGTAAGTGGTGGTATTTGTCCATGAAAGCCTTGCGAATTTCTTCAACGTGGTCTTTAATAGCCATTACTTTATGGTGGTGTACAAGCTTGTCTAACTCAGCTGTTAATTCATCCATCGAAAGCGAATCATAATCCAACATAGGAATGCTATGTTTGTCTTGTACTGATTCATCTTCATTTTCTTCAGCATTGCTATCATCTATAGTATCTTGAACAGATTTGATAGCGCTCGTACTTACACTTTCTTGTGTGTCATGATTTTGTTGTCCGTCTGCTGCTTGCAGGTTATCATTCTTTTCTTCTAACATCGTCAATTAATGCTTAAGGTTATACTAATTGTGCTCGAAGATAATAAAGGAGTACGAAAAAGGCAAAGGAAATCGGTTAAATGTGCGTTTTTTTACGAGAAAAGAATTATTTGTTATTGAATTTTATACAGAAAAATCCCTTTGAAGGGATTTTTGTTAATACGTTTAGAAAATACTAAAGTTAAGACTAAAAGATTCCATTGGTTTATTTGTTCCAAAGTAACCATGCTTTCTCAGCTTGGAAAACCAACATTTCATAACCGTTTTTAATAGTTGCCCCTTGTGCTTTTGCTTTTGAAAGAAAAGCGGTTTCTTCTGGATTGTAGACCAAATCATATGCAATGTGTTTTGGTGTGAAAAGCGAGTAATCTAAAGCTGGACAATCATCAATGTTTGGATGCGTACCAACAGGTGTTGTGTTGATTATAATTTGGTATTCGTCAAAAACTTCATCGTTGACTTCATTGTAAGATAACTCATATTCTGAAGGTGTTCTCGATACAAAATCAAACTCAATTTTTAATTTTCGTAATGCAAATGCGACTGCTTTACTTGCACCACCTGTTCCTAAAATTAATGCCTTTTTGTGGTGTTCTTCCAAAAGTGGTTTTAAGGATTTTTTGAATCCGTAATAATCGGTGTTGTATCCTTTTATTTTTTTCTTTTTTGAGAAAACAATCGTATTTACGGCACCTATAGTTTTTGCATTTTTGGAAAGTTTATCCAAATACGGAATAATTTCTTCTTTGTATGGAATTGTAACGTTTAAACCTTTTAAACCTTTAGTTTCGGCTAAAATATCTGGGAAATATTTGATGTTTTCGATGTCAAAATTTAAGTATTCACAATTATCAAAATGAAACACTTTGAATTTGTTTGAAAAATATTTTTTAGAAAAGGAATAACTGATGTTTTTGCCAATTAATCCGTATTTAACTTGTTTTTTATTTTTCTTCTTTTTTGCCATCTTAGTTTGTTTTACCAAATTTCGTTGCTAATTTTTCAAGTCCGAAAATTAAAATAAATCCTAGAATCATGAATAGAATTGCAGTAAAAATTTTGGGATCGCCTTCAAAATTATTTGGCAATATACTCTTTTCTATAAATGGTACGGTTTCTCCATGACTGTTGATACGTGTTTCCAATGTGGTTTTCCAAGGCCATATTTTGTTTAAAGAGCCAATCATGAAGCCTATAAGTACAGCCAAAGTTGTGTTTTTGTGGTGGTAAAACATCCAATGTAGGACTTTTGAAAATAATTTAAGGCCTAAAATTGCACCTAAAGCAAATGTTCCAATTTTTAAAAGTGCTTCGCTTAATAATTCGGTATTCATTTTGGTAATTCCTTCACGAAATTGGTTTATTGTTCCTATAACGGTTTGATAAGAACCCATCAGCAAAAGGATAAAAGCTCCTGAAACGCCAGGTAAAATCATGGCTATAATGGCAAGAAAACCTGAAAGAAATATATAAGGATAACTTTCCGGAGAATGTATTGGTCGAGCAATTGTGATAAAGTAGGAGATGAGAATTCCAATCAGTAATGCTGAAATACTTCTTAGTTTCCAATGCGTAATTTCTTTCCAAATTAGGCTAATACTCGCTAATACTAAACCAAAGAAGAAAGACCAAACAAGAATAGGCTGTTCTTCAAGTAAATGGGTAATAACTTTTGAAAATGTGATTATACTTAACCCAATTCCTAAAAGTAATGCTGTAAGGAAGTTACCATTTAATTTTGCCCAAGTTACTTTTAATCCGCTTTCTTTTAAAGTTTTAAAAATACTTGGATTAATATTATTAATACTGTCAATAAGTTCTTGATAGATGCCTGAAATAAAAGCTATTGTACCGCCTGATACACCAGGAACGACATCAGCTGCTCCCATAGCAATTCCTTTTAGTGTGATTAGTAGGTAATCTGGGAAAAGTTTTCTCATGTAGGATTTAATAAAAAAGTCATTCACAAACTTTAGTAAAGTTTACGAATGACTTTGTATGTTTTTAGGGTTAAATTTTGTGTTTTGCGATTAAATTTTGGATTGTTTTTTTATTCCAAACTGAAGGGAAATAATCTTCAATAATGCTATGGTTTTTAAAATTAAGTTGCAAACCATTTACTAAGTGAAATTTTCCTTTTTTAGTATCTCCAACAAGGTAGTATAATCCAGCTAATCGATATTCAATTTCATACTCGTTTGGAAATAAATCTAGCGATTGTAGTAAAATTTCAATTGCTGTTTCGTATTCACCCAGTACTTGAAGCATATTTGCCCATAGTATAAAAGTATCAAGATTGATATCACCATTTTCAAATGATTTACGGTAACCAAGTTCTGCTTCTTCATAATTGTCAAGCGATTGGTTGATTACAGCAAAACGTTTCCAATACAAACTGTTGTCTCCATCAATACCAATTGCTTTGTTTACATAATATAATGCTTTTTGGTAGTTCTTTTGACGAATGTAAAAATCAGTAATAGCAATCCATCCCTTGTCTAATAAAGGGTCTTCATGTACCGTTTTGTGATAATATTTTAAAGCTTGTTCAATATTTCCTAAGCGCTCATAGCATTTTCCTACTCTTAGTAAAGCAAATGAAGTTGCATCATCAAGTTCCATTGTTATGTTGTAACAATCAATTGCTTCTTGGTATCGTTTTAATTTCTCAAGACCTTTCGCTTTTTCAAGATAAGCTCCTAAAAAGTTTTCATCAATTAAAGTAGCGTAGTCAAATGCCCAAACCGATTTTTCATAGTTTTTAACAGCATAAAATTGACGCCCTAATTGATGCCAAGCGACTTCACAATACGGATTTTTATCAATAAACGATTCTAGATAAGCAATAGCTTCATTATTTTGATCTAAGAAATCAAAACAATACACTACATTGTATAAGGCAGAGTAATCTTCAATATCTTCATCCAAGCACTTGATGAAATAGCTTTTTGCTTTTTCTAAATTGTCCATGAACAAATATTCCATTCCAATCATGGAATAAACATCGGCATAATCATCAGTATATTCTAATGCAGTTTCAAGTGAAGCAATAGCTTTGTCGTGTTGATCGCGTTTTGAAAAAATATTGGCTCTTTGAATGTAGATTTCTTCGTTGTGAGGTTCAATAGCGTAGAGGTCGTTTAGTAATTTTTCAGCAATATCTAATTTGTCTTCAAATACTAAAAGCTCTACTTGAACCAATTTTAACCCCGTAGACTTTGGATGTTGGTCCAAAGCTAGTTTTAAAGCTTTTTTAGCTAAATTCATTCTTCCCGTGTCCATGTAGTGAAGAATAATATCTTCAAACTCTTCAGAATCAAAGAAAAAAACTTTATTGGTTTTTAACATTGATTCAAATTTAGACAAGGAAAGGTTGTTTTCTTCTTCATCGTGACTCAATCTCATAGCTTTCTCTTTTTATGGTTTTGTCCTTATTAAAATTAAGGATTTAATAGGGGCTTTTATTTTTTGTAGGATAATTGTTTTAAACAATTTAATTAACAATTCTATTTATTAATTTCCTACCGTATTAAGTACGTCAAGAATAATGCCACAACCTTTTTTTATTTCTTCTTTTGAAATCGTTAAAGGGGGCGTTATGCGTATAGCACAACCTTCAAACAATAGCCAGAATAGAATTAGCCCTCTTTTATGACATTCTAAAATTACTTTATTAGTGATTTCAGGACTTTCTGTCATAGCGGCTAGCATTAATCCTTTTCCTCTTACTTCTTTGATTAAGGGATGTACAAGTAATTCTCTAAATAATTGTTCTTTTTCTAATGCTTCAGTCATCAGGTTGCTTTCTGTAACTTCTTGTAGTGTGGCTAAAGAAGCGGCAGCAATTACAGGATGGCCTCCAAAAGTAGTAATGTGTCCTAGTTTTGGGTCGTGACTTAATAAATCCATCATTTTGGCAGACGCTGTAAAAGCGCCTACTGGCATTCCACTTGCCATACCTTTACCCATTACGACTACATCGGGAACAATATCATAATTTTGAAATCCAAATAGTTTTCCTGTTCTTCCAAAACCAGGTTGGATTTCATCTAAAATCATTACAGCACCAACTTCAGAACAACGTTGGCGTACCTTTTTAAGGAAATCATTTTCAGGTTGAATGAATCCAGCACCTCCTTGAATGGTTTCTAATAATACACCAGCTGTTTTAGTAGTTATCTTTTCTAAATCAGCTTCGTTGTTAAAGGTGATGAAATCAACATCAGGTATTAATGGGCGAAAAATTTGTTTACGCTCTTCAAACCCCATAACACTCATACTTCCCATAGTGTTTCCATGGTAAGCGTTATGACACGAAATCAATTGACTTCTACCTGTTACTCTTCGTGCTAATTTTAAGGATCCTTCAATAGCTTCTGTACCAGAATTGACTAAATAGGTTTTATTTAAAGGTTCTGGTAAGTGAGTGGCTAATAATTTACATAATTCTGTAGCTGGGTGTTGTGCGTATTCTCCGTACACCATTACATGCGAATATTTGTCCAATTGTGTTTTTATAGCGTCATTAACACGTTTTGGTTGGTGACCTAAAGTGTTTGCTGATACTCCAGCAACAAAGTCTAAATATGGTTTTCCTTCACTATCGTAAATATATGACCCTTCTGCTTTTGAAATTTCCATTGCTAATGGATGCGGAGAGGTTTGTGCTTGGTATTTAAAAAAATCGTCTAGCATATTTCTGTCGATTCGGTAAATTGATTAAAAAGAGAATCAATTATTTTTTAGAAATTTTCTTTTCTCTAACTGGTTTTTGAGGTTTTTTATCGAAATCTAAGGTTTCAGGTAAAGTTTCCATAGGAACATTTTCTTCTGAAGCTTTAGCTTTCGATTCTAAAAGTATTTTTTCATGAAGAATATTTTCCTCCTCAGGGAAAATATCATCTTTTGATTTGATACGTTCATCACCACGCCATATAAAACCTCTTAATTTACGTGCGTTTTCAGGTAGTTCTTCTCCTGGATAGGTTTCAGATTCGGTATTGTTATAATTTGTTAAGGTTTGAACTTGGTTGTTTTCAATTGTCAAACTGATTTTACTGCATTTTCCTTTGTCAATTCCAATTAGTTCATTGTCATCGTCGTATGCATAGTGAATGTGCTCCGTATTTTTTACAATATCAACTTGGTGCAACTCATTATTTTTAAAGGTTCCGTATAAATTTTGACCTTTGGTTTGATTGTATTGGTTAATACCTAAAGTGTCTTTTTGTACAATGAAGGCATTGTTGAGTACTTTTAGAGAATCGAGTTGTTCAGTTTGGTTATTGCCAATTAAGTGCATCACATCCCCTGTCATTTGGCTGTCTCCATTCCAAATCACTGGTCTTCCGATAAGTTGAGTGAGACCTGTTTTATTGTTAGAATGTATCGAATCGCATTTTCCGCTCATATCGGTCTTGTAAAATCGTACATTGTTAAATGCTCTAATAACTCGGTCTTCAGGAGGTCCTGTTACCAACATTTTTTTACCGTGCATGTACAGCGAGTCGTTTTCAATTTTGGTAATTACAACAGCTCTTTTGGTTAGTATAATAGAATCTTTTCTAGTTTGAGTATCACGGTACATTTCAGCGTAATGTCCTTTGGCAACCATATTGTTTATGGTGTCTGTAATTTTTACATTGTTGATAGCACGTGAAAAGTTTTTTGCTTGATCGTAGTACAAATCGTCTCCTTCGATAATTTTGTTGTCATAGCTTATCTTGGAGTTCTTTTTAAGTTTTCCAATATTATTGGTAGTGTCATAAAATCCATTTTCAGTGTAAATTACATTACCCTCATTGGTTATAGTGGATGGTCCAAATACATAAGCATGACCTGAGTTTTCATAATAGTCCAAGTGGTTGGTTTCTATTTTAGCTTTTGGGTTGGTTACCGTTACAGCAGTTATAAATTGGTATTTTTTGGAACTGATAAAATACTTTCCTGATTTACTTACTAATGTGTTTTCTTTATTGATAATCTTTCCATAGCTATTGTAAAAAGCCAACTGATTTTTCTTGTCAAAGAAAATGGTATCGGTAGTTAAAGTTGATTCTGGGGAACGTAAATTTACATCTCCAGTAGCAAAAGCAAATTCTGTTTCACCATTGTATTCGGCATATCGACTGTTAAGAGTAATGGTGTCACCTTGGTTTACAACAACATTTCCAAATACTTTGACATAATTTTCTTTGTCGAAAAGATACGCTTTGTTGCAGTTTATTTTTACGCCATTGTGAATTACTCGTACATTTCCGGTGAAAATAGTTGCGTCTGGATATTCATATTCATTTTTGTCAATGAAATCGGAGTGATCAATAATTATCTTTTTCGTTTGTTGTTGATCAATGGTTTTTTTTTTAGTTTCTTGGGCTTGAACTAATTGGAGGTTTCCAATGATAAAAAATAAAAATAGCGCTAATTTTTTCAATCGATTGTAATTTGTGTCAAAAATAAGTAAAAACTACAAAAGCGCTCGCTAATTAAGATTTTTTTATCATTATATTTTATAGCTTGAATAAGCATTCAACGTTTACTTGTTTGGCTACTTTTTTGGAGATGACACTAGGAATTTTAATATCAAAATCATCTGTATTTACAGTGAAAGTATTTTGAATTTCAATTTTGCCAGAATAATTTTTAATATAAGCTGTTGTAGTAATCTCTTTTTGCTTTCCGTGTACTTCTAGTGTTCCGTTTATGGTATATTTCATTGGGCTTTCGGATAAATCAGTTATTTTGAAATTTTCAATTTTACCTTTAAAAATACCTTTTGGGAATTTTGTACTCTCCATATAGTTTTCGTTGAAATGTTCTTCCATTAGTGCAACTTTAAAATGAAAGCCTTTCATTAATGCTAATGCTGCAATTTCGCCAGTATCTACATTTAAAATACATGTTACATCTTTGTTTGTAGCTTTCACTTCCTCAAAAGAAGGTACGGATGCTTCAAATGTAACTTCACCTGATTTGGTTGTTCGTTTATTTTGAGCATAACTGCACAAAGTAATAAGAAGAAATAGGTATAATATGAAATTTTTCATTTTTTTATTTATTCTAGTAATCCATCATTTTGCCATTGGATTACTTGGTTAATTACAGCTTGTGGTAATCGTGTTCCACCATTTGGCATCATGCCTGGGGCTCCTTGTTCTCTTGATATTCTATCAATAAGACCTCTGTTAAGAACTGCATCTTTTACTAATGCGTAGCTTGTTAATGCCATAGGAGCTCCGTTTTGCGGTGTTTCAGCATGACAGCTTACACAATTGTTTTGAATAATTGATTTTACGGTATTGGAGTAGGTTACTATTTGTGTTTCTTTAACAGGTATTAAGTCATCAGGAGAATCGTTAGTACAACTTGTTAAAATTAGTAATATTACTATTGCTTTTATTTTTGTTGAAAATTTCATATTTTTTATGTTAAAAAATTAATGTAAATTTACATTATTATCTTTTTAAATAAAAATGTTTTGAATTGTTTCTTTTATTGTTTGTTATGAAAAAGATTAAAGTGTTAATTGGAATTTTTATACTGCTTTTGTTTGCTTTTGCTATGTTTAATTATATCTATAAAGGGCATCGTGATGTCAGTTCTGAAAAGCCTAGTTATGTTATATCAGCTGTTGATTTGGAAAATACATTTCTTGAAAATGAAGAGTTTGCCAATAAGAAGTATTTGGATCAAACTATTGTGATTAATGGAAAAGTTACCGATGTAGATGTTGTAAACAATATTATTATTTTGGAGGGAAAGGTTTCTGCAAAATGTAATGTTCCAATTGTGAATGTTAATTTTGGTACTATCATTAAAGTAAAAGGGCGCTTCATCGGTTATGACGATTTATTAGAAGAATATCGTATGGATGAGTGCACTGTAATTGATTAAGTTATGAGGAAATTAATACTGTTTTTTTTGTTGAGTTGTTTTTTTGGGGTAGCTCAAAATAGAGATTTTTTTGATGTTGCAAGAAATGGGTCTGTAGCCGAAGCAAAGATTTTCTTTAAACAAGATAATTCTGTAGTGAATGCATTAAATAATCATGGATTTTCCCCTTTGATTTTAGCGTGTTACAGTAGTAATCTGGAAATAATCGATTTTTTATTGGAAAATGGAGCCGATTTAAATTATGTTTCGCAAGAAGGAACTGCTTTGATGGCTGTTACAGTTAAAGGTAATATTCAGTTGGTTGATTTGCTATTGCAAAAAGGGGCAAATCCAAATTTAACCAACGCAAATGGGATAACGGCTTTAATGTATGCAGTACAGTTTAATAATTCTGAAATAGTCAAGAAGTTATTAGATAATGGAGCAGATAAAAATATTTTAACTGATTCTGGGAAATCAGCATTTGAATACGCTGTTTTAGCGAATAACGAACAAATTATTAATCTATTAAAATAAGTAATTATGAAGCGTAAAATTACATTAACACTTTTAGTTGTAGCTCTGCATTTTTTGGCTTTTGGTCAGCAAAAAGCAACTGGACTGATAGATTTAGCATCTAATATGAAAGCACAATTGGTTTTGGATAGTGGAACATCAACTGTGGTTTTGACACTTTCGGGGCCAAATGATAGATGGTTTGCTTTGCAGTTTGGGTCATTTACTGGTGGTATGCAAGCTGGTTCTGATTTAGTGTATTGGAACAATGTAACCTTAGTAGATGCAAAACATAATGGAGTAGGTGTAACACCTTCTGTTGACGCATCAAATGATTGGACTCTAATTTCTAATACTAATAATACACCGAGTACAGGCTTACGAACACTAGTGTATTCAAGACCTTTCAATACTGGTGATTCAAATGATTTTGTTTTTAATTTTAATGATACTACTGTTGATTTTGCTTGGGCGCGTTCGAATAGTACTTCTTTTACATTAGCCTATCATGAAGTGGCTAACAGAGGTGTCTTTTTAAATACAGCATTCTCTACTTTAAATGCCCAAGATTTTTCTTTGAATCAGGTTAAAATTTATCCTAATCCATCGAATGGGGTGATAACTTTTGAGTTACCTGTTGTAATTGAAGCTTTAGCTATTTATTCTTTAACAGGAAAACTGGTAAAAGAATATGAAAATTTAGCAGCACAAACAGTTACTATTAATACTGATAACCTTGAAACTGGGGTTTATTTTGTAGAACTTCGTAATGAAGGTGAGTCAATGTGGAAAAAAGTAATAATTGATTAAGCAGAATTCTATATGAGAAAAATACTTTTATTATTGATGTTGCCAATGTGTGCGTTGGCACAAGACGATTTGTTGGCGGAAATTGATACCGATACTTCAAAAGTTGTTGTGACATCTGCTTTTAAATCGCTTAAAATAATAAATTTAGAATCTACAAAATTAGCGGCTCAAGGTGATTTTTATTTTATTGTTGCGCATAGATTTGGATCAATAAAGTCTGGTTTTGAAACTTTTTTTGGATTAGATGATGCCAACACGCAGATTAAATTTTTGTATGGTTTTACCGATTGGTTGACGGTTCATGTTGCGCGTAGTGGTTTTCAAAAGTCATACGAAGGAGCTGTTAAATATAGATTAATACCGCAACAAGAAAATGGATTCCCTTTTACCATTGTCGGGTTTAATAGTTTGGTTGTTAATGCAGAATTAGATGATAGTTTGTTACCCGATTTAAAGTTTGAAAATAGACTGAATTATACTACTCAATTGTTGATGTCAAGAAAGTTTTCGGATAAATTATCATTGGAGGTTGCGCCAACATTTTTTCATGAAAACTTTGTAGCAAATGATCTACAAGATAATAGTCAGTTTGCAATTGGAATGGGAGGTAGGTATAAAATTTCCAATAGGGTGGCTTTAGCAATGGATTATGCCGCGCATTTGAATAGAGTATCTAATAGTGTTGCTCATAATCCTTTGTCTGTAGGTGTAGATATCGATACTGGAGGTCATGTTTTTCAATTGCATTTTACCAATTCTCAAGCCATACATGAAACAGGTTATTTAGGGAACGCCTATGGAGATTGGGGAGATGGTGATATCTTTTTTGGATTTAATTTAGTTCGTGTGTTTTAAAGAAGTATAAAAAAAAGTCCTGATGAAATCAGGACTTTTTAATTATTTGATAATAGTTTGTTTTCTATCTGGACCAACAGAGATAACTTTAATTGGTACTTCAACTTCTTTCTCAATGAATTCGATATATTCTTTCAATTCGGTTGGAAGTTCTTCATAAGTAGTCATTCCTGTTAAATCAGCTTGCCAACCTTTCATTTGTGTTAATATTGGCTCAACGTTTTCTGGCTCAATATTGTATGGTAAATGTTGGATTTCTTCTCCCTTATATTTGTAGCCTGTACAAACATTTAATGTTTCAAAACCAGAAAGTACATCACCTTTCATCATGTATAATTCTGTAACACCATTAACTTGTACAGCATATTTTAAAGCTACTAAGTCTAACCAACCGCAACGACGAGCGCGTCCAGTTACAGAACCAAATTCGTTACCTACTTTTGCCATTGTACTACCTACTTCGTCAAATAATTCAGTAGGGAAGGGGCCGCTACCAACACGAGTAGTATAGGCTTTGAAAATACCAAATACCTCTTTTACTTTATTAGGAGCGATACCTAAACCTGTACAAGCACCTGCAGCAGTAGTATTTGATGAAGTTACAAATGGATAAGTACCAAAATCAACATCTAATAAAGAACCTTGTGCTCCTTCTGCTAAGATTGATTTTCCTTCTTTTAAAGCTTTGTTTAAGTATTCTTCACTGTCAATGAAAGTTAATTTTTTCAATTCTTCAATAGAAGTGAAAAATTCTTCTTCCATTTCTTGTAAGTTGTATTGTAAGTTGACATCATAAAAAGCAATCATTGCTTCATGTTTGTCTGCTAACGATCGGTAACGCTCTTTGAAATCTTCTAATTCAATATCTCCTACACGTAATCCATTTCTACCTGTTTTGTCCATATAAGTTGGGCCAATACCTTTTAAAGTAGAACCAATTTTAGCTTTACCTTTAGAAGCTTCAGAAGCAGCATCAAGTAAGCGATGCGTTGGTAAAATAAGGTGTGCTTTTCTAGAAATTAATAATTTTGATTGGATATCCATATTGAATTTCTCTAAGCCTTCAATTTCTTTTTGAAAAACAACTGGATCAATAACCACTCCGTTTCCGATAATGTTAATCGCCGTTTTGTGGAAAATTCCAGAAGGGATAGTTCTTAATACGTGTTTAATACCATCGAACTCTAGTGTATGACCTGCATTTGGTCCGCCTTGAAAACGAGCAATAATATCGTATTTTGAGGTAAGTACATCAACAATCTTTCCTTTACCTTCATCACCCCATTGAAGCCCTAGTAGTAAATCTACAGTCATTTTAGTAGTTAATTTATTAATTAGTTGTATTATTTTTCTTTTTTTGTTCCATAAAAATAAAGCGAGTGTGTTTGTATGTCAACACCAAATATTTCTTCCATAGTTTGCTTTATTTGTTGAATTCTTGGATCACAAAACTCAATTACCTCACCAGTATCGGTTAAAATGATGTGGTCGTGTTGTTTGTCAAAATATGATTTTTCATAATGTGCTTGGTTTTGGCCAAACTGATGACGACGAACCAATGCACACTCCAATAACAATTCAATGGTATTGTAAAGTGTAGCACGGCTTACACGGTAATTTTTATTTTTCATTTTGATATATAATGACTCGATATCAAAATGTTCATTTGAATTGTAAATTTCTTGAAGAATAGCGTAGCGCTCAGGTGTCTTGCGATGCCCTTTTTCTTCTAAGAATTGCGTAAAAACGTTTTTTACAATTTCTTGGTTTTTATTGTTTTCCATTGTTTCGTATGAAAGAAATGCAAAGATACTTTTATTTTTTTAATTGAAATAATTGTCGTTGCGAAATCCGTTAAATCTTATGTTTCAATTGTTAATTTTGATAGACACGCGTCACTTTATCGATACCGTCAACGGTTTTTATGTTGTCGATTAGTCGTTTAAGTACAGTGTTGTTTGGGACAATTACAGTAATCTGTCCTTTAAAAATTCCGGCATCTCCACTCAAAGAAATATTTTGAATGTTAACGTGCATTTGATTGGAAATAACTTTAGTTAAATTATTCGTCAATCCTAAAGTATCCATGCCTGTAATCTTCAAAATGGCTTTAAACTCTTCTTGACTTGAATCTACCCATTTGGCAGGAATAATACGATATGCGTAATTCGATTGTAAACTTATAGCATTTGGACAGTCTTTACGATGTACTTTGATACCTTCGTTTATGGTGATAAATCCAAAAACTTCGTCGCCAGGAATTGGGTTACAACAACTAGATAATTTATAATCTAGTTTGTCATGTTCTGTACCAAAAACCAGCAGATCATATTTTTTGCTGATTTCGTCTTTTTTGAGATTTTCTGGTTGCGCAGAAGGTGAGCGTTGTATTGTCTTTTTGAAAAAGTTAACCAAAGTATTGCTTTTCTGTGCTGCGTAATCTTTTAGTTGTTGGTTTTCAATAATTCCGAGCCCTATACGGTAAAACAAATCCAAACTTGTTTGTAGTTTGAAAAAGTTTACTAGTTCGTTTGTTGTAGCTTCGTTTAATGTAATTTTTAAATGGCGTAATTTTCGTGTAAGGATTTCTTTTCCTTCTTCGGCAATCTTTTTAGTATTCTCGTTGAGAACGTTTTTGATTTTGGTTTTTGCTCTTGAAGTAGTTACATAATCAAGCCATTGTGCATTAGGTTTTTGATTTGGAGAAGTGATAACTTCTACTTGATCTCCACTATTTAAAATATGATTCAAAGGGACAAGTTTTCCATTCACGCGAGTACCCCTAGTGTGGACTCCAATTTCAGAGTGAATTGAAAAAGCAAAATCCAAAGAAGTGGCACCTTTAGGCAGTGATTTAATATCACCCTTCGGTGTGAATACGTAAATTTCTTTTGCGTACAAGTTTAGTTTAAAATCTTCAACAAAGTCAACTGCATTAGCCGATTGGTTTTCCAATGCCTCTTTCAGTTGGTTTAACCAAATTTCTAAACTATGTTCTTCGGTATCAGCATTTTTATATTTATAGTGAGCAGCGTACCCTTTTTCTGCAATTTCATCCATTCGCTCACTTCGAACCTGAATTTCTACCCAACGGCCTTTTGGTCCCATAACGGTAATGTGTAAGGCTTCGTATCCAGTAGATTTTGGCGATGAAATCCAATCACGCAAACGACTTGGACTTGGGCGATAATGATCTGTTACTATCGAATAGATTTTCCATGCTAAAAACTTCTCATTGTGCGCATCAGATTTGTATATGATACGTAAGGCAAATTTGTCATAAACTTCTTCAAAAGAAACGTTTTGTGCACGCATTTTTCTACGTATCGAATAAATCGATTTTGGTCGACCTTTTATAGTGTATTCGATGTTTTCTTCATTCAAAGAATCAGAAAGTACATCGGAGATTGATTTAATATAAGCATCTTGTTCCTGTTTGGTTTCTTTGATTTTGCTTACAATCTCTTGAAATACTTCAGGTTCAGTATATTTTAACCCTAAATCTTCTAATTGGGTTTTAATGTTGTATAAACCTAATCGGTGTGCCAAAGGAGCATAAATGTATAGTGTTTCAGAAGCAATTTTGGCTTGCTTATAATCCACCATACTTCCCATAGTTTGCATATTGTGAAGGCGATCGGCAATTTTAATTAAGATTACGCGAACATCTTCATTTAATGTCAAAAGCATTTTACGGAAGTTTTCTGCTTGTAACGATACGTCTTGGTCGGTTTTTACTTTGGCTATTTTGGTTAATCCTTCTACAATTTTTGCAATTTTAGGATTGAACATTTTTTCAATATCTTCAACCGTAATGTCGGTATCTTCAACCACATCGTGCATTAATGCTGCAGCAATAGATGTAGCGCCCAATCCTATTTCTGAGGCTACAATTTTGGCAACAGCTATTGGATGAAATATATAAGCTTCACCTGATTTTCTTCTTTGATCTTTATGGGCTTCCACCGCAACATCAAAAGCTTTTCGAATTAGTTTTTTATCTTCATCAGATAGCGTTTGATAACTTATTCGTAGTAACTCTTTATATTCTTGCGCAATGGCTTTGTTTTCTGCTTCAATATCAATCTCTGTCATATATGTACTTTATCTAACTTCTAAAGTTAGTACAAAGTTACGAAATGTACAAGGTTGAAACTAACAATTATTAGGGTATCCTTTACAAGAAATTTCGTTGCCTTTTGGCTTCGAATAGCAAGATTGCCGCAGCAACCGAAACATTCATAGAATCAATTTCACCTTGCATTGGAATGATGATGTTTTGTGTACTTTCAGAACGCCATTTTTCAGTTAGCCCAGTAGCTTCGGTTCCTACAACTAATGCTGTGGGTGTGGCGTAGTTTTGTGTATGATATTCTGTTGAGTTTTGTAAAGTAGCGGCATAAAAAGAAATGTTGTTTTCTTTTAAAAAAGTAATGACTTCATCGGTAGTACCAATTGCAATTTGACGTGTAAACAAACAACCCACGCTCGAACGTACGATATTAGGATTGTATAAGTCACTTTTTGGATTGGCAATAATAACTGCATCTATGTTTGCTGCATCAGCAGTACGAAGGATTGCTCCAATATTACCAGGTTTTTCCAATGATTCCGCAACAAGTATGAGTGGGTTTTCAGAAAGGTTTAAATCCGAAAGTGCTAAACTTTTTGTTTTGGCAATAGCTAAGAGACCTTCGGTTGTATCGCGATACGCTAATTTTTTGTAGACGTCTTTTGAAATTTCTATTTTTTCTATTTTATTAAAACCCATCAATATGTCTACTTGATTTTCAGAAATGATTTCGGGTAAAAACAAAATAGTTTCCAATACGTAATCTCCTTTTAAAGCCAATTCAATTTCACGTTGTCCTTCAATTAAAAAAGTTCCCGATTGTTTTCGAGCTTTTGATTTTTCTTGTAATTGAACAAGTGATTTTATAAATGGATTTTGAACGGAAGTTATTACTTTCATGCTGATTACTTTCCTGCAAAATTACAAAAAAGGCTTTTCATTATTTTGAAAATTAATTTGTATGACTTTTGTTTTCATTTAGTAGAACATCAAATAAGCGAAGTCTATATTTAATTAAAGGGTAAAAAATAATTTCGAATGTTGAATAATTATCGATTCAAGTATAAATATCCGGTGAGAGGTTTAGGGTAATCGGGGTCGTTTAAATATAAAATATAATAATAAGTACCTTCAGGAGCTTTTTTATTATTAATACCCTCTGCAACATATCCATTCCAATTCGGAATGGTGTTATCACCAGTCCATAATAAGCGTCCCCATCGGCTGTATATTTCTAATTTAAAATTGACAAAAATATCTCGTAAACCATCAATGAAAAAATCATCATTCATGCCATCGTTGTTAGCGGAAACAGCATTGTACACTGTGGGAGGACAGTTTTTAGTAAGTAATATAAATGATGTAATTGAAAAGCAACCCAATTCATTTTCAATACGAACAAATATTTCTTTTGGAGTAATTGAAGTTTCGTAGTTACTTGTATTTAGAATGGGATTACTGTTACTAAGTGCGTCTTCTTGTGATTCATGGAAACTTACATTGTCGTTGTTGTCATTAACAACTAAATTTTCATATGACGAAAAATCAAAGACACCTTTTGTTAAGCCTAAATTACATGTTTCTAATGGAGGTAATCCGTTGGATATTGGCGATAACCATTGAGATAGCGTAATATTAAAACTGTTGTTGTCTTCATTTAATTCTGGTACTGATTCAGTGTAATCAACTATTGCGGTTAATGTAAAGTTTTCAGGAGCATTTAGAGGAATGATGAGCGTTATTACACCAGTTTCACTTCCTCCAATAGGGATATCATTTTGAGTGGTTGCAGTACCAATTAAGATGTTATTAATGTAAAAACCAATTGTAGTGTTAGCAGGTAAAACATCAGTACTATTTGTGTTGTTTACGGTATATGCTATGCTAAAATTTCCAATATCACATGAAGTATTGTATTCAGAAAGTGTTACAGTAGCGTCAGGTAATTGGCTGTTAAGTTTGGTAACAATGGTATTTAGCATGACATAATCATGACCTGATTGTAGGGTTACGGTGGCAGAAGTAGTTCCAGGAACAATGTAATTTTCTATGGAGTAGATGTCTAAATCCATATTGTAAAGCGTAGCGGAATTCGTTTCAGTACTAGTTCCATTAAAAGCATTTGTTGGTGGATTCAAACTATTACTAAGAATATTGGTAACACCATTTGAAGAAAAATGCAATTCTTCATTAGTAGCAAGGCCACTATCACCTTCCCAAGCAATGAAGCCTATTTTAGCCCCTGTATTACTTATTAAATAGAGATTGTCTAAGTTAATTGTTAGTGAATCCATTATTGGAGGAACTACATATGGATTTGGTGATAAAGCTTCATAACCATGATAAACATTAATTTGATTAAGCGCTAGATTTTGGTTTTCATAAATTACTAAAATGGCCCAACCCGCAAACTGAGTAGCATTTTGTATGTATGTTGAAATTAAGTAATTCAAATCAAAATCAGATAGTGTATAGTCTCCATTCCCTGTGGATTGTACAAAAGAGGTAATATCTTTAAAAGCACTGAAATAGTCATAATTGCTGAAGCTCCCATTTAAACCAAATAAGATATCTGGTGTCATATCGGTTCCGTTTAGTTTTATTTCTGTATCACCTGTTCCCATTCCAGCCCAATATAGATAGGCAGCTATTATAGTGTCGTCGTTTTGTAAATTAAGAGTAGCTGTGGAAGATGTAAAAATTCCATTGGGGTATGAATTTGTATTTTCTACTGGGTTCATGGTGTTACCAATAAAAGTAAAATCGTAACGACCATTCCATTGTGTATAAAGGCTAATGTCTTGAGAAAAAGCATGTAAAGTGTTAAGAAGTAGGAATGTGTAAAGTACTATTTTAATATGCAATTTCATTTTATTGGGAATTAAACTACCAAGTTACTAATAATTTCAGAAATTATTTGATATGATTGATAGGTGACTTAAAATTTTGTAATTTTCCAAAATTAAATGAATCCTTTGAAAAACTACATCATTAAGCAGTATAATTCAGATTATTTTGCGCTTTGGAATGCGTTTATTGCTCAAGCAAAAAATGCTACTTTTTTATTTCACCGCGATTTTATGGAATATCATAGTGATAGATTTGAAGATTTTTCATTAATGGTTTTTGATGAGAAAAATAAATTGAAAGCTGTTCTTCCTGCCAATAGGGAAGGAGATGTTGTTTTTTCACATAAAGGATTGACTTACGGAGGACTTATAATAGATAAAAAGTTAAAAGGAGAAGAACTTTTTACTATAATGGATTTGTTACTCGAGTATTTGAAGCTGCAAGGATTTAAAAAGTTTATTATGAAGAGTCTTCCGATTATTTATAATAAATACCATTCTTCTGAAATTGATTTTTATTTATTCAGTAAAAAAGCAACTATCATCAGAAGAGATATGAATTTAGCTTTTCCGTTGCATAAGACAGAATTATTATCGAAAAGTAAGTTGAAACATAATAGAAAAGCAAAATCACTTTATATGGAAATAAAGCAGGAAACTAATTTTAGTGGTTTTTGGGAACAAGTTTTAGTACCCCGACTTTTAGAAAAACATCAAGCTAAACCAGTTCATAGTTGTCAAGAAATTGGGTTATTAGCCAATCGATTTCCAAATAATATTAAACAATTCAATGCGTATTTTGAAGGAAATCTTGTTGCGGGGATTACTGTTTTTGAGAATGAAAAAGTGGTAAAATCACAATATGGTGCTACAACTGTTTTAGGTGAAAAAATAAGAGCTTTGGATTTTTTGTTTTTTGAACTTTTTGAAAAATACAAAGAAGAAGGTAAAGAATATTTTGATATGGGAATTGTTATGGACTCAACTTTTAAAGAAGGTTTTAATCCAGGACTTTTAAAACAAAAAGAAGAATTAGGGGGTGTGATTTTTTGTCAAGATTATTACGAGCTAAATTTGTTAACTTCTATTTAGTATGATAAAATTTCTTGATTTAAAGAAAATAAATAAACCTTTTGAAGCGGAATATCAATCTAAATTTCGAAGCTTTTTGGATGCAGGTTGGTATATTTTGGGAAATGAGGTTAAATTGTTTGAGCAAAACTTTGCGGACTACTGCGGTGTTAAACACTGTATTGGAGTTGGAAATGGTTTAGATGCTTTGGTTTTAATTTTAAAAGGCTATATAGCACTTGGTAAATTGAAAAAAGAGGATGAGGTTATTGTTCCTGCTAATACTTATATAGCAACAATTTTAGCTATTATTCAAGCTGATTTGGTTCCTGTTATGGTAGAACCTAATTTACAAAATTATAATATTGATACCGAATTAATACGAAGTAAAATTACCACTAAAACCAAAGCCATTTTACCCGTTCATTTATATGGGCAGTTGTGTGAAATGCAATCTATATTGAGATTAGCAAAAGAATATAATCTTTTAGTTATTGAAGATGCGGCTCAAGCACATGGTGCGTCAAGTGAAGGTCAGAAAGCGGGAAGTTTTGGTCATGCTGCGGGGTTTAGTTTTTATCCGGGTAAAAATTTAGGCGCTCTGGGAGATGCTGGAGCTATTACTACAAATGATGATGCTTTAGCTCAAGTTTTGTTTTCTATTCGAAATTATGGATCGGAAGTGAAATATAAAAACGATAGAATAGGTGTGAATTCAAGATTAGATGAATTACAAGCGGCTTTTTTAAATGTAAAACTTCCTTCTTTAGAAAGGGACAATGAAACAAGAAGAAGTTTAGCAAAACGTTATATTTCCGAAATACAAAACGACAAGATTTTTTTACCTTTTTGGAATTTAAGCTCCAATCATGTTTTTCATTTATTTGTAGTTCGAACGAAGGATAGAAATCATTTGGCTGCCTATTTGAAAGAAAATAGAATTGAGACTATGATTCATTATCCTATTGCACCACATAAACAAAATGCATTTGATTTATGGAATTCATTGTCTTACCCTATAACCGATAAAATTCATGAGGAAATATTGAGTATCCCATTGAATTGTTCATTGAGTGAGTTAGAAGTACAAAAAATAATCACGACATTAAACCAATACTGATTTGTCTAAGATTAGGAATTTTTTTTATAGCAATCTATTTAGAGTTTCTTCATTAAATAGTTTAAGTTTATTAATCCGTATTTTTACAGGGTTAGTATCTTCTTGGGCTATTTCAAGATTAGTTGGTCCTTCAGGAATGGCTTTAATGGGAAATTTTAGAAGTTTTACCAGTAGTTTGGAAGCTGTCGGTACTTTAGGTTTGCAAAATGGTATTGTTAAAACGATTGCTGAAAAACAGAAAGATAAAAAAGAAGTCTATACTTTATTGTCAACGGTTTTTTATGTGTTGTTAGGTTTTTCGGCCTTACTAAGTAGTTGTGTTTTTTTTAATTCAGACTATTTTACTATTACACTGTTAAATGGTAATATGCAATACGAATTGGCTTTTAAAATTGTAGCACTTACAGTTCCATTTGGTATTTTACATTTATTTTTTACCGCTGTAATCAATGGTTTCAGTGCTTATAAAAAGGTTATAAGTACCACGATTTTTAGTCATGTTTTTGGACTTTTTCTTACAGTTTTTTTAATGTGGAAATGGGGTGTTTTAGGAGCTTTATTAGCGGTTTCATTATTGTCGATTTTTTTATTTTGTTTTTCAGGATTTTATTTCACAAAATTGGTTTCAGTGTCAACTTTGTTGGATTTTCAAAATTTTGATTTTAATCAAATAAAAAAAATATGGGTTTACGCTTCTATGGCTTTATTTTCTGCTATAGTTTCACCTTTGATTTACATTTACATACGAAAATTGATTATGCAATTTCAATCGCTTGAAGCTTCTGGTTTTTATGAAGCGATGAATCGAATTTCAAGTTTTTATATGATGTTTATCACAAGTTTGGTATCTTTATATTTTCTGCCTGAAATGTCAAAAACTATTCGTATTGTAGATAATAAGCCTATTATATATCAGTATTATAAAACAATTTTTCCTGTTTTTGCGTTAGGATTAGTCTTGTTGTATTTTATGCGTGATACAGTAGTAGAAATATTATATACCGATGAGTTTTCATCAGTTTCCAATTTGTTTATTTGGCAGCTTGTAGGTGATTTTTTTAGAGCCGCTACTCTTATTTTGGCCATACAATTTTTTGCGAAGCGAATTGTAAAAACCTATTTCATCACTGAAGTTTTATCATTTTCAATTTTATGTATATCGAGTTATTATTGTATTCAGAATTTTGGACTAGAGGGTGCAGTAATGGCGTATGCTATTACTTATGTTCTTTATTTTCTGGCAATAGTGTTTTATTTTAGAAAAATGTTATGATGGGAACTAGAGTGGTATTAATTATTCCTTTTTATAATGAGGAAGAACGTGTTTTTTTTCAAGATTTTCATGAAGCATTTCATACTTACAAAAAGTTAGATTTTGTTTTAGTAGATGATGGAAGTAATGATGCTACCCCTAGAATATTAAAACAATTAAGTGAAGAATTTTCAAATGTAAATCATATTATTTTAGATCTAAACAATGGGAAAGCTGCAGCTATCCGTGAAGCGGTTTTAAGAGTTGATGCTAAAAATTATGATTATATTGGATACTTAGATGCTGATCTGGCAACACCAATTGAAGAAATAGCTCGTATTTATGATTTTGCCACTCAAAATCAACAGTTTAATTTTATAATGGGCAGCCGAATTAAATTGTTAGGTAATACAATACAACGTAGTTTAAAACGTCATTATTTTGGTCGTGTTTTTGCAACTATTGTAAGTCAAGTTGTACTCAAAATACCAGTTTATGATACCCAATGCGGTGCAAAAATTATAAAAATGAATTTAGCTATAGCTATTTTCAAGAAGCCTTTTATTACCAAATGGCTTTTTGATGTTGAATTGTTGCTTCGCTTTAAACAATTAGACCCTCAATTTGAATTGAAAACGATTGAATTACCATTACAAACTTGGATTGAAAAAGGAAATTCTAAGATAAAATTTTCAGACTTACTTAAAGTGCCTTTTCAACTGTTAAAAATATATTTCCATTATGTTAGATAAATTCAATGTTTTATTAAATAAACTTGATGCAATTTCCATTCCTTTTTTAAAAAGTAAGGAAGTGAAATTTTTAGTACTATTTGGTTTTTTATACCGATTTGTATTGGTGTTGTTTTATACAACAGTTACAAAATATCCAGATAGTGGAGGTTTTTGGGAATTAGCGGATTATTTGATGAATTTTGATTTATCAGAGTATACCGGTGAACGCAGCCCTGGATATCCCTTACTTATTTTTTTGGGATTAGGGAGTAATATTTTGACGGTTATTTACCAATTTATTTTAGGAGTATTTACCTCTGTTTTTTGGTATAAAATTGCCTTGAATTTAAATTTTAAAACGCAAAATGCACTTTGGATTACTCTATTTCTAGAGACTTTTTTACATGTGTTCTTTTATGAGACAGCTATTTTAATGGAATCATTTTCTCTTTTCTTTTTTGGAGTCATTTTTTACTACCTGACGGATAGTTATTTCGAGAAAAAGAGTTTAAAGAATGAAATTGTGTTGAGTTTACTTTTTGGATATTTGGTGTTGATAAAACCATTCTTTGCCTATATTCCATTTCTTATTTATGCTTTTTCAGTTATTAAAAATTTTAGTTGGCGAACATTTGTCAATCAAAAAATAGTCATTCTTATTTTTCCATTAGTAGCGTATTTTGGATGGTCTTATGTCAATAAATTGAATACAGGGTATTTTGTTTCGACTAGTTTTTTAGGTTTGAATATATCACAAAATTGCGTCTACTTTGCAGAGAAAGGCCCCAAAGAATATAAATGGATTATGGAACCCTATGTAAAAGCACGTGAAGCGCGCATTGTAAGTGGCGAAGATGTTGCAATGTCAGTTTGGCAAGCACATTACGATGAATTAAGATATCGTTATCCATATTTTCCAGAGTGTTCTTATCATTTAGGTGAGTATGCTAAGGCAACGATTAAAAATAATTTGGACGATTATTTTTATCAAGTAATCACAAAGTCGTGGTTTGATTTCTGGAAGGTTCGAATTTACTGGAGGTACGATGAATTCAATTTTAAATATGCTAACATTTTATTTTTAGTAATTTGGAAAATCCAAGGATTTATCTTGTATATCTTAAAATTTTCTTTTTTATTGTTAGTTCCTTTTTACACTTTTCTGTTTTTCAAACAAAGGAAAATTACTCCAGAAATTGTTATAGTAGCTGTAGTTTTTGCAGGTTCTGTATTACAAGGTTTAGTAACATATGGGACAAATGTAAAATATAGTTTTCCGTATGAATTCTTGATGATATTAACGGTATTTTTATTCGTTAAGCACTTTGTGAAGCTTCCCAAAGATTGGAATAAGTTTTTGCAATAATAGTGTATTCATGATTTTTGATAATGAACTTTCGCGCATTAATTCCAATCGTATTTATTGCTTCCGGGTTTTCAATTAAGTAGGATAATTTGTTAACAAGGTCGGATGTATTTGGAATAGCATTAATACAGACCTCATTTTCTTCAAGTTTGTAATGACTCAAAAAATCTTGTCCAGCACCTGTAAATAAAACTTTGCCTTTTGCCATAGCTTCTAATGCGTTGTATCCTTGATCGTAAGCATAAACTTGATCGAGTAGGATATGAGCTTTGTTATATAGGGTAATATATTGTGAGTAAGGAATGTTTTCTGTAATTGTAATTTCAACTTTTTCTAGATATTTCTCTTGAATTTGTTGGAGAGCTTTTTCAAAATAAGTGATTCCTTTTTTCAAATAGCTTAATCGGTTAATGCCTAAAAAAATAATGATTTTATCCTTGATTTCAAAAGGTGTATACTCAATTTTGAACGTGTTAATCGGGTTAGGAATAAATGTTGTTTTGAACCCCATTTTTTGCATTGGAATTTCATAATCCAAATCAGATGTGATTAAATTTTGACAATTTTGAGCCAACCAATCAAAAGTTTTTCGATAGGCCTCTTTTTGGTATTTTAAAGGATAACGAAATTGTTTTTCTAAAGTTGGATCTTCAAAATATGGGGTTAAAATAGAATATTTTAGTTCGTTTTTAAGAAGGTAATCGATAATAGGAGTTTCGTCACCACAAACTAATAAACTTCTTGATTTTATATTAGAAAACAACCTTTTGTATAATAAACGTGATAAACCAGGGTAAGTTTCTAGGGCATCAGAATTGATAAGCTGTACATGATCAAAATCTTTAAACTTATCAATGAGAAAATAAAAGCGAATGGCTTTTTCAATTTTTTCCAAGTCAAGGGTAGTTGCTTTTCGTATAGCACGAAACAAAAAATTTAAAATCCCTTTTTGATTGCAAATTTTGGCATAAATTGAATAATCCACAGGAAATTGCTTGAATTTGTCTCCACAGCCTACAATAATTACTTGATGACCTAAAGTTTCTAAACCTTCTTTTAAAGAATTGTGGAGTCTGCTGTATTCGCCAAGTAAAAGTATTTTCATGAAATATTCAAATAACTAATTTCTGATTATATTTGCGTAAATATACTATAATTTAAAGTGCTTTATAAACAAGACGATTTAGAAATTGCAATTTCAACCATGCATCAAGAGAATCTTGAATTTTTATTTAAGATGTTTTCAAATGATAGCTGGAAATTACATTCCATTCTGATTGTTAATCAAACTTTGGGTATTCCCTTGGTTTCCAATTACAAAAATATTAGAGTACTAAATATTGAAGAATTTGGTTTGTCAAAAAGTAGGAACCTTATACTTAAGCAAGCAAAAGGGAAATTGATACTACTAAGCGATGATGATGTAGTGTTTTTACCCGATTTTAAAACTACAATAATAGAAGCTTTCAATTCTTTTATGGAGTTGGATGTGATTCGATTTCAGTTTTTAAAACAAGGGATTTTGGCTAAAAATTATCCTAAAGAATCTAGAAGTGAATTAAATTGGTTTCAAATCTTAGACACTTCATCTGTAGAATTGGTTTTGAAAACGGAGTCAATTGAAAAATTTAATTTGTCTTTTGATGAAGATTTTGGCTTAGGTGCATCATTTGCAATGGGTGAAGAAGCTGTTTTTTTAGCCGATTTAAAAGCTAAAAAGGGTAAATTAGGATTTGTACCTGAAACTATTTTAAGACACCCAAACGATACAACTGGAACTAAATCAACTAGTAAAGAAATTTATCAAAATCAAAGTGCTGTTTTTTATAGAATATTTAAGCAGAAATATGTACTTTGGATTCTGTTAAAGTTGTTTTTTGATGTGAAACAGCATAAAATTAAAGTACAACAACTGAAAAGTTTGTTTTCAGAAGCAATTAAAGGAAAAAAGGCTTATGTCAATCATACAAAACTGTAAAACTATAATAATTCCAAAAATTGAAGATCCCAGAGGTAATCTTTCTGTTATAGAAAATGAGGTTATTCCATTTGACATTAAACGCGTTTATTACTTGTATGATGTTCCGGCTGGAGCTGAGCGAGGCGGACATTCGCATAAGTTTCAACATGAGTTTTTAGTTGCACTTTCTGGTAGTTTTAATGTAATATTAGATGATGGGAGATCTAGAAAAGAGGTAACTTTGAATAAACCTTTCGAAGGATTGTTAATTACTAATGGAATTTGGCGTGAATTGAAAGATTTTTCTTCAGGTTCTGTATGTTTAGTAATTGCTTCAGATATTTTTGATGAGGAGGATTATATAAGAGATTATGAAGATTTTAAAAAGGGAACTATTTAATTACTTAAAAGTAAATTATTGTAAATTATTTTTAGATTTTTATAATGATTTTCCATAGACTGTGTTTTGGAGTAGGTGTATGCATTGCTTTCTAATTCTTTTCTAAGTTGTTCATTTTTTATCAATTCTTGCATGCTTTTTTGTAATGCCTTTGAATTATTATGAGTATATATCAAACCACTATTACTATTTATAATTTGGTTTTTAATGCCTACTAAATCACTAGCAATTACAGTTTTTGAAAATGAAAATGCTTCGAGTACAGTATTTCCATAAGATTCTAAAAATTCACTTGGCAACACTACAAATTTAGCATTAGCATAGAGTGTTTTGAGTTGTTCCCTATTTTGATTGCCAACGAATTCAACTTGTGTTAATTGATGTTGCTGTTTAAAATGTTCAAGTTGTTCAAGTTGAGTACCTTCACCTGCAATAACTAATTTTTCTTTTGGAAACTTTTGTGTAACAACTTTAAATGCTTTTAATAAAGTTATAAGCCCTTTTTCGGGTTCAATTCTACCAACAAACAAAATGTGATTACTAGTAGAAGTATTGATATTTTCGGAATTGTCTAATAGGCAAGGGTTGGCTAAAGTTTTACCTTCTAAGTGAAAATGTTTTTTTACGGCATCAGTTAAGTTATCAGAAGGGGTTAAAAAGTAGCTTACGTATTTGTTCAGAAATTTTTTGTGATATTGCTGTTTTAAGTAACGCAGACTGTCAAAAACTATATTTCGCTTTGGGTGATGATAAAAAATACATTCTAAAGCACTATTATGCTCTTTAATGATTTTACCGTCATAGGTTAACATGTAACTTTTTGGGCAGATATAATAGTAATCACGAAAAGAATAAAGTATAGTGATGTTTTTGTTTTTAGCATACCGCATGAAATGAGGCGTAATAGTAGATCCAATATTGAAGCAATGGATTACATCGGGTTTAAAATCATCAATTAACTTTTTTATCTCTTTTGTCGATTTGTTGTTGTAAAATTTCTGTATCCAATTGACTTTTTTGGAATCATTTCCATACCAAAGAAATTCAATGTTTTTATCTTTTGTTGCATACTGAATTAGTTCTAATAAATAATTTTCTACCCCGCCTAAAACAAGGCTTTGACTGAAATTATTTATTAGTAAAACTTTCATATGTTTAGTATTAAATGATTTAAAAGTATTTATAGGGAAAAGCAAGGTTTAAATTATAAAAAGATATTCCTTAGTCTTAAATTATACAAGCAAATGTACTATTTTTGGATACTTATGCAAGACAAGATACTTAATATAGTGGCTTTTGATAACCCTTATCCACCCAATTACGGTGGCGTGATTGATGTTTATTACAAAATCAAAGCGCTATATGAAATTGGTTTTGACATTCATTTGCATTGTTTTGTTAAAGAAGTTCCGAAGGAATGTATTGAATTACAGTTAATTACTGCTTCGGTAAACTTTTATAAGACGGAGGTTAAATGGTATCATTTATTCAGTAGTTTGCCTATTTCAGTTATTTCAAGAGCTCAAAAAGAATTAGTTGATAATTTAGTTAAAATTGATGCGCCAATTTTATTTGAAGGACTAAAAACGACTTGTCTTTATAATGATGTTCGGTTAAAAGCAAAAAGTAAATATTTGAGATATCATAATATTGAGCACAATTATTATAAAGGATTGGCACTAAGTGAAACAAATTTGGTTAAGAAATTTTTGTTTTGGATAGAATCCAATCGTTATAAAAAATATGAAAACACAGTTTTAGGCGGTTTTAAATCCGTACTCACACTTTCAAATGCGGATGATTATCATGTGAATACTATTTTTGGAAATTCAGTTTTAGTTCCTGTTTTTCACGGTAATTCTTCTGTAGATGAATGTTTATCTGAATTTGGTGAATTTACCCTTTTTCATGGTGATCTAAAAACTTCAGATAATTTAAAATCAGCTTTTTTTGTTATTGAAATTTTTAAGAAAATAAAAAATCGTAAGCTTGTCATTGCTTCAAGTTCAGGTAAAGAAATTATAACTAAAAAAATAGAGCACCTTCAAAACATACAGTTTATTGAGTTACAAACAAACGAACAATTGAAAGAATTATTTACAAATGCGCATATTTGTATATCGTGGTCATTTCAAAAATCAGGTACAAAACTTAAACTGATTAATACTTTGTTTCAATCAAGACATAATGTAATCAATCAAAATATTACAGATAGTCAAGAAGTAATAGGATTGTGCCACATTGTTGCTTCTAGCAGTGAATTAGTTGAAACTATAAATAGATTAATGGAAATGCCGTATGCACAAAAAGAACTGATTAGACGAAAAAAAGTTCTTATTGAAAAATTAAACGATTTTCAAAATGCAAAAAAGCTAGTAGAGGTTATTGATTAAACCGTCCTTTGAATAACTTCAAATACTTTTCCTTCATCAAATTTTAATGTTTTAGAAGGATATTTAAGTAATAAAGCATAATCGTGAGTAGCCATTACGATTGTTTTGCCATTTGAGTTGATTTTACGTAAAAGTTCCATTACTTCAACACTTGTTTGAGGGTCTAGATTACCTGTAGGTTCGTCTGCTAAAATAAGCTCTGGATCATTTAAAAGCGCTCTGGCAATTGCAATACGTTGTTGTTCTCCACCAGACAATTGATGTGGCATTTTATTAAGGTAATTTTTCATGCCTACTTTATCCAATACTTCATCAATTTTGTTATTCATGTCTTCCTTCACTGTCCACCCAGTAGCACTTAGTACGAATAAAAGATTTTCTTTTACATTTCGGTCTGGAAGTAACTTGAAGTCTTGGAAAACCACTCCTAATTTTCTTCTTAAATAAGGGATGTCTTTTTCCTTTAATCCGTTTAACTGATAGTCTACTATAGTACCTTGTCCATCAGTCAATGGCAAGTCAGCATATAGTGTTTTTAAAAAACTACTTTTTCCTGCACCAGTTTTTCCAATTAAGTAAATAAATTCCCCTCTTTTTACATCAAGGTTAACATTTGTAAGAACAGGATTTTTGTCTTGATAAACATTTACATTTTGTAAAGAAAGGATAGTGATTGACATAATAAAAATATGGATTATGGTGTAAAAGTAATAACTAAAATTTGGCTAACAAAATTTATAACTACTTTCGGTAAAATTTATTGTTTTGGCATAAAACTTGTTCAAAAGTTGTTGCAATAATATGGCACAGTGCTTCGTTATTGTGTTGAACTAATCTTATCTTTGAAGCACCAAATTATACGAGAAATGATAAAAACATTCCGACTTTCGTTATTTTTATTAACATCCAGCCCTATTTTATTACAAGCCCAACAATCGTCAATTTATACTCACGATTTAAAAGAGTTTGATAATGCCGTAAGCTTGTATAAAGAAAAACAATACCAATCTGCTCAAATTCTTTTTGAAAAAGTAAAAGCCTCTCAGAATAATTTAGAAGTTAAATCTGATTGTGCTTATTATATTGCCAATTGTGCTATTCGATTGAATCAGTATGGAGCAGATGCATTGATTGAACGATTTGTAGAAGAATTCCCAACAAGTACTAAACAAAACCAAGCTTTTATTGAAGTAGCCCATTATTATTTTGATGAAGGGAATTATCCAAAAGCATTAGAGTGGTTCAATAAGGCTGATACTTCCTCTATGTCAAATACAGATAGAGAAAGGTATAATTTTCAAAAAGGGTATGCTTTTTTTGCTACCAAGAATAACAAAGAAGCTCAAAAATACTTTAATAAAGTAATTAACTCACCAGTATACGGTAGTCAAGCGAAATATTATTTAGGCTATATTTCGTATGATTCTGATGATTACAAAGGAGCAAGTCAATATTTTGACCAAGTTTCAGATCAAGAGAAGTACAAAGAGAAAATGGGGTATTTTCAAGCAGATATGAATTTTAAGCTTGGAAATTTTCAAAAAGCCATTGAATTAGGTGAAGCACAATTGCCAAAATCGAATGCAGTTGAAAAAAGTGAATTGTCAAAAATTATTGGTGAAAGCTATTTTAATCTAAAACAATACGATAAAGCCTTACCTTATTTAAAAGCTTATAAGGGTAAAAAAGGAAAATGGAACAACACGGATTATTATCAATTAGGCTATGTTTATTACCAACAAAAGGATTATGAAAATGCCATTGCGCAATTCAATAAAATTATTGATGGTAACGATCATGTAGCGCATAATGCGTATTATCATTTGGCAGAAAGTTATTTGAAAACCGATAAAAAGCAACAATCTTTAAATGCTTTCAAAACAGCTTCAGAAATGGAATTTGAGCCAAAAATTCAAGAAGATGCGTATTTAAACTATGCAAAACTGAGTTATGAATTGGGTAATCCGTATCAATCGGTTCCAGAAGTTTTAAATGGTTATTTGGCAAAGTATCCAAATTCATCGTACAAGCAGGAAATCAACAATCTGTTGATAAACTCATACATTACTTCGAAGAACTATACAGAAGCGCTATCGCTATTAGAGAAAAATAAGACTGCCGAAAATCGATTAGCTTATCAAAAAGTGGCATTTTACAGAGGTTTAGAGTTGTATACCGATGGGAATTATAGTGGGGCTTTTGATTTGTTTAAAAAATCAATTGCAGAAAATAAAGATTTGATCTACACGGCTCGTGCAACTTTTTGGAAAGCGGAAACGGAATACAATTTAGATCAATACACCGAGGCCATGTTGAGTTTTAAACAGTTTGTTAATTATGATCAAGCTGCTGCAACTCCAGAGTTCAAAAATGTGAATTACAATTTAGCGTATTCATATTTCAAATTAAAAGATTATGATAATGCCATAAAACATTTTACGGAATTTATTGGTCAAGTTAAAAACGATAATGTACGCAAAACCGACGCTTATTTACGTTTAGGAGATTGTAATTTCATTTCGGCAAAATATTGGCCTGCAATGGATGCTTACAATAAAGCTATTGATATGAAAAGTGTGAATGCAGATTATGCTGCTTTTCAAAAAGGAATTAGCTACGGATTTGTGGGTAAAAATGATAGAAAAATTGAAGATTTAGAAAAGTTCGTAAAAACGTATCCGTCTTCTCAATACGCAGATGATGCGCTTTATGAATTAGGAAATACCTATGTAAATGAGAACAACGAATCGAAAGCAATTGCAACATATGATAAATTGATTGCCAATTATAAATCGAGTTCATATGTAGCAAAATCAATTTTGAAACAAGGTTTGATTTACTATAATAATAACAAGAGCGAACCAGCTTTGGTGAAGTTTAAAAAGGTTGTAGCAGAGTTCCCGAATTCGCCAGAATCAATTCAAGCAGTAGCAACAGCACGTTTGATTTATGTTGATAATGGACGTGTTGATGAATATTCGGCTTGGGTGAAAACTTTAAGTTTTGTTGAAGTTTCAGATGCTGATTTGGATAATACGTCTTATGAGTCGGCTGAGAAGCAATATTTGATGAATAATTCAAAACAAGCTATTTCAGGATTTACAAATTATTTAGTGAAATTCCCAAATGGATTGAATGCATTAAAAGCAAATTTCTATTTAGCACAATTGTATTTTGCTGACGGTTTAGAAAGTAATTCGGTTAAACATTACGAATATGTGGTTGCACAACCTAGAAATGAGTTTACCGAGCAAGCATTAGCGCGTTTGTGTCAAGTACATTTGAAAGCAAAACAAAATGATAAAGCGATTGCAGTTTTATTACGTTTGGAGAATGAAGCTGATTTTCCTCAAAATAAAACGTATGCACAATCGAATTTGATGAAAGTGTATTACGAAAAGGAAAATTACACGAGTGCAGTAGTGTATGCGGATAAGGTATTAGCTAATGATAAAATTGACGATAGAATTAAAAGTGATGCGCAAATTATTGTAGCGCGTTCAGCGATTAAAACGAATAATGAAGTTAAAGCAAAACAAGCGTATGCAGACTTGTTGAAAATTGCAAAAGGGGAGTTGGCAGCTGAAGCATTGTATTATGATGCTTACTTCAAAAATAAAGAATCGAAATTTGAAGCATCAAATACCGTTATTCAAAAGATAGCAAAAGATTATTCAGGTTATAAATATTATGGAGCCAAAGGTTTAGTTATAATGGCTAAGAACTTTTATGGATTAAAAGATAGTTTCCAAGCGACTTATATTTTAGAAAGTGTAATTAAAAATTTTACAGATTATCCAGATGTAGTGGAAGAAGCAAAAGCAGAATTGGAAAAAATTAAAGCCGAAGCTGCTAAAACAAACTCATCAGTAACAGAATAATTTTTTATATCCTATAGTATTTATTATGAATAGATTAAATATATATATAACAGCCGGTATTACTTTAATGGTAAGTCAGATTTCCTTTTCTCAGGTTAAAGATGAGAATATCGGTTCAGAAGTAGTAAACATTGTTAAACCTTATACGCCAACAATTTCTGATGCGTTTAAAGTAAAGGAAACTCCGGTTATAGAAGATGAATCGAATACTCAAAAAGAAGAAATTCAATACAATATCTTTTCATTTCCAGTAGCGTCAACTTTTACACCAGCAAAAGGGAAAGCAGCTGCTGTAGATAAAGCAGAAAGAGAGAAGTTGTACCGTAATTATGCGACTTTTGGTTTTGGTAATTATCCAACTATTAATGCAGAACTTTTTGTAACTGAAAATTTCGGTAGAAATAGTTATATTGGCGGTATGTTGCGTCACTTGTCTTCACAAGGAGGTATTAGTGGAGTTGTTTTAGATGATAAATACGCGACTACTGATTTTGATGTTACCTACGGAAGTAGAACTCGGGATATGAGTTGGAGTGCTGATTTGGGAATAAAAAATCAAATTAGTAATTGGTACGGTTTGCCAATAGAAAATATCGTTTTTTCTGAAGAAACAATTGGAAATATAGATGAAAAGCAATCTTATACAACAATTATGTTGGGTGGAAAAATGAGCATGGAGAAAAGTTTTTTCAATGAAGCTTCAATGCAATTTAAGCGCTTTTCAGATGCATTAGGTTCAGGAGAAAATCGTTTTTGGATTCAGCCAAATTTTGATTTTAACGTAATGGATCAAAAAGTGAATGCCGATTTTGTATTGGATTATGTAGGAGGTAATTTTGATAAAATGTATGAAAGTGATGCTGCAGGTATTGATTATAGTACTTTCGCTTTGGGAGTAAAACCTAGCATTCTGTATCAAGAAGATGATTTGTCAATTCAAGTAGGAGTTGGTCTTTTTTATGCGTCAACAAAATTAAATAATGAGACAGATGGTAAAATTTTAATTTACCCAAACATAAAAGCATCATATAAATTAGTAGGTGATTTATTAATTGGTTATGCTGGTGCAGAAGGTGGATTGAATCAAAACTCATATGCTGATTTTGTGGATCAAAATCCATTTGTGTCGCCTACATTATATGTTGTGCCTACTGATAATAAATTTGATATTTATGTTGGTTTAAAAGGGAAATTGGCAAATGCTGTAGCGTTTAATGTAAGAGGTTCCTATAAAAATGAAGTAAGTAAAGCGATGTTTATGAGTAATGCTTATGTGTTTGAAAACACCAATACTGAAGGTTATGCTAATGCAAACTCTTTTCAAGTAGTTTATGATGATGTGAGTACTTTTTCATTTTTTGGTGAATTAAAAGCCGATTTTTCTAAAAGTTTCACAGCTGGTTTAAATGGGACTTTTAGTGCTTATTCAACTGATGTTTACAACGAAGCTTGGAATTTACCAACAATGAAAATTGGAGCAAGTGTAGACGTGGATATTACAGAAAAATGGTATGCCGGTTCAAAAATTTTCTTTGTAGGAGAACGTAAAGATATGGTAAGTAAGCAAAGCCTTGTTGCTGTTTTTCCTCCTGAATTTTCACAAGAGGTGGTTAGCTTAGATAGTTATTTCGATTTAAATGCGCATGTAGGATATAAATATAATGATAGACTTACAGCCTTTTTAAGAGGAAATAATTTAGCGAATCAACAATACAACCGTTGGACAAACTATCCTGTACAAGGTATTCAAGTGGTTATAGGAGCAAATTATAAATTTGATTTTTAAATAAGAACAAAATTTAAGTACAACCCGCAAGTAGTAATTCTTGTGGGTTTTTTTATTTTTGACAAATGACATTAAAAGAAAAAGTTCACATCAATTATCAAGATTTTATATCGAAGCGTATTTCAACGTTACGAAATATGATTACAGATTTAGCTGAAGATGCGCAGAATGATGCCAAAGGTTCAGCAGGAGATAAACATGAAACAGCGCTTTCTATGATGCATCTGGAGCAAGAAAAATTGAACCAAAAGCTAAAAGAAGTTTTAGAACATAAAGCAATTTTAGAGGGTATTGCAAATGAACAAAATGTATCAAAAGTTGTTTTGGGAAGTTTGGTAGAAGTGGAGGGGATGTACTTTTTTGTTAGTTGTGCTTTACCAAAAATAGTTGTTGACGGTCATCAAATTATCGCACTGTCTTCGCATTCTCCTTTAGGGAAAGAAATGTTGGGAAAATCTGTAGGGCAAACCTTTGGTGTGAACGCAAGTTCTTTTGTTATTCAAAGTATTATCTAAAACTTTTGTTATTTATAAAATTTCTGTTTTTCTTTTAGAAGGTAAACTGTAATTAATTGTATAGGAGTTGTTTTTTGAACTCCGACCATACTCAGTTATGCTTTTTTAATTTTAAGGCTTTAAAACGGCTTTAAAATTAAAATATTCAACATTTGTTAATAACTTCCCTAATATTTAAAAAGAAAGTGGGAGGATATTTTTTGATAATGGTTATATTTGTCTGTTAACAAAAACGAGTTTTTAAGCACAAAATATATGAGCGAAGAAGTTAAGAAGAATAATTATTCGGCGGATAGTATTCAAGCGTTAGAAGGAATGGAGCACGTAAGAATGCGTCCCTCGATGTATATTGGTGATACTGGTGTTAGAGGTTTGCATCACCTAGTATATGAAGTGGTAGATAACTCTATTGATGAGGCTTTAGCGGGCCATTGTGATACTATTTCAGTAGTTATTAATGAAGATAATTCTATAACCGTTGAAGATAACGGACGTGGTATTCCTGTTGATATTCACAAAAAGGAAGGTGTTTCTGCTCTTGAGGTAGTAATGACCAAAATTGGAGCTGGAGGTAAGTTTGATAAAGATTCGTACAAGGTTTCTGGTGGTCTTCATGGAGTGGGGGTTTCGTGTGTTAATGCGTTATCAGATCATTTGAAAGCTACTGTTCATCGTGATGGTAAAATTTGGGAGCAAGAATATGAGCGTGGTAAAGCGATGTACCCTGTAAAACAAATTGGTACTACAGATAAAAGAGGAACGCAAGTTACTTTTAAACCAGATGGTACAATTTTTACACAAACACTAGAATATTCGTATGATACTTTAGCTGCTCGTATGCGTGAGTTGTCGTTCTTGAATAAAGGAATTACAATTTCATTGACAGATAGAAGGAATAAAGATGATAAAGGAGAGTTTGCTGGAGAAGTTTTTCATTCTAAAGAAGGATTAAAAGAATTCGTTAAGTTTTTAGATGGAAACCGTGTGCCAATTATTGGACATGTGATTTCGATGGAAAATGAAAAAGGAGAAGTTCCTGTTGAGGTAGCTTTAATCTACAATGAGAGTTATTCGGAGAACATATTTTCATATGTAAATAATATTAATACACATGAAGGAGGAACGCATTTACAAGGTTTCCGTATGGGGTTAACGCGTACGTTGAAAAAATATGCTGACTCTTCAGGTTTATTAGATAAATTAAAATTTGAGATTTCAGGTGATGATTTCCGTGAGGGTTTAACAGCAATTATTTCTGTTAAAGTTTCAGAACCACAGTTTGAAGGACAAACGAAAACAAAGTTAGGAAATAGAGAAGTAGTTTCGCCAGTTTCACAAGCAGTTGCTGAAATGCTAGAAAACTATTTAGAAGAAAATCCTAACGATGCTAAAATTATCGTTCAAAAAGTAATCTTAGCTGCTCAAGCACGTCATGCTGCTAAAAAAGCACGTGAAATGGTGCAGCGTAAAACCGTAATGGGTGGTGGAGGATTGCCAGGTAAGTTGTCAGATTGTTCTGAGCAAGATCCAGCAAAATGCGAAATATTCCTTGTCGAGGGAGATTCGGCGGGTGGTACTGCAAAACAAGGTCGTGATCGAAACTTTCAAGCTATTTTACCATTACGTGGTAAGATTTTGAATGTGGAGAAAGCAATGCAACATAAAGTTTTTGAAAACGAAGAGATTCGAAATATTTTTACGGCACTTGGTGTTACAATCGGAACTGAAGAAGACAGTAAAGCTTTAAACTTAACAAAATTACGTTATCATAAAGTGGTTATCATGTGTGATGCCGATGTCGATGGTTCTCACATTTCAACACTTATTTTAACCTTCTTCTTCAGATTTATGAAGGAGCTTATTGAAGGTGGTCACGTGTATATTGCAGCACCACCATTGTATTTGGTTAAAAAGGGTAATAAGAAGCAATATGCCTGGAACGATAACCAACGTGATCGAATAGCTATGGAAATGGGTGGTGGAGTTAATATTCAGCGTTATAAAGGTCTTGGAGAGATGAACGCAGAACAATTATGGGACACTACGCTTAATCCAGATTTTAGAACGTTACGTCAAGTTACAATTGATAGTTTATCAGAAGCGGATAGAATTTTCTCAATGTTAATGGGAGATGAAGTTCCTCCTCGTAGAGAGTTTATTGAAAAGAATGCTGCTTATGCAAAAATTGATGCGTAGTAGTATTGTAAAATCTATAGTAGTATTTGTGGTTTGTGTTTTTACGGGTAAAGCACAAACAACAAATAATTCAGAATTAGGGTATCTGTTGTCAGATGCCCTTTTCTATTCAGAACAGTATATAACTCCTGCAACTGACGCAGCAGTTTATCAAGCTTCATCTTCATGGATGAATTCTGCTAAAAAGAAAAAGAAATGGCAAGTAGATATTGGATTGCATGCTAATGTTTTTTTTGTACCGAATCGCGATCAGTCTTTTGATGTTGATAATAATGATTTTCAATTCTTTCATATAGAAAATGAATCAGCTGTAACAGTTCCTACTGCAATAGGGAATGATACACAATATTATTTGGTAGGAGAATTTATGGGTAATGAAGTTCGCTTTAAAACACCAGAAGGAGTTAATCAAAAAAGAATTGCATATCCATATTTGCAAGCAAGCTTAGGTTTGCCATTAGGCTTTGAGTTCGTTGGACGCTATTCTACCCGTACAAAATTAAAGAAAGGGGAATATCAAGTTTATGGTTTTGGATTAAAACATAACTTTAGTCAGTATTTTAAAAGTATTGAGGAAAATAAGATTTATTTTTCAGCTATGGCTATGTATTCTAACGAAGAAATTAGTTTTGATTTTTTAAATGTTAGTGCAGCTAATATTGATTTTGGTTTAGACCAGCTAACAGGCTTTGTGGATACTTATCATTTTCAAGCTTCTGTTTCCAAAGAAATTAAAAAGTTTGAAATTATGTTAAGTGCTATAATTAATACAAGTGACTTTAAGTATAGGGCAGATGGTTCAGGAAGAGATGAAAATTTATTTAAAAATCTAATCAATGAACAATTGACTTCTTTGTCAGATACAAAGACGAATTTTATGGGTGAAGTTGGATTTAACTATTTTTTTAATGATTTTTTTGTTAAAAGCTCGTTTTCATTTGGTAAATTTACAAATATCAATGTGGGATTGAATTACGCTATTAATTAAACAATCATAAAAATTAACTAACTTAAAACGTAAAAGAATAATGAAAGTAACTATTGTTGGTGCGGGTAACGTAGGTGCAACTTGTGCAGATGTTATTGCGTACAGAGGTATTGCGAGCGAAGTAGTATTGTTGGATATTAAAGAGGGTTTTGCGGAAGGTAAAGCTATGGATATCATGCAATGTGCTACTACTACAGGTTTTAATACAAAAGTATCGGGTAGTTCAAATGATTACTCAAAAACAGCAGGAAGTGATGTCGTTGTTATTACTTCAGGAGTGCCAAGAAAACCAGGAATGACTCGTGAAGAATTAATTGGTATTAATGCTGGTATTGTAAAATCAGTAGCAGAAAATATATTAGCACATTCTCCTAATGCTGTTATAATTGTAGTGTCGAATCCTATGGATACGATGACTTACTTAACCTTAAAAGCAACAGGTTTACCAAAAAATAGAGTGATTGGTATGGGTGGAGCTCTTGATAGTTCTCGTTTTAAATATTTCTTGTCACAAGCTTTACAAAAACCAGGAACAGATGTTCAAGGAATGGTGATTGGTGGTCATGGTGATACAACGATGATTCCATTAACGCGTTTGGCTTCTTATAATGGGTCTCCAGTTTCAAATTTCTTATCGCAAGAAGAAATGGATAAAGTAGCGTCGTCAACTATGGTAGGTGGAGCCACTTTAACAGGTTTGTTAGGTACTTCTGCGTGGTATGCACCAGGGGCTTCTGTGGCCTATTTGGTGGATTCAATTTTAAATGACCAAAAACGCATGGTACCGTGTTCTGTAATGCTTGAGGGTGAATATGGTCAAAATGATATTTGTATCGGTGTCCCTTGTATTATTGGTAAGGATGGAGTAGAGCAAATTATAGATGTTCAACTAAATGATGCTGAAAAAGCATTGTTTGCTAAAAGTGCAGACGCTGTTCGCAATATGAATGAAGCGTTAACAGTAGTATTGTAAAATATAACAGTAAAACTATAGAAAACTGCCAAATTTATTTGGCAGTTTTTTTTATAACATTTAACGATAGGATTTTCTTAAAAAAAGATTAAAAAAATCCCATTTTATTGGCAAATAAAATTGGTTAATCATATTGTAAATTATATATTTGTCCGTTTTATAAAAAGAATAATTAATTTTTAATAGTAATGCAGAATAAAGGACTAATTAAATTTTTCGCGATTCTATTTGCTCTGGTATGTATTTATCAACTTTCGTTTACGTTTGTTGCAAATAGTATTGAGAAAGACGCAAAAGCGTATGCAAATGGAGATTTTTCTAAAGAAATAACGTATCTTGATTCAATAGGTCAACAAGAGGTTTTTTTAGGAAAAACATACAATGAAGTAAGAGATAATCAATTAAATAAAGGTCTTGACTTAGAAGGGGGAATTAACGTTATTCTTCAAATTTCAGTAAAAGACATTTTGAAAGGGTTAGCAAATGAGTCTAACAATCCTGCTTTCAATAAAGCTTTGGCTGATGCTAAAGCAAATCAACAAGGAAATCAAGATTATTTTGATGCTTTTATGGTGGAGGCTAATAAAGCTAACATCAAATTAGCGGATGCTGATATTTTTGGTAACAGAAACTTGGATGAAGTAATTAAGTTTAACATGACTAATGCTCAAGTTGAACCAATTATCAAACAAAAAGTTCTAGAATCTGTAGAGAGTGCTTTTGAAGTATTAAGAAAGCGTATCGACCAGTTCGGTGTTACACAACCTAATATACAAATGTTAGGAAACTCTGGTAGAATTTTAGTTGAATTACCAGGGGCTAAAGACGTAGATCGTATTAAAAAATTATTACAAGGAACTGCAAAACTTGAGTTTTGGGAAACTTATAAAGTAGAAGAAATTGGTAATTTCTTAATGGCTGCTAACGAAGCTCTAAAGAAAACAGAAGTTGCAACTACTGAAGAAGTAAAAGAAGAAGTAGCTACAGGTATTGATTCTTTATTAACAGATAAAGCAGATTCTACAAAAGTAGAGGTTAATCCTTTATTTGAGTCTATGGTTGCTCCAGGTCAACAAGGTGCTCCATATATTGGAATGTTCTTAACAAAAGATACTTCTAAAGTAGGCGGTTATTTAAGAAGAAAAGATATTCGTTCACTTTTGCCAGCTCAACTTTCAAATGTTAAGTTTTGTTGGGGTAAAATCAACGATAAAGCTCCTGAAGTTGTAGAATTATACGCTTTAAAGGGAACAAGAGATTCAAAAGCACCAATTAGTGGTGGTGTTATTGTTGATGCAAGAGATACTTTTGACCAAATGGGTAAACCAGCCGTTTCTATGCAAATGAACGGTGCAGGTGCAAGAGAGTGGGAAAAATTAACAGGTACTGTATCACAACAAGGTAATGCTATTGCTATTGTTTTAGATAATATTGTTTACTCTGCTCCTGGTGTAAGTAGAGGAGCTATTTCAGGAGGTCAATCTGAAATTTCTGGAAGTTTCACAATCAATGAAACAAAAGACTTAGCAAACGTATTACGTGCGGGTAAATTACCTGCTGCTGCTGAGATTATTCAATCTGATGTTGTAGGTCCATCTTTAGGAGCTGAAGCTGTAAACAGTGGTATGATTTCTTTCATCATTGGTTTCTCATTAGTATTATTATGGATGGTAGTTTACTATGGTAAAGCTGGTTTCTACGCAAACTTAGCGTTATTGGTGAACATTTTATTTATCTTCGGTGCATTAGCAAGTTTTGGTGCGGTATTGACATTACCTGGTATTGCGGGTATTGTATTAACAATCGGTATGGCGGTTGATGCTAACGTAATTATTTACGAACGAGCAAAAGAAGAATTGGATTCAGGTAAAACAGTTGAAGAAGCAGTTAATTATTCATATACTTGGAAAGGTGCGATGTCATCTATTGTTGATGCTAATATCACTACTGCTTTAACAGCTATTATATTATTAGTATTTGGTACAGGTCCAATTAAAGGTTTTGCTACAACTTTATTAATAGGTATTTTAACATCTTTATTTACTGCAATCTTCATTACAAGAATCTTCTTAGATTGGAGTTTGTCAAGAAATGAAAACATTACATTCTCAACATCAATTACTAAAAACTGGTTTAAAAACTTAAACTTTGATTTCTTAGCGAAACGTAAAATGGCTTACGCTATTTCAGGTGTGTTGATTGTATTGAGTTTAATTTCTTTATTCACTTTAAAATTAAACCAAGGTGTAGATTTCGTAGGAGGAAGAACGTATCAAGTTCGTTTTGATAAAGCGGTTTCTGCTCCGGAAGTTACTGCTGACTTAGTTGCTGTTTTTGGAAGTGCTGAGGCAAAAGTTTTTGGTAATGATAATCAGTTAAAGATTACTACAAAATACAAAGTTGACGAAGAAGGTGAAGGAATTGATAAAGAAGTAAATGAAAAATTATATGAAGGATTGAAAAAATACCTTCCAGCTGATTTATCTTATGAGAAATTTGTAACATCATATGAAGGTAAACAATACGGGGTGATGCAAGCTTCTAAAGTTTCGGGTACAATTTCTAAAGACATTAAAACAAACTCTATTTGGGCGGTATTAGGATCTTTACTAGTAGTATTTGCTTACTTAATGATTTCGTTCAGAAAATGGCAGTTTGGTCTTGGAGCTGTTGCTGCAGTTGCGCATGACGTAATCATTGTTTTAGGAATTTTCTCTGTAGGGCATTCAATTTTACCATTCAACATGGAAATTGACCAAGCATTTATTGCTGCAATTTTGACAGTAATTGGTTATTCATTGAACGATACGGTAATTGTGTTTGACCGTGTGAGAGAATATTTAGACTATAATTCATCTCCAGATTTCAAAGGTTTAGTAAACAAAGCGCTGAACTCTACATTAAGTAGAACTATTAATACTTCTGCAACAACATTAGTAGTATTGATTGCTATCTTTATGTTTGGTGGAGAAACTATTAGAGGTTTCGTATTTGCGATACTAGTTGGTATTTTAGTAGGTACTTATTCATCATTATTCGTTGCTACTCCTGTAATGACAGATACTATGAGTGAAAAAGAAGCTGAAAGAATGGCTATGAATAAAAAAGAAGAATAAGACCATTTGTCTATAAAAAAAAGTCCTAATGAAAATTAGGACTTTTTTTTTATCTTGTAGGAAATATATTTATTATGAAATACCTACTAATGTTTTCTGTTTTGTTTTTATCATCATGTAATAATGTAAACTATGTTTATACTAAATTTCAAAAGGATTTTAGTGAAAATAGATGGTTTAATGATGATATACGTTTATTTGAGGTTACGATTGAAGATGATGTTCAATTATATGATTTGGAGGTTCAATTTGGTCACATTTACGATTATAACTTAGACAATGTGCCTTTAGAAGTTGTGATTAAAGCTCCTAGTGGTACTATTGAAAGGCTTAAAGTAGATGTGCTGATAAAAGGTAAAGATGGTAAAGATTTAGGGGATTGTACTGGTGATATCTGTGATGTATATCACGTTTTAAAGTCTAAGGCTTCTTTGGAAAAAGGTGTTTATGCTATTGAAATAAAACAAGCATCTAAGCTGGTTTATTTGCCAAATGTGCTTGGAATTGGTCTTAATGTTAGAAAGTCGAATTAAAAAAAAGGCTTCTCATATTGAGAAGCCTTTTTTTAGTTTGTTTTCTTGGCTTTAAATACGAAATAAAAGCCTGCTAGTATAAAAGGTATGCTTAGCCATTGTCCTGTTGATAAAAGGCCTAATGCAGATTCAAAACCACCTTGACTTTCCTTTACAAATTCTACGATGAAACGCACAGTCCAAAGTAAAATTAAAAAGATACCGAATAAATACCCTTTTTTGTTACGGACATCTGTTTTCCAATATAAATAGTATAAAATAATAAATACAAAAACATAACCAACTGCTTCGTATAATTGTGCTGGGTGCTTTGGAGTAACAGCAGCTAAAACATCACTAAATTGTGGGTTTTTGGCAATTGCTTCATAAGCTTCGTTTACGTTGTTTATACCAGTTTTTTCAATAGCTTCTCTTGCATTGAATTTATCACGGATGAACTTTATTCCAAAAGCAGACGTAGTTTCGTTACCTACAATTTCAGAATTGAAAAAGTTACCCAAACGGACAAATATTGCGCCGCTTGCAACTGGTAATACTATGCGGTCCAAAATCCATAATATTGGTTTTTGAACTACTTTCTGGCTATAAAAATACATTACTAAAATTATTGCAATAGCTGCACCATGACTCGCAAGACCAGCAAATCCAGTAAATTCCCATCCTGTAGCGCTTTCTCGAATAGGTAATAAGATTTCTAATTTGTGATCTTTAAAATAATCCCAATCGTAAAAAAAGACATGCCCTAAACGTGCTCCTATTAAAGTTGCTAATACAGTATAAACAAATAAATTGTCTAGTTTTTCTAATGATATTCCTTCTCTTTGGTAAATAGCTTTCATTACATACCACCCAAGTCCAAACGCTATTACAAACATTAAGCTGTAATACCGTATCATAAAAAATCCTAAATCAATTCCTTCGGATGGGTTCCAAACCATATTAAGAGCATATTGCATAATTGTTGTTTTGTAGATTAAGGGTTAAAAATAAAAATTATTAACCGTTTATGTGTTAAATAAAAAGAAATGTTTTGTTGAATTTTACGGCACAGGATCGTAGCCACTTTTACCCCAAGGATGACAGCTACCTATACGTTTGATTGCTAACCAACCACCTTTGAAAAAGCCATGCTTTTTTAAGGCTTCAAGTGTATAGTGGGAGCATGTAGGCTCAAACCTACATGCCGCTGGTGTATAGGGTGATATTGCAACTTGATAAAATCTGACCAGTACTATAAAGGGTAAGGCAAGTATTTTGGTTATTCTTTTCAAGTTAATTTATTGTAAAACCAGTTCCTTCTTTACCATCTTTTAATTGAATGCCTAATGCTAATAACTTGTCTCTGATTTCATCGGATAAAGACCAATTTTTATTAGCTCTAGCTTCGTTTCGCATATCAATTAACATATGAACAACGCCTTCTAATTTATCTGAGTTATTAGATGATTGTTTTTCATTTTTAATTCCCAATACGTCAAAAACAAAAGTGGTTAAAGTTGTTTTTAATATGTTGATATCTTCAGTAGTAAGCGTTTCCTTACCGTCATTAACTAAGTTGATATATCGAATACCTTCGAAAAGTTGTGCTACCAATATAGGAGTGTTGAAGTCATCATTCATGGCATCGTAACAACTTTGTCTCCAAGTTAAGATATCTATTGATGAAGTGTTATTTGAAGGAATTTTTTCAATTAAATCTAATCCTTCCATAAAGCGTTGATATCCTTTTTCGGCAGCTAGAATCGCATCGTTTGAAAAGTCTAAAATACTACGATAATGTGCTTGCATCATGAAAAAACGCGCAACACCAGAACTGAACCCTTTGCTTAATGTCGGATTCTCGCCAGTAAAAATTTCTCGAGGTAAAATATTATTTCCTGTAGATTTTGACATTTTTTTACCATTTAAGGTAAGCATGTTGGCATGCATCCAATAATTAACAGGGCTATGACCATTGCAAGCTTCTGCTTGAGCAATTTCACATTCGTGATGCGGAAATTTCAAATCCATTCCTCCTCCGTGAATATCAAAGGTTTCGCCTAAGTATTTTGTACTCATAGCAGTACATTCTAAATGCCAACCTGGGAATCCATCGCTCCATGGAGACGGCCATCTCATGATGTGTTGTGGTTCAGCTTTTTTCCAAAGTGCAAAATCTTGAGGGTTTAATTTATCACTTTGTCCATCAAGAGTTCTTGTATTTGCAATCATATCCTCCAGATTGCGGCCACTTAATTTTCCATATTTGAAATCATTGTTGAATTTCACAACATTGAAATATACCGACCCATTGGCTTCGTAAGCATAACCTTTATTGAGAATTTCTTTGATAATCTCAATTTGTTCAATCATATGACCAGTTGCTGTAGGCTCAATACTTGGAGGTAGTAAATTGAACTCTTGCAATATTTCATGGAAATCAACAGTATAACGTTGAACAATTTCCATTGGTTCTACTTTTTCAATGCGTGCAATGCGTGCAATTTTGTCCTCACCATCATCCACATCGTCAACAATATGACCTACATCAGTAATGTTACGTACATAGCGTACTTTATAACCCAAATGTAACAAATAGCGATATATCACATCAAAACTCATAAAAGTACGAACATTACCCAAGTGCACATTGCTGTATACGGTAGGTCCACACACATACATGCCCACACGGCCTTCGTGTATCGGTTTGAAAATGTCTTTTTCTCCAGTTAATGAGTTGTATATTTTTAAGTTTTGGTTTTGATATAATTGCATTGTTATTATTTTTTGTAGTCTACTGTTGATGTGAAAGTAGTTTAATAAGTAGAATCAAATATAAATTAAAATGATGAATTTAAAAGTTAAATTCATCATTTATATAATTAAAACGTAGTGTCTAATTTAATGTAATCGAGAAATTCCCTTCTGGTTTTTTCTTCTTTGAATTTTCCTCCAAATTCAGCTGTTACTGTACTGCTTTCGATATCTTTAATTCCTCTCGAATTAACACATAAATGTTTAGCATCAATCACACAAGCAACGTCTTCAGTTCCTAATACTCTTTGAAGTTCTTGAACAATTTGAATATTCAAACGTTCTTGTACTTGAGGACGTTTTGCATAGTAATCTACAATGCGGTTCATTTTAGAAAGACCAACAACGGTTCCGTTTGAAATGTAAGCAACATGAGCGCGTCCTACAATAGGTAGTAAATGGTGTTCACAAGTTGAATAAACTACAATATTCTTTTCAACTAACATTTCATTGTATTTGTATTTGTTGTCGAAAGTAGAAGAACCTGGTTTTTTTGCAGGATTTAACCCACCAAAAATCTCTTTAACAAACATTTTTGCAACTCTATTTGGAGTTCCTTTTAAGCTGTCATCCGTTAGGTCCATACCTAAAGTTGTTAAAATACTTTCAACGTCTTTTTTTATGGATTCTATCTTTGCTTCGTCAGAAAGTTCAAAAGCATCTGGTCTTAAAGGTGTTTCAGCACTAGTAGCAATATGGTTGTTACCTAGTTCGTCTTGTAATTCCTCGTTATTTGTCATTAGTAACAATAAAATTTATTATAGCAATTTTTTGATGCGCAAAGATAATTAATAAAGTTTAAAAGATGATAATGTTTTTGCAATAAGTATAGACTTTAATTAAGTGCATTTATGTATTTTGATTCATAAATTTTACAATTTAAGTATTATATTTTGTTATAATTTTAATCGATTAACGTATATCGATGTTATTTAAGAGCTGTAAAGTGTTTTTTTTAAACATAATTGAGTTAAAATGTTAAAAAAAACAAAAACAAAATGAAGGTATTAAAATATAGTTAAATTTGTTTTAAACTAAAATAAATTATGAAGAAAAAATATTTTTTAACCCTCTTTTTTTTAGGGATTTCCCTGTTTGGCTTTTCTCAGAGTAAAAGTTTAAATTGTAAGTTTGATTATACTATTAAACTTGTAGAATCTGGTAAGGAAGTTTCAATTGTAGATAAGTATGCAGTACTTTCTTGGGATTTTTCAAAACTTAATATGACTAAAGCTAATGTTCAGATAGAAGTAGTTCCTATTTTAGACTGCTTCAATGGTGAGACTGCTAGAGAATTCAAAGAATCTATTTTGATTTCTAGTTCAGATAAAAATTTTAAAACAAAAAATAGTATTACATTAAAGCACATCGAAATGATGGCGAAGTGTTTTAAATATAGAGTTAGAATTGTTTCAAATTGTGAGGAGATTTCAGATTGGAAGTACTTTTCATACATAAACTAAAATTGAAGATGAAAAAAATTTTACTAGTATTTTCATTGCTGTTTTCTGTTTTTGTATTTTCACAATCACCCGATTGTGCAACAGCTTCAGCAATGTGTTCAGGACAAGGTGGTCCATATCTTAATACTAATACAGGTACTGTTGGAGGAAATCAAACAGGATATGGTAATATTACAGGATGTGGAGGAAGTAATAGCCATGGTAATAATGGTTCACTTGGTTCTACTCCAAGACCCGCATGGTTTACCTTAACAATTGGTCAGTCTGGTCCTATTGAATTGAATTTACAACAATTTAACAACTCAGGTAACGGTATCGATGTTGACTTTGCGTTATGGGGACCATTTCCAAATAATAATTTATCTGCAATTTGTAACAGTTTGTCTGGTTTTCCAGGAACTACTTATACAGGACCGTGTAATCTTGTTGATGCAAGTTATTCTTCTACATTTAATGAAACAATCCATATACCTAATGCTCAAGAAGGAGAAACCTATTTACTTTTGGTGACAAATTTTAGTGGACAAGCAGGAACATTTACAATCAATCAAACAGGAGTTACTCCTTCATCAGGTCAAATCTCATGTGATGTTGTTTGTGGTGTCGATTTAGGTCCAGATCGTTTCTTTTGTGGGAATGTTACCAATGTTGATTTAGTAGCTGAGTTTAATCAAGCCCCTACAACTGCTGGTACTCCTACCTATACTTGGTATTTTAATGGAGGTACTACACCTTTTGCAACTACAACAACTAACACCTTAAATGTTACAGCATCTGGAACTTATTCAGTTGAAGTTATTCGTCCTGGATGTTCAGACGTTGCAACTGATGAAATAGAGGTAACTTTTAATGGTTCAGTGCCTTTTAATAGTCCTGGAAATGTTCTTTATTGTGGAACAACTACAAATCCGTTCGATTTAACACAATTAGAGGCGGGAATTGTAGCTCCAAACGATCCAAATACCTTTGTTTTTAACTATGTAGATGAGATAGGAAACCCAATTACAGATCCAACAAATTTTGTATGGTCTGGAAATACTATGATTGGAATTGAGGTGCTTGCAGGTGTTTGTGGTAATTTTGATTTTATAAGTTTAACAGAGGATTGTCCACCATTATGTGAGTTAGATTTAACTTCTGCTGTTGGTACAGACAATCAAATTATTTGTTTGACTGATGCTATCGTAGATATTGTATATACAGCAGGAGGAGAAGCTACAGGAGCGACTGTTACAGGGTTGCCTTTAGGTTTAACAAGCGTTTTTAATCCTACAGATTTTACCTTAACAATTAGTGGTACTCCTACTGAATCAGGGGTGTTTAATTATACAGTTACAACTTCAGGATGTACAGCTGATGTATCTCAACAAGGAACAATAGATGTTAGGGCTTTATCTAATGCGGGAACAATAGCCGGAAATCAAGCAATTTGTGTTGCAGGTACAACCACGTTTGTGAGTGATGGTGATGCTGGAGGAACTTGGAGTTCAAGTAATACAGCTATTGCAACAGTTGATACAGCAACAGGAATTGTTACAGGAGTTTCTGCTGGAACAGCAACTATTACATATTATCTAGCAGCTGTAGGAAGTTGTCCTGCGGATTCTTCAACAATTGATGTTACCGTTACTACACCACCAAATGCAGGAATGGTAAGTGGTATTCAAGCGATTTGTATTGGAGGTACTACAACATTTGTAAGTGATGGAGATGCAGGAGGAACATGGAGTTCAGTAGATCCGTCTATTGCAACTGTTGATGCTTCTACAGGTGTAATTACAGGAGTTTCAGCAGGAATTACTGCAATTAATTATACAGTTACTGGAACGGGTGGGTGTTTGGATGTTGTATCTACATTAGATGTAACCGTTACTACACCACCAAATGCAGGAGCTTTAACAGGAAACCAAGCAATCTGTGTTGCAGGTACTACAACATTTGTGAGTGATGGAGACACAGGAGGAACATTTAGTTCAGGCGATACAACAATCGCAACAGTTGATGCTTCAGGAATTATTACAGGAGTTTCAGCCGGTACAGCTACCATTACATACACCGTTTTAGGAACAGGAGGATGTGCAGATACTTTCACTACATTAGATGTAACCGTTACTACGCCACCAAATGCAGGAGTATTGAGTGGAAACCAAGCAATTTGTATTGCAGGCACTACAACATTTGTGAGTGATGGTGATACAGGTGGAAGTTTTACTTCAGCTGATACTTCAATAGCAACAGTAGATACAACTACGGGAGTTATTACAGGAGTTTCAGCCGGTACAGCAACCATTACATACACCGTTTTAGGAACAGGCGGATGTGCAGATACTTTCACTACATTAGATGTAACCGTTACTACACCACCAAATGCAGGAGTATTGAGTGGAAATCAAGCAATTTGTATTGCTGGTACTACAACATATACAAGTAATGGTAATGCTGGGGGAACATTTAGTTCAGGAGATGCAACAATTGCAACAGTAGATACAACTACGGGAGTTATTACAGGTGTTTCAGCCGGTACAGCTACCATTACATACACCGTTTTAGGAACAGGAGGATGTGCTGATGCTTTCACTACATTAGATGTAACCGTTACTACACCACCAAATGCAGGTGTGTTAAGTGGAAACCAAGCAATCTGTATTGCAGGTACTACGACATTTATGAGTGATGGTGATGCAGGTGGAACATTTAGTTCTAATAATACAGCAGTTGCAACAGTTGATACAACTACGGGAGTTATTACAGGAGTTTCAGCCGGTACGGCTACCATTACATACACAGTTTTAGGAACAGGCGGATGTGCAGATACTTTCACTACATTAGATGTAACCGTTACTACACCACCAAATGCAGGTGTGTTAAGTGGAAATCAAGCAATCTGTATTGCAGGTACTACGACATTTATGAGTGATGGTGATGCAGGTGGAACATTTAGTTCTAATAATACAGCAGTTGCAACAGTTGATACAACTACGGGAGTTATTACAGGAGTTTCAGCCGGTACAGCAACAATTACGTATACCGTTTTAGGAACAGGGGGATGTGCTGATACTTTCACGACATTAGATGTAACCGTTACTACACCACCAAATGCAGGAGTATTGAGTGGAAATCAAGCAATTTGTATTGCTGGTACTACAACATATACAAGTAATGGTGATGCAGGAGGAACATTTAGTTCAGGAGATGCAACAATTGCAACAGTAGATACAACTACGGGAGTTATTACAGGAGTTTCAGCTGGTACAGCTACCATTACATACACAGTTTTAGGAACAGGC
>NZ_JBHUPC010000020.1:0-708 GCF_042686145.1 Flavobacterium chuncheonense | reverse complement strand
GTAACCGTTACTACGCCACCAAATGCAGGAACATTGAGTGGAACACAAGGAATTTGTGTAGGTGATACAACAACATTTGCTAGCAATGGTGATGCTGGAGGAACATGGAGTTCAAGTAATGTAGCAATCGCTACAGTTGATGCTTCAGGAATTATTACAGGAGTTTCAGCCGGTACAGCAACAATTACATATACGGTTCTAGGTACAGGAGGATGTGTAGACACTTCATCTTCTTTAGATGTAACAGTTGCAGTTACTCCTACAGCAGGAACATTAAGTGGAATACAAGGAATTTGTGAGTCAGATACTACATTATTTACGAGTAATGGAGATACAGGTGGTGTTTGGTCATCAAATAATACAGCAGTAGCTACAGTTGACGCTTCAGGATTAGTAACTGGAGTTTCAGCCGGAACAGCAACAATATCTTATACAGTTGCAGGTTTAGGAAGTTGTCCAGATGATACTGCAACATTAACTGTGACGGTGACAAGAGCACCAGTAGCAGGAACATTAAGCGGAAATCAAGAGATATGTGAGGGAAGTGGAACTACATTTACAAGTAGTGGCGATGCAGGAGGAGTTTGGTCATCAAGTAATGGGTCAGTTGCCACAGTAGATGCAACAGGAAATATTACAGGAGTAGGACCTGGAACGGCGACAATATCTTACTTTATTGCAGGAACAGGAAGTTGTCCAGATGCATTG
>NZ_JBHUPC010000019.1:3280-18259 GCF_042686145.1 Flavobacterium chuncheonense | reverse complement strand
TTCATAAATTTTTTATTTTATAAAGAAAAAATAAGTAATAGAATAATTGACACATTTATTGACAAAAACAACGGAATTTTTAGACTTGAAGGAATGGAAAATGATGTTTTAATACCATTGATAAAATTTGTGAATAGGGACTTTGAATAAAAAAACTAGTTACAACAACGGTTACAAGTAATGGCTTGGTCAGTACTATTCCGAAAATTCTTCCAATTTTCTAAAATAAGTCTATATTTGTTTTGGCTTGGTATTGGCTCAGCGCCACTACTTATAGCCGCGAACCGTTGTAAAACATATGAAAAAAATCCTACTAACATTTATAATCGGAATTTTAATTTACTCTTGTTCAGCCACTAAAACTGCAACAGATAAGACAAGATATTTCGATGAAAATAATGTAGAAATAAGTAAATCTAAATTCGAGCAAATTTGTTCTACAAACAAATTGTTAGATATTCCCGGAGATTCTACAAATCATAAAAAATTGACTTTAAGAGAAAAACGTGGAAAAATAACAAATAAAGCTTTATTGGAATCGTTAATTGAGAAAGAAATAAAACAAGAATTAGATTCTACTAAACCAATAGTTATAATTTACTACCCAGGAAAAGACCCTTGTAATTCAAGTGGTTCTGCATCAAAAGAATTAAGAAAAACTTGGTATAGAGATTTAGAAGATGGTATTAACAAAATTGCCCAAATCAAACCTATTTATATTTATAAAGATGATGATGGTTTGAAGAGATTTGCTGGATTTATAAATAATTGGTATAAGGATCCTGAAGGAACAATTGAAAGACTATTTTTCAAATATCATTATCCTTGTAGCAGTTTTGTTGTGATTTCAAAAGACGGAAATTTTATTAGTTATTTTGGAGAATTTGGAAAAGAATATGTTTGGGAAGCAACCAAACTTTTGAATAAATAAATACGTTTTACAACAATGGCTATAAGTAATTGCTTGTTCTCGGCTACTTCTGAAAATCCTCGCGGATTTTCAGTTTGGTGTGTACTTGCAAAGGCAATCGCTAACCCAAGCAACTACTCATAGCCGAGACCGTTGTGTGCTATTTTCGAGAAACTGAACTGATAATTAGACAATTAAAAACAAAAAACATAAACTAATGTGCTTAAAAAAAGTTATCATCTTAATATTTCTAACTTCTATTTTTTCGTGCAAGAAAAGCGAAAATGACAATGATAGAATTTTTACAGAAAATTACTCAATAGAAGCACCTTTCGATTTTGAAAGAACTACTACAATGAATGAATTAGCTAAAGTTCAGTATAAAAAACCGGAAGAAGATCTGCATTTTATCGTGCTAGAAGAAACAAAAGAAGGTTTTCAAAATGGAATAAAAATGGGCGTTCATAAAGTATCTCCGAGCTTGTTTGGGTATTACAAAGTAATTACTAATCATTTTGATGAAATTACAGATAATTTTAAAACCTTCGATTATGGTGTTACCAAAATAAATTCTTGTAATGCCATTGTTTTTTCAATGAGCGGAAAAGATTTAGAAGATGGAAAAGGAGTATATTACAGATATGCCATTCTGGAAGACGAAAAAAACCTTTATCAAATAATGTCGTGGACAAACTTAGGCTATAAAGATAAACTTGTAGGTCGAATGACACCAATAATTAATTCATTCAAATCAAATTCAATTTCAAAATAAAAACAGCACACAACAGCAGTTACAAGAAATTGCTAGGCATGGGATTTATCAGAAATGGTAATTGTTGAATCAAAGTTTTTTTATATTTGTAATTGTCAGTGAATGAAGTACGCAACTTCTTGTAGCTGCGAAACGTTAGCAACAATAATTTCAGAACCAATAACATTATTAATGATAAATAGACTTATTATTTTAGGAAATGGATTTGATTTATCACATAAACTCAAAACAAAATATTCTGATTTTATCGAAAATTACTATTCGCAAATAAAAGATTCATCATGGAAAGATGATTTTCTTGAATTCCTTATTCCAGGATATTTATTTAACAATATGAATTCGCTCAAAGAAATAATGAATTATATGTCGTCAAGACTTGGTGAATTTTCTATAATGCATCCTGAAAAAAATTTACATATAAATCGTAAACCAGCTATACTTTTACACAACCATTTTTTTTACGAAATATCACGGAAAATAGAATCAAACTGGGTTGATATTGAAATTGAATATTTTCATAATCTTCTTAAAATACTTGACCAACCTTCTACAAATAGTATATATGATGACATTAAAAAACTTAACCAAGAAATAGATTTAATTGCTAAAAAATTTGAAGACTATTTAATTGATAATGTCAATCCTGAAATTAGCTCAAAATATAATGACAAAACAGCACATTTATTTGAAGACAGACTAATTCCAGATTCCGAGAGTATTGAAGAATTTCTTAAAGAATTTCCAGAAAGCTACGCCAAGACAATTAGAACTGATTTAATGAAAAAATGGAAGGATAATAATAATTGGTCAAAATTCGACGAAACACTTATCCTAAATTTCAATTATACAAATACTGCTGAAGAATTATATTCAGACAAACTTAAAAATTATAAAACTATAAATATTCATGGAAGTTTAGATGACATTGAAAATCCAATCAATTTAGGATTTGGTGATGAAATGCATAAAAGATATTCCGACATTGAAGAGAAAAATGAAAATGAATATTTAAGACTCATGAAATCATTTGCTTATACTAACACTGACAACTACAGAGAATTATTTAATTTTATTGAAGACAAAGTTTTTCAAGTACATATTATGGGACATTCTTGCGGAATATCAGACAGAACATTATTAAATGCAATCTTTGAAAATAAAAACTGTAAGTCAATAAAAGTATTTTACCATAATTATGATAAAAAGAATACAAACTCACAAAGTGACAATTATTCAGAAATTGTTAGAAACATTTCTAGACATTTCAACCAAAAGACACTTATGAGAAATAAAATTGTAAATAAAAGTTTGAGCACTGAATTACCGCAATTGAAGTTATAATTACTGTTGCTAACAGCCGTTTGTTGCAATTGCTAGGCATGGTTTGTGTTCGGAATTTTCTCCGAAAATTCCACAGGGAGTTTTGTACTTGTAATCTTTTGGCTTAAATTTACGCAACTGCTACAAGCGGCAAACCGTTAGCAGTAATTTTAGAAAAAGCCTACAATGACAGATTGGTACAGACGAAAAACTTGGACAAAAACAGACGAAGAAGAATACTTCGCCAAACTTGGACGTGCAAGAAAGGACGGACGAGCCCAATATTTAAGAGTTCAAGCCATAGAACTTATTGAGACCAAGGACAAAAATCTATTGTCGGTTGCAGAGACACTTTTAAATAAAATCTTGACAGACTATCCCGACAACCGAATTGAAAAAAGCCAATCATATAATTCATTAGGCGAAATATATAAGTTGAGAGAAGATTACGAAACCGCATTAGATTATTTTCAAAAATCGCTAGACTTTGAAAAAGAATTTCCGAATGTAATAACGACCGCATATTTGAACTTTTCTGAAACAGTTGTTCGTGCAGAAAAAACAGGATTATATGACAAAGTGGAAAACTTGCTGACAGAAAAAATAAACGAAGACACTTTAAAGTTTCCAGTTCAAAATTATATTATGTATTCTGTAATGACAGTAATTTCAGAGTATAAAGGTGATTTGGAACAGTCGAAAATCTATGCAGACTTAGCAGAAAATATTGCAACGACACAAACCAATTCATTTTGGAACCCAAATAAGAAAAAATTTGGAATAGTAAAAGACAGAATAAAATGGTTGGACAAGCTCGTAGGACGGAAATAAAAACTACTGCTAACAGCCATTTTGCAAAAGCGGGGGTTTCGTACTTCAATGACAGTAAAGTGCTAAATTCAAGTTTTGTGCATCTAATGAAGTTTAGTGCTAAAAATCCCCGCCTTCGCAAAGCGGCAAAACGTTGTGTGTGACCTTAAAAAAACGAACCGGAAAAAGTATGTCGTCTATGCCAAAATTCTTTTCAACGAACGAAATAAATGAAAACGAGATCTTAAATGACGGACTTGAATTTGCAATGGAATTTGGAAAAAACTGGTTACAACCTATTCAAGAAAGATTGCTCAAAAAATATCCAAATTTGGAATCCAAAAATCTTGATTCGTATAATGAACATTGTAAATCCGTATTAAAACTCGGAAACGATTTCGTTTATAACTTATTGGATAATTTAGACAGAAAAAATCAATCAATAACTGAACACGAATTAAAGGAAAAACTAAAAAACACAATACTCGAAAAATATTCATGGGTTAATAGCAAAAATATTAATCAACTGTTTTTTCAAAGTTGTTATTATGCTTTTAAAGATGGGCTTGACAAAGCGATAAAATAAAGGCTACACACAACAGCGGTTTTGTGAAAGCGGGGTTTGGGTGTTTATCGGGAAGAGCCAGTGTTTGCACTTCTCTACTCTATTTTAAGTTTTTTCTTTCAAACTTTTCGGTATATTTGTAAACATCAGTAACAAAAATCCCCGCCTTCACAAAGCCGGCGGGACGTTAGCAGCAAACCACCAATCGAACGTGAAAATCGGGGCCAAAATTTGTAATCGATTATGGGATATAAAAATATCTGCTTAGAATGTAGAACTTCATATAGCAAAGGAAATGACTATAAAAATCATACTGAATCAAATTGTCCTCAATGTGGTAAAAAAATGATTCTGGTAAATCATAAATTCAAACCTCCTAAAAAATCTGAAACTAAAAGTTGGGAAATGGTAAAACTACTCGTTGAAAATGGTTTTAAATTCCAAGTAGTTTATGAACAAATCGAAAAAGGTGTCTATTTAAAAGTCAATTACCCAAAAAACCTCAGTGAAGCAAAAGAGTTCATAAAAAAATACAAACCTTAAAATATTAATGGCCGGCTGCTAACAGCGGTTTTGTGAAAGCGGGCTTTGGGTGAGTATCTGTAAGAGCCAGTGTTTGCACTTTCTTCTCCGAAGTGAGGTTTTTTCTTTCAATCTTTTCAATATATTTGTAAACATCAGTAACAAATTTCCACGCCTTCACAAAGCCGGCGGGACGTTGTAACTTATTTTGGATAAACTACATGAAAAATAATTCAATTAAAAATTTAAAACATTGTCATTTATGCAAAAACAAACTTTACAAAATTGAATTTGGAACTCATTGCAGTTTGACTAATAAAGCTCCAGCGTTTGAAACTAAATGTGATAAAATTGTATTTGACTACAACTTAGAAGATAAAATAAAGTTAATAAATATTGAATTTGAAAGAGTTCGAATTGAAAAGAAGTGGGCGTATTTATATTTTATAACATTCTTAATTATGGGCATTGGAATGCTAATATTCACTTATCACTTCGTAGAATATTGTACAAATATTCTGAATAAAAGAATGATTAGTTTAAATACTGCACTATTTATAACTATACCTATAATTTTTATTTCTATTAGTTTTGTTTTGATAAGTTATGCATTCGGGGCTATAAATCGTCATAGAAATGATAAAAAAGTTATTGAAGCAAAGAAAAATGAGCTTGACAAAATATTGACAATATATAATATAGTTTATACTATCAAAATAAAATTAAAAGATAGAATACTCAAGCCAACAAATGTAGAAACAGAATTAAAAATTATGAAAAAATAAAAACAAGTTACAACAGCAGTTATAAGTAATGGCGAGTTATGGCAACCTTCCGAATTTTCTCCGAAAATTCAAAAGTTTGCGGTATATTTGAAATGGCTTGGTCTTGGCTCGGCGCCACTACTTATAGCCGCGGACCGTTGTACACAACTTTGAAAAAACTGAACCTAAAATATCTCATGTTATTGATGCTTTTCATGTCTTGCAAAAAAGAGATTGAAAACAATGACTTCTATGAAAATCTTGAAAAAGAAAAAAAAGAAAAATTATTTTTTAATATTGGTAAAGTATATTTTGAAAATAATTGTAAAGGTTGTCATCGTAAAAGTGGAACTGATAATTTCCTTGTTTATGCAATTAAAGACGACAAATATGAATTTGATTTTTTAAGATCATTTATACAGAATCAAGATAGCCTGATAAAAAGTGGAAATGAACTTGCCATTAAAATAAAAGAAGAAAATGATAATCGACCTTACAGACATAAGTTTGAGTTAAATGATAATGAAATAAAATCCATTTTGTACTATTTGAAAAATTAAAGCTGTGTACAACAGCAGTTATAAGTAATGGCGAGTTATGGCAACCTTCCGAATTTTGCTGCGCCAGTTCGCACTTTGTGCTCGGGTTTCCGAAAATTCAAAAGTTTGCGGTATATTTGAAATGGCTTGGTTTTGGCCCGGCGCCACTACTTATAGCCGCGAACCGTTAGCCGTAATATTACAAAAACTATGAGGAAATACTGGATTATAATTCTACTATTCGTTTCATATTTAGGGTTTTCCCAATGTAATGATATTGAAAAATTAGATTTAGGCGGAACATATATGTCTAAATCAAATAACTACATCCCTTTTGAAATAAAAGAAAAAGGGAAAATTTATCATGATAGTGTTAGTTATCCAAACGACCTGGATAAAATAAAAAGATATTCAGATTTTATACTTAAAAAGGCAGAAAACTTTATCACTTCACGTGCAAATAGAGATTTTTATAATAGATTAAAAATTTATCAAGTTGAAGTGAATTACCCAGAATCTATCGAAATAAAAAACTATGACGATGAATCACTTTACGAACTTTCAAATTTTAATATTACATATTGGATAATTTATACCTATGAAAAAGATAAGTTTCAATATGCTTTTGGTTTAGAGTTTGATAAAGATGGAAAAATGATATCTGAACAAAAATTTCCAGAGTATTCAAAAAATAAAGTTTTCGAAAATTTCACTCTACCCTGTGATGCTCTAAGCATCGTAAAGTCAAATAAAAAATTTAAAAACAAAAAAGTCGATTATATAGAATTAGCTTATTTAGATGAAGCAAATTCATTTTGCTGGCTGATTGAAGAAGAACGTGATCCTAATAAGGAATTTGAGAAGTGGGAAGAAAAAACAGTCAATCTTTACTATGTAAATGCAAATTCAAATAAACTAGAAGTCGTTAAAGAAAAAACGACAATGGTTATTGCTTGTGGAATTGGTCCTTTAACAAAAAAAGGTAAAAGGGAATTGCGAAAAAAAGCAAGACAGAAAAAGAAAGCTGAAAGAAATTAAAATACTACGGCTAACAGCGGTTTGCAGCAAGTGGGGTTTTAGGGAAAAACCAAACTTCTTTTTGTATATTTGGCTTTAGGAATAAACAAACTAAAGGAACAAAAATCCCCACCTGCAGCAAGCCTGCGGGACGTTAGCAGCAAGCTTCAAAAAAATCGCAGTAAAAAACGAGTATGGAAAAACACAAGTTTTGGATAATTTTAATTACTGGTTTTCTAACGCCTATTTTAGTGTACTTATTTCCTGTTGATGGTGGTGGTGCATCAATAATCTTTACAATTTCAATTCCTTTTTTTATTTTTCTATCAATTCTATTTGCTTTTTTATATAGTAAAATATCTAAAAAGATTGAGTTAAAATGGAGGAGAAATATATTCTTTTCATTTATACTCTTTATTATTCTTAGTTTAACTTTTTATTCATTTCCCTGTTTTGATAAAGACAATCTTTGCCCTTATGAAGTTGTCTATAATTCTGTAAAAACATTAGTAAATTATAACAAAATTAAATTCGATGACATTTTAATAGAAAAAAAGCAATCAAATTATCCTTTAATTGTTGTTGCTCAAAAAAAGTATAAAAAGACATTTCCAAACAAAATCTATTATATCAATTATCAAGGAAAAGAAACTTTTACTTCAGAAAAATTTTATGCAATTTATTTCCGAAATGGTAAAGTTTTTTCAAATAACAGAAATTTAAAAATTGTCCTTTTAAAAGATGACACTATTCAATTTTCAGAAATTTATAATAACGAAAAGATTGAATTTATATCAACCAAAAGCGGTTTCGTATATATGCCAAATGAATATACAAATTATTACAACAATGGTTATGAATACATAAACCTCGAAAAAGAGTTCAAAAATTTCAATCTAAATATTAGAAAAGAACCTGAAAAAAACATAACAACAGAATATGGTTTTTATAAAATTCTATATTGGATTTCATAAGAGCCAGCTGCTAACAGCGGTTTGGCACAATAGCTACTTCTAGTTTTAAAAACACGTTCGATTTTCCGCTGGAAAATCTTATCTTAGCAAGAAAATAATCGTTCCACGCAGCCGCTACTGCGCCAAGCCGCGGAACGTTATACCACATTTTAAAACACGATTTGTGAAATTAGAAAATACTTCCAAACAAAGATTAATAATTGATATTGACACTGCTCCAAACTCAGATAATGTGTATAGTGGAATGTGTTTAGTAGCGAACTCAGACATTGTAATGTTGCTTAATTTTGATGAAGAAAATTGTGAATTTGACGGATTTACAATAGTTAAAAACAATGATGTTGAAAAATATCGAATTTGGGAAAAAGACGATTATTTAGTATTAAAAAATGATAATTCACAAAGTTTAATATCAAATATAAACTTAGAAAATTTCTTAGATTTAGAAACTTCTTTGAAAAGTTTAACTTCTGAATTTGTCGCAATATTTACTTATGGTGATGAAAATGATTTTTTTGTTGGAAAAATATTATCTGTAAATAGTAATTCGGTCGAATTACATTTAGTTGATGAAAATTCTAAATGGTGTGAAATTGAAGTTGTAAAACTTAGCGATATAAGTTACCTTGGATTTGACACTTCATACGAAAATGAAATAAAGAAAAACGTGGTATAACAGCGGTTTGCCACAATAGCTCCCACTCTACTTCGGCTGAAAATCCGCTGGATTTTCAACTCGAGGTTTTCATAAGAACTTTTTTCGTAAATTAGCCGCTACTGCGCCAAGCCGCAGAACGTTGTAGTGCATTTGAAACATGAACCAAGAATTAAAACAATTACATAAAAGACGTGAGTTTTTTAATCGGCATCTTTCGAAGTTAAAAGGAGCTGACAGAAGAAATGACATCAAAAATCTTGGTAACACCTGCCCCTCTTGTGGTTATCCGACTCTTGAAGAAAGATGTGCATGGGATATCTGCGCAATTTGTTTTTGGGAAGATGATGGACAAGATGACCAGGATTCTGATAAAATTTATGGCGGACCCAACTCTGACTATTCATTAACCGCATATAGACTGGAATGGGACAAGAACTTAAAAGAACTAAAAAAGGAAAACTCCGAAACTGCACAGTATTTTAGAAAAATTGATGAACTTATTAAACTTGACCAAGAATCTAATATTTCTGAAATTAAGAATCTAGTGGACAAAGTATCCGAATGGTTTGACGAAGGAAGAAAAAACGCACTACAACAAAACCTATGAGCAAGCAGGCAGACAGTGTTAAAACGAAACAACAAAACTATTAACAAACTTTGGGTACGGCTGACAGGAAAGTGCTTCTAAAGCCCGCCTGCTCATAGCCAAATCGTTGTGTGTAATACTAAAATAACTATGATTGAAAAAATACTTCCAGCAATAATAACAATAATTGGAAACTTTATTTTCTATTTATTGATTAAAGGACGAATCGAAAAATCACTCGAAAAAAATAAAATCGCTTATAGTGGAATTTTCAAAGAAAAAGTGAATATTTACAGAGAATTACTTGAAAAAACATACGGCATTAAGAAAGAACTAAATCGATTTCAATATGTTGGGAACAAGGAAGAAGGAATCGAATTAATGCAAAAAATAAATGATTATATTCAATTTTACACAATTAATCAACCTTTCCTTTCTGATGAGATGTTATCTGATTTAAATAAAATCCGCGGCGAATTCCAGGATGTATTTGAAAAATTCTACAAACACATATCAAATAATAAATCAGATAATTTAAACGAATTCTTTGAAGCAGGAAATAAATTAAAAACTGATAATCCATTCAAGAAAATTGAGGAAAAAATTATATCAGAAATGCGAAACGATTTAAAAATATCAGAATTCGATAAATAAAGTACTACACACAACAGCGGTTACAAGTAATGGCTTGTTCAGTACTATTCCGAAAATTCTCCGAATTTTCTAAAATAAGTTTATATTTGAAATGGCTTGGTTTTGGCTCGGCGCCACTACTTATAGCCGCGGACCGTTAGCGGTCAGCTAGGAAAAACAGAACGTTATGAACATAATTGAACTAAAAGAAAGACAAAACATCTCCGATAACATTAATTTAAGTCGAATTTATTCCCAACTCGGAGAACTTCTAAAAGAATTAAAAAACAAGGAATTACCGCATAAAATAATTGAATCTATTAATCAGGATATTGAAGATTTAAATTCTACATCTCATGCTGATAAAGAACTAGTGAAATTAGTAAAACAGAAACAAACGAAAATCATAAAACTTATTGAAAAAGAAGTTAAAATTGTACCCAAAAATTATTATCGCAATCTTTGGTTAGTACTTGGATTATCCGCTTTTGGAGTGCCAATTGGAGTTGCTTTTGGATTAAGCGTTGGTAATTTGGGATTATTAGCAATAGGTTTGCCAATTGGTATGGTCATCGGAATTGCAATAGGTTCACGAATGGACAAAAAAGCTTATGAAGAAGGAAGACAATTAGATATAGAAATAAAGTATTAAACTTCATAACAAAAGAGAAAATATAGCCGAACCGCTAACAAGGGTTTTGTAAAATTGGGGCTTTTGGGCTAAAAATATTGTTGGTTTTGTGTTTGTAAACCTAATCTTAAATTTATACTTTTGGGAGAACTAACCCCCAACTTCACAAAGCCCCGGGACGTTGTGCAACATATGAAAAACGCAATCACAATTATAATTTTTCTTTATTCAAGTTTGACATTAATCGGGCAAAACCCCGATACTGGATATCCAGAAAATTATAAGCCAAAAAGCATAAATGATGCGTTGAATTATATGGAATATTCCCTACCCGAAAAAGATAAAATTGAATTTAAAAATAAAACTGAATTCAATGCAGTGGTTGATGCTCATATGGGATACGGAATGTTTATTAGAAATTCTTGGCTTCGTCACGGCAATCCAAAACTATTGAAATTCTTTTATAAAAATAAGGTATTCCCAATGGATGATATGTCGTCGATAATATTGAAATTATTTCACAGAAAACTTAACATTAAAAACTATAGTTCAAAACCATTATTAAAACCTTACCATATAAAATGGAAAGAAGGCAAAGAAGGTAGGCGAAAATATAACGATAGCATTGATAGTGTTTTGAAAAGTTTCAAAGTAAATGATACTATCACTTTCAAATACTACTACTCTGTAATTGGCAACGAACCAGACGAAATGAAACTATACGAAACTTGCCAACCAAAAGCAATTGTTTTGAAACGAAACGTTCGAAAAAGAAAACTGTTTGTAAAACTAATTTCTGCTTGCAAAAAAGATGGAATAAGTACCAACAATGAACGAGATAAAGGAAAAGAATTGATTGAGCTAGGTAAAACAGGTTGGACAAACTATTACGTATGGTATCAATGAAAATACGTTGCACAACAATGTATAACCGCAATTACGGCGGATTCGACTCCGTCCGAATCCACTCGGAATTGCTAACGCCAGTACTAAACCGAAATTTAACGCATATTAACCCGTAACTTCGGTTATACAAGACCGTTGTGTGTAATATTACAAAAAATGGGGTATAAAGAATTCTTTCCTTTTGGTACTAAATCAATCGAAATTATTTTCAATTGCAATGAATGTGGTGAAGAAATAGTTTCGGAAGAACACTCTATTCCACATCCAAATTATCTAGCAGAAAAAGCAAGTGATTCCCATAATGGCATTACAGTAAATGAGTGTTGTGAAAGTTGTGGGGCAGAATATGAAATCAATATAAATGTTGGCTATGGAGATGCTTACGTTGAAATCGATGATGTCGAAGATGATGATATTCTTGAAATAATTGAACATCAAGAAGAAGAAGACGATGAATATTATAACGATCAAATAGATTCCATTTTAAGCACCACAAATTATTATGATATTTTCTTTAATGAAATTGAAAACTTAAAGTCCCTAAATGATGTTGATTTAAGAAACAATAGCCTCCAAAAAACTTTATTAAGACAAATATATTCAAGCACTATAAGTTGTTTAGAAGATTATTTATCCTCAACTTTAGTATTTGAAGTTTTTAATAGTGAAGATAATTTTAAAAACTTTGTAAAAACTAATCCCAAAATAAAGGATAGAAAGTTTTCTTTAAATGAAATATATGACGAGCTTGGAAAAATAGAAGATGTTGTAAAAAAGGAATTACTAGACGTAATCTATCATGACTTACCTAAAGTTAGAAATATGTATCAAGACAGTCTGAAAATTAAATTTCCAGAAATTGGTGACCTGATGCAAATTATAAAAACCCGACACGATATGGTACATAGAAATGGTAAAAATAAAGAGGGCAAAATAATTGAAATAAATGAAGCTACTATTGACGATGTAATTAGTAAAGTATCTGAATTTGTATTACAACTTGAATCTAAAATTAGGCCAGAAGAAAAAATGAAAGGAGTGATTAATTAAATACTACACACAACAGCGGTTTTATGCTATAGCGGGGCTTGGGATTTTTTGGATTGTTCAGTGCTTATTTTCTTCTTTAAAAAGAAGTTTTTTCTTTCCACTTTTCGGTATATTTGTAAACATCAGTAATAAAAAATCCGCTACAGCATAAAGCCGGCGGGACGTTATGCATTATTTAGAAAAAATGAATGAATCAAACAAAAGTGTTTTATTGAAATCTCTGAACGTTATTTCTAACTTTCCTGAAAACGTACATCTAGTGAATTCTCCTACTGAATTTTTAGAAATTCATAATAGAAATTTGAAAATGTTGTCTGAATTAGGTTTCGAAAGAAAATCTGATTTTATCCAAAAATTAATAAACAAATATCCGAACTTAAGTGTCTTAGAATTGGAATTGTATATTTCTAATCAAAAAAAAGAAAAAAGTTTACTTAGTATTGTAGCAGGTGGATTAATTGATTCTATTATAAATTTAATTAAGAACAAAGGAATTAGCTTTACTCAAATAAAGAACAAATTAAACGAAACCAAACTTCTAAATGACAAAATGAGTAAAATAATTGAGGATCCTATTTTTGAGGAATTATATAAAAACAATGCATAACAGCAATTATAAGTAATGGCGAGTTATGGAATATTCCGAAAATTCTCCGAATTTTCTAAAATAAGTTTATATTTGAAATGGCTTGGTTTTGGTTCGACGCCACTACTTATAGCCGCGGACCGTTAGCAGCAAACCAAAAAAAAACTTAACACATGAAAAAAATATTATTCCTATTCATATCATTTTATTTCGGCAATAGTTCATTATTAGGACAAAATATTACAAAAATTGACTCTCTTGGAACAGAAATGTGTCAATCACTTTCTAAAGTAAATAATATGAAAACAAAAGAGAAAATTGAATTCGTATTCCAAAGTCATCTTTCTGCATATTTCGACAAAACTAAAATTTCATCACAAAGAGAAGCTGATTCAATAAGCACTCTAATTTATTATAGACTACAAAAAAACTGCAGTGTTTTTCTTGATATGTTAGGTGAACTTGAAGAAAATAAAAGCGATTGGCAAACATTGAATATAAAACCCTCTAGTAAAATATCTAAAATAGATTATAAATCATTTCTAAAAGGAGGAAACTATTATTACAAGGACTATAATGGCAGCATAGTGAATGTACATATTACTGAAAAAACATGGTCTGAAACATTTGATGATGGAACAATCTCTAAATTGACTCTAATTTCTAAAAGTGATGGAGAATTTGATTTAAAATTTATAGAAAGCAATAACGAAACAAGAAAAAACTTAAGCGTAAAAGGCGATATTTACAAATATGGAATTTATGAAAAAAACAGTGATGGATTCTTAATCTGGACAAGCACAAATGACAATCAATTTTTAGGGTTTAAACTTTACAAAAAATCATAATGGTCAGCTGCTAACAGCGGTTTTAAGAAATGGCGGGGTCAGTGCTTAATGGGACGATCGGGAATCAAAAATCTTTTGCTCAACTTCAAGTTTTTTCTTTCAAACTTTTCGGTATATTTGCCAACATCAGTAACAAAAAACCGCCACTTCTTAAAGCCGGCGGGACGTTAACACAAACATTGAAACGCACTTCATGAAAAAAATATTCTTTGTTCCATTTTGTTTATGCTTTATCTTTTTTAATTCTTGTACAATATCGAAAACTTTAAAAGAAGAAAGAAAACAATGGAATTTTAAAAATTGGGATGTTGAATTTAAAGAAAGAGCTTTTTGTCTTTGTGTCTTGAAAGGATACGAAAATCCAAAATTAGAAAAATCTTTATGGGAAAATGATAAAACATTTTATAATCCTACTGGTATTGCAATTTTTGACAAAACTTTGGAACCTATAATAGAAAAGGAAATAAAAAAAATAAAACTTGATTCAATCAACTCTCTAGGACAATATCCAGATGATTTAAAACCTTTATACCAAAAAAGGAAAGTGTTAAAACATTGTTTAGATTTCTATAATAGTTCAGAACTAAATGAAATTACTAAAAATGAAAAAAGAAGTTGGAATAAAATTTCAAATATCATGTCTGAAATTCATAAATCAATTCCTACATATTAATGCTTGTGTTAACAGCAGTTATAAGTAATGGCGAGTTATGGCAACCTTCCGAATTTTGCTGAGCCAGTTCGCACTTTGTGCTCGGTTATCCAAAAATTCAAAAGTTTCCGGTATATTTGAATTGGCTTGGTTTTGGCTTGTCGCCACTACTTATAGCCGCGGACCGTTAACAGCAACATATTTTGCTCCGCAAAACCAATTGTGAAGTAATCTTA
>NZ_JBHUPC010000019.1:0-3130 GCF_042686145.1 Flavobacterium chuncheonense | reverse complement strand
TTTGTAATTGGTTCCAACAGTTGTTTACCGAAAAGAATATTTATTTGGTTACTTCTCGCCTTTCTTCGGCTTTTAAACTATTTTTTTTCACTTCACTATGCTGCAGTTAACACTGGTTTGCACTCAGCGCAAGTCTTGGGTATTCTTGCCGAAAAAATTCGTCCCGAATTTTTTCTTACACCATTTTTGCTATCTTTGAGTTTAAGGTTTGCGCCGAAGATGCAAGCCAGAAACCGTTAACGGCAACCGTAAACCAAAATTGCGCTTAAACAATAATATGGATTTAGAAGAAGAAATATTTTTTGAAATTTATGATTCAGGAGATTTCATTAGACTCAAACCAATAAACTATAACAATTACAATTCGGAAATGGATTGGGACAAGAATTGGATTAAAACTAAAGTCGAAATTAAAGCTGGAAATTTTGTTGGTGAATATATTGCAGAATTTATGACTGTGGATTTTGAAAACTTTGAAAAACAATTTTCAAAGTTATATGAAAATCTAAAAGGTATTGCTGTATTTAACGATTTAGAAAGTTATTTAGAACTTAAAATTGTAGGCGATGGAATTGGACACTTTGAAGTTTCTGTTTCAGCGTGTGACAAATCAGGGTTTAAGAGTTCGATATTAAAGTATATACTAGATTTTGATCAAACAGATTTACAAAGAATGAATATTCAACTTAGAAAAATAATAAACAAGTTTCCGATAGTTGGAAAATTACCTTAAAAACGGCAGCCGTTAACATCGGTTACAAGTAATGGCGAGTTATGGCAACCTTCTGAATTTTTTCCAAAAATTCAAAAGTTTGCGGTATATTTGAAATGGCTTGGTTTTGGCTCGGCGCCACTACTTATAGCCGCGGACCGTTGTGGGCAATTTAAACCAACCGCCAGAAGCTAAATACTGAATGAAAAAATCTTTATTAATACTACCCTTTTTTCTACTGACTATACTAGGCTGTAAAGCACAGGATAGAGAACCTTCAGATTTTATTCCAAAAGGATATGCTGAATTTGAAAAATATTTTGGAGACCTAAATAAAGATGGATTGGATGACTGTGTTTTGATTATCAAAAAGACTGATACAGCTAACATTGTCACTAATCGTTTTGACAAAAAAGTTGACAGAAATAGACGTGGAATTGTTGTCTTATTCAAAAAAGAGAAAGGTTATGAACTTGCCAATAAAAACTACAGTTGCTTTTCGTCAGAAAATGAAGATGGTGGAGTTTATTTTCCACCAGAACTATGGATTGATTTTGAAAGAGGAAATTTAATAGTTCATTACGGACACGGCAGATATGGATTTTGGAGATATATTTTTAGATTTCAAAACTCAAATTTTGAATTAATTGGATATGACGAAAGCAATGGAGGTGTTGTAATAAGTAGTGAAACAAGTATAAACTTTTTGACAAAGAAGAAATTGATTAGAGAAAATACTAATGAAAATGCAGAAGGAGGAGATGAAGTATTTAAGGAAACTTGGGATAACATTGAAATAGAAGCCCTAATCAAATTATCTGAAATTAAGGACTTTGATGAATTAGAAGTGTATAATTATTAAATGAAAAACTGCCCACAACATTGGCTATAAACAATTGGGGCGAAAGTGATAAGATCAAAGTATAAACATAAACCAAAGGTCAGTGCTAAACTGAAAAGTTAGGGCACAAAGCCCCCAACTGTTCATAGCCGAAACCGTTATGCGATATGCTATCAAAACTATACCTATGAGGACATTTTTTAAAATTTTATTATTAATTATTATTTCCCATCCTTCATTTTCTCAGACTGCAGAAGAATTAAATCAACAATCTAAAGATCTTCTCCAAAAAGGAAAATATCAAGAGGCACTTCCGATTTTAAGAAAAGCTGCTGAACTTGGGAATGGAGAAGCTCAGTATAATTTAGGATACTTTCTTCAAAACGGTATAATTGGAGATAAAAATCCAATTGAAGCTATTAATTGGTATAAGAAATCATCTGAAAACAACTTTAATGATGGTCACTATGCCATGATGATGGCTTACGGAAATGGAAATGGTATCGAGCAAAATTCTGAAAAAGCTTTTGCGTATGCCCTAAAATGCGCGAATAATGATGACCCAACTTGTATTTGGAATGTTGTTGAATGCTATGTAACTGGAAATGGTGTTCAACAGGACATTCCTAAATTAAAAGAATGGATTCTAAGATTGGCAAAACTTCAAAATCCAGAAAATCTCACCCAAAGTGGATACATTAGTTCAGCTAGATTAGAACTAGCTCATTTTTATAAAGAAGGAAAATACTTTGAAAAAGACTTGTACCAAAGTTATCTATGGTATTTGATTTATAATGAATATAAAATTGATTTCAGCATACTTAAACAAGATGAAATTATTAAAGAAATAAAAGAATTAGAAAAGAGCCTAAGCAAAACTCAAATCGAAAAAGCTAAAAATGATTCTGAAAAACTTTTAGGCAGAAAACTCAATAATTTAAGCGAACTATATAAAAATTCATTATAGAAGCACATCGCATAACAGCGGTTTTAAGAAATGGCGGGGCTTGGTGATTTTTTGGGATGGTTTGGTGATAACATTTCTTCTTTTCAATCAGGTTTTTTCTTTCAAACTTTTCGGTATATTTGTCAACATCAGTAATAAAATCCGCCACTTCTTAAAGCCGGCGGGACGTTGTAACTAATTTTAAAACAAACCTCTTACTTAAAATGAGAACAGTCGAAGAAATCAGAGCAAATTATAAAAAATTTACAGATTCAAAAATTGAAGATTTAGCAAAAAATGAATCTCGTTCATTAAGAAGAGAAATTTTAAGTGTTTTAAAAGACGAAATTATTGAAAGAAATCTCGACCCAAATTTAATAACATGGGTTGACGCTGAAAATAATTTACTTACTGAATTAGAAAAAAAGAATCTAAAAGAAAAAATTAAACACTTACCTTGTCCTACTTGTTCAAAGAAAAATGGAGAACTTAAAGGTTACGAAATTTCAACTGTTGTATCTTATTTGATTTATTGTGATGACAAAACAGAAATCAAAATAACCTGTAAAGATTGTGCTAAAAAATATAAATTAAATTCAATTTTAAAAACAATTTTTTTAGGTTGGTGGTC
>NZ_JBHUPC010000018.1:0-3381 GCF_042686145.1 Flavobacterium chuncheonense | reverse complement strand
CTATAGATGTAAAGGCAGTAATGTCATAGTCGAGTAGTACTAATAACCCATAAGCTTATGTACACGATTCCTCCCACTATATGTGGGAGGGGTAAACTTTCTAACTTTATTTACTTTTCTCAGTATGTTAAGATATTGTTCAATGTATAGTTAAACCAAAAGGGGTTTGATTACTACTTGAAAAATTGCCTAAAGCAATTTAACCTTTTAAGGTGGTTATTGCGGCGGGGCTCACCTCTTCCCATTCCGAACAGAGAAGTTAAGCCCGCTTGCGCAGATGGTACTGCAGTCCTGTGGGAGAGTATGTCGCCGCCTTTCTTTTAAGAAGTCCTTCACGAAAGTGAAGGACTTTTTTTGTTTTGGGGTAAACTCAAAACACCTAAAGTCTACCGGACTTCCTCCTCTTACGATTAAATGCTCAGTTGAGCATAGTTATCGAGTCTTTTAGAAACCCTATCCAAATCGGATAGGTTTTTTTGTTTTGGGGATATAGCATAATGGTAAACTTAATTAGAAAAGAATCTTTTACAACGGGTAAAGAACTTATTTTGATTACATGCAATTTTAAAACGAAATGTTGGAAAAGTTATATTATTTGTTAGGAATAATAATAAATATAGAAGAATAAAACGGAACTCTTATAGTTCTGTTTTATTCACTTTTTAATAAATAATTTATGCGTGCATAGTATTGTTTTTTTGGGATGTATGTACTTCTTAATAAATCAGTTGATATTCTTAATTGTTTGTTAAAACAGTTAAAATGAATGTATTATATAGTAGTGTAGACTTGATAAGAATAAAGTATAGCTAAATTTGTTCTACTTATTTACTACTCGTGGAATGATCCTTGAATGACATTTTTATTGTCATTAGTTTATTGATTTACACTTAATTTTTTTTAAAATGAATAGCAAAAAGTTATTTAATTCAGATTTTGATTATTGCCTTTTAATTTATGTAAATCCTTCCTGCTAATATTTCGGTCTTAAAACCTTAATATTATGGAAAAAACTATTTTTCGGATAAAGTGTGTACAAGAGTATTGTTGCACTTTTCTCATTAAACATTTTACGCATCTTGTTTTGGTTCTTTTCCTTTTTAGTCAACAGTTTGTATCTGCACAGTTAGTGGCAGGTGCTGCGGTTAAGGCTAATTTTGGAGTTGAAGCAGATGCTTACGCAAATCATCAACAGGTCACACCTGTTGGAGATGATGATCCATCAATACAGTCTTATGTTGGCGTTGATGATTGGTTTGAAAGAAAGTCAACTACACCGAGTAATCAATTTACATTCCCTCTTTCTGGCTTGTTAACAGAGATAGGCCCTTGGGATGGAGCTGGTTTTGGTGTTATAAATCAGTCTGCAGGGACACCAACAGGTAATGTAGCATTTGAGAGAAGATTATCTGTTACAACTCCAACTTTTCCTTATCCATATCCAATAGTCAATGGTTATTTGTGGATAGATGGAGTATATGGTAGAGATACGTATTCAGGTCAAGGAAATAATGATGCGACAATTTTCGCAGGTACATCTGATAAAAATTCCGATAATCCTAGTACGTGGTCATTAGGGAGTGGAAGTATTCCTCAAAAAGTAGACATTATTGATGTTTATGCCCATTTGAGAGGTGAAGGACCAAAATTACCTGATATGACTGATCCACGTCCATTTAACACTCTTTGGGCTTTTGCAGCCGCTTCTTTACGTGAAACGAGTGGATCAAAACATATCGATTTTGAGTATTTCAGAGACAAGGTAGAAGTTCAAGGTAATGCCTTTATAAACACAGGTAATGATGGGGGACGTACTGCTTTTACATTTGACAGTGATGGTAATGTTGTAACGCCCGGAACTATTATTATTTCTATTGACTATGAAAATGGTGGAACTAGACCTGATGTTCGTATTCGCGTATGGATGGAACAATCGACTTTTAATAATTTAGTTGCTGCAGAATTGGGAGGCACGATGCCTGATAGACCCTTTAATGTTATACCTGGAAGTTTTGTTACAGGGGAACAAAGTGGTAATTTTGGATATGCAAGAATTATTTCAACGACCCCGTTAGGAGGTAATCCTTTTATATGGGGTAGAGTAAATACTGAAGGAAACACATTAGGACCACCATGGGGAACACGTGCAGGTGAAAATGCATTGCTTTCCCCATTTTATTTGCAATACCAATTAGTAGAAATAGGAATTAATTTGACTGCTTTTGGTTTGGATAAACGTTCTACTACAAATCCATGTTCTAATATTCTAGGAAGTTTGGTGGTTAAAACGCGTAGTAGTGCTGGTGGGCAAGGTGACTCTTTTACGAGTGAGCAGAAAGACTTTGCTGGTCCTTATATCTTCGGAACAGCTATTGACCCCGAATTAAATTTAAATAAGGATGGCGATTTGACGTGTCTGGATCCCGATGCTATTATAACGGCGAGTGTTGGACCAGATGATGATGCTTCAGCTTTTGAGTTTAATTTTTATGGACCAGATCCAGATATAAATGATAATAGTAATAACAATCCAGTACTTGATTATGGACCTCTTTTACCCGGAGTTGGATTAACGAGACCAGTTACTGTTGGCGGAACTTATACGGTAATTATTACCTCACCTGCTTTTCCAGGTTGTCAGCGTATTGCACAGGTTATAGTCAATCAGGAGACTCCAAATGATATTACGGTAAATTGTCCTCCTCCTGTTTCTGAAAACGTTTGTTTTTATGCTGATCAAGATGCTGTAGATGCAGCTTTCGATGCATGGAGGGATTCCTTTTCAGTTAGCGGAGGTGCTGGTTTAGTTCAGAGTCCAACGCAAGCAGAATTGGATGCGCTTGTAGCGCCGGATATATGTGGAGGAACTGTAACTGTAAATTTAAGTGCTTCTGATGATTGTAATCCTGAAGGAGTAAGCTGTAGTAGCACTTTTCAAGTTACACCTGATAACGAAGCTCCAGAGATTGTTGACGTATCAGATTATCAATTGGATAATTGTAACGATGATTGGCCAGCGTTTATCACAACAGATTGGACAGATAACTGTTCTGCTGGAGGAGTTGGAATTCAATCAGATGGCGGAGTTGATGATGGAGCGAGTGCAGATGGTTGTATCCAATATAGATTGTACACCTTTACTATCACCGATGATTGTGGAAACAGTGATACTGAAACCACACGCGTATCGAGAGAGTACGACATGACAGCTCCAGAGATTGTTGACGTACCAGATTATCAATTAGCGAATTGTAATGATGATTGGCCAGCGTTTATTACAACAGATTGGACAGATAACTGTTCTGCTGGAGGATTAGGAATTCAATCAGATGGCGGAGTTGATGATGGAGCGAGTGCAGATGGTTGTATCCAATATAGATT